>CAUJHQ010000041.1 GCA_963204815.1 Pseudomonadota bacterium | reverse complement strand
GCCGCAATCCTCGACGACTTCGGCGTTCCCTACGAGGCGAAGGTCCTGTCCGCGCATCGCATGCCCGACGACATGTTTGCCTACGCCGAGCAGGCCGAGGCGCGTGGCCTGAAGGCGATCATTGCCGGGGCGGGCGGGGCGGCGCATCTGCCGGGCATGCTGGCGGCCAAGACCACGGTGCCGGTGCTCGGGGTGCCGGTCGCGTCGCGCCACCTGAGCGGTCTCGACTCGCTCTACTCCATCGTGCAGATGCCCAAGGGCATCCCGGTCGCGACGTTCGCGATCGGGCCGGCAGGGGCGGCCAATGCGGCGCTGTTCGCGATCGCGATGCTGGCCAACGACGACCCCACGCTGCGCGCGAAGCTGAAGGAATTCCGGGCCCGGCAGACCGAGGCGGCACGCGCCATGACGCAGGACCTGAAGAAGTGACGGCGTCGTTTCCGATCGCCGCCCCGGCCGTGCTCGGCGTCATGGGGGGTGGACAACTCGGCCGGATGTTCGCGCACGCAGCGCAGACCCTCGGCTACCGCGTCGCCGTGCTCGACCCCGACGCCGGCAGCCCCGCGGGTGCGGTGGCCGAGCACCACCTCGTTGCGCCCTACCTCGACGAAGGCGCTCTCGCCGACCTCGGCGCGCGCTGCGCCGCCGTGACCACCGAGTTCGAGAACGTGCCGGCGCAGGCGCTGCGCGCGCTCGCCGGTACGCGGCCGGTCGCACCAGGGGCCGACGCCGTGCAGATCTGCCAGGACCGTGCCGCCGAGAAGCGGCACTTCCAGGCCTCCGGCGTGCCCTGTGCGCCGTTCGCGACCATCGAGTCGGCGGCAGACCTCGCCTCGCCGGCGCTCGACGCGCTGCTGCCCGGCATCGTGAAGACCGCGCGCCTGGGCTACGACGGCAAGGGCCAGGTCACCGTCGCCTCGCGTGCCGCGCTGGCCGACGCCTGGCGGCAACTGCAGCAGGCCCCCTGCGTGCTGGAACAGCGCCTGCCGCTGGCGCGCGAGCTCAGCGTCATCGTCGCGCGCGGCCGCGACGGCTCGATCGTGAACCTGCCGGTGCAGCAGAACCTGCACCGCGAGGGCATCCTCGCCGTCACGCAGGTGCCGCCGCCCGACATCGACGCCGCTCTCGCGGGCCGCGCCGTCCAGGCTGCCGGCCAACTGGCGGCGTCGATGTCCTACGTCGGCGTGCTGTGCGTCGAGTTCTTCGTGCTCGCCGACGGCCGCCTCGTCGCCAACGAAATGGCGCCGCGGCCGCACAACTCCGGCCACTACAGCATCGACGCCTGTGACCTGTCTCAGTTCGACCTGCAGGTGCGCACGCTCGCCGGCCTGCCGCTCGTCGCGCCGCGCCTGCACTCACCGGCGGTCATGCTCAATCTGCTGGGCGACCTCTGGTTCCGCGCCGGCGGCGCGGTGGCGGTCGAGCCCGACTGGCCGGCCGTGCTGGCGTTGCCCGGCACGCACCTGCATCTGTACGGCAAGTCCGAGGCCCGCCCGGGCCGCAAGATGGGCCACCTGACGATCACCGCCGCCAGCGCCGCCGAGGCGCGCCGCGTCGCGCTGCGGGCGGCGGCGGCGCTCGGCCTGCCGGCGTTCTGAGCCCGGCATGCCGCTGCTCGACGGACGCGACCCGCGCGCACTGGAGGCCGCCGCGGACACGATCGCCGCCGGCCGGCTCGTCGCCTTTCCCACCGAGACCGTCTATGGGCTCGGCGCGCGCGCCGACGACGACGCGGCCGTCGCGCGCATCTTCGCCGCCAAGGGGCGGCCGGCCGACCACCCGCTGATCGTGCACGTGGCCGACCTCGCCGCGGCCGAGCGCTTCGCCGCCCACTTCAGTGCCGCCGCGCGGCGCCTCGCCGACGCGTTCTGGCCGGGGCCGCTGACCGTGATCGTGCCGCGCCGGCACGGCGTCGCGGCGGCGGCGGCCGGCGGCCAGGACAGCATCGGCCTGAGGCTGCCGTCGCATCCGGTTGCGCTGGCGCTGCTGCGCGCATGCGCGCACCGCGGCGTTGCCGGCGTCGCCGGCCCGAGCGCGAACCGCTTCGGGCGCGTCAGCCCGACGACCGCGCAGCATGTGGTCGACGAGTTCGGCGACGCGCTCGTCGTGCTCGACGGCGGGCCGTGCGACGTCGGCATCGAATCGGCCATCGTCGACTGCACGCGCGCGCGACCGACGCTGCTGCGCCCCGGTGGCCTGGACCGCCGCCGCCTCGAAGCCACCCTGGGCGACGTGCTCGCAGCGCCCGATGCCGCGTCGCCCCGCGCGCCTGGCACGCTGGCCGCGCACTACGCGCCGCGCGCCCGGGTGCGCCTGCTGGCGCCGGCCGATCTGGCACGGGCGCTGGCCGGGGGGGTGCCGGCGGGTGTCGCGGTATATTCCCGCACGGTGCTCCCGGCGCCAGCCCGGGCGGCCTTCAAGGCGATGCCGGGCGACCCCGCCGAGGTGGCGCACGAGTTGTTCGCCGTGCTGCGCGATTTCGATGCCGGTGGCGCGTCGGCCATCTGGGTCGAGCAGCCGCCGCCCGGCCCCGAATGGGATGGCGTGCGCGACCGGCTGGTGCGCGCCGCCGCGGCGTGACACGCAGCCGGCACCGATTCCCTTCCGGAGCCAAGATGACCTCTCGCTGGATTCCCGGTCGCGCTCGGCGCGGCGCGCTCGCCGGCCTTGCGCTGGTGCTGCTCGCGGCCTGCGGCGGCGGGACCTCGCAGTACGACCCGTTCGCGCCGAAGCGCCTGCTCGCCTTCGGCGACGAGTCGAGCGCGCTCGACGGCCAGGGCCGCAAGTACAGCGTCAACGGCCTGACCTCCCCCACCGACGGCAGCGAGCCGGTGGTCGACTGCACCCGGTTCCCGAACTGGGTGCAGCAACTCGCCAGCCTGTACGCGTTCGTCTTTGCCGAGTGCAACCCCGGCAACACCGATCAGCCGAAGGCGCGCATGCTGGCGAGCCCGGGCGCGAAGGTGGCCGACATCAAGGTGCAGGTCGACGCCCAGACCGCCGCCGGCGGCTTCGCCGAGGGCGACTTGGCGACGGTGCTGGCCGGTGCCAACGACATCGTCGAGCTCTATCGGCAGTACCCCGGTCGCAGCGAGGAAGACCTCACCGCCGAACTGCGCGTGCGCGGCCGCGAACTGGCGCTGGAGGTGAACCGCCTCGTCGATTTCGGCGTCAAGGTCATCGTCTCGTCGGTGCCGGACATGGGCCTCACGCCGTTCGCGATCAAGCAGCGCGTCGAATTCGGCGGCACCGACCGCGCGGCGCTGCTGTCGCGCCTGACGGCGGCATTCAACGAGCAGCTGGGCGTCAACATCGTGCTCGACGGCCGCTTCGTGGCGCTCGTGCAGACCGACCTGCGCACGCAGGCGATGGTGCGCGCGCCGTCGTTCTACAACGTGTCGAACATCTCGCTGGCGGCCTGCAACGACACGATCGTGCTGCCGCTGTGCGACACGTCCACGCTGGTCGAAGGCGCCGCCGCCGAATCGTGGATGTGGGCCGACGAGTTGCGCCCGGGCTTCCCGGTCCACCGCCAGATCGGCCTGCTCGCGATCGACCGCGCGCGCCGCAACCCCTTCTAGCGCCGGTTGCTGCGCTCGACGACGATCTTCGTCACGAGGATCGTCGCCGCAAGCGCCGTCGTGAAGGCGTTGGCGATGATGATCGGCCACTCGCCGATCGCGATGCCGTACAGCAGCCACAGCAGCACGCCGAGCGTGAACGCGCTGTACATGCCCAGCGAGATGCCGGCGACGTTGCGCGTGCGCAGCGTCAGCCACGCCTGGGGCACGAAGGACGCGGTGGTCAGCGTGGCGGCGATGTAGCCGAGGCCGTCTTGCAGGTTCATGGCGCGATTGTCCCCGCTAGCGGGCCGGCGCGTCGCGTGCCACCCAGTTCACCAGGGCTTCCAGGGCCGGCCGCGCGGCGCCGGCGTTCGGGTGCTGGATCACCGCCACCAGCACGTAGCGACGGCCGCTGGCCGACAGCACGTAGCCGGCGAGCCCGCTCACGTCGCGCAGCGAGCCGGTCTTCAGGTGCGCGCGGCCGGCCGTCGCGCGGGCGCGCCGCAGCGTGCCATCGATGCCGGCCGCCGGCAGCGACGAGGCCAGCTCGGGCATCAGTGGGCTGTCGTAGGCCAGCGCGAGCAGGCGGGCCAGCGTGCGCGGGCTGATGCGCGTCTCGCGCGACAGGCCGGAACCGTTGTCGATGACCAGTTCCGGCGGCAGCGCGCCCAGGCGGTCGGCGACCCAGCGCCGCAGCTCGCTGCGGGCGCCCTCGGCGGTGGCCGGCTGCGCCGGGTGGCGCACCAGGTCCAGCGTGTAGAAGAGCTGCTGGGCCATCACGTTGTTGCTGTACTTGTTGATCTCGCGCACCACGTCGGCCAGCGGCGGCGAGCGCCACTCGAAGCTCGGCTTCGCGTCGGCCGGCGCCAGACCTTCGCGCACGCTGCCGGCCAGGCGGCCGCCCATTTCCTTCCACAGCGCCTCGACGAGGCGGGCGTTGTAAGTGGCGGGCGTCGCGTCGGCCACCGGCCAGGCCAGCTCGCCGCACGCCAGCGGGTAGGCGCCCGCGAAGCGCACGCCGGTGCCGAAGCTGGCCTTCAGCGTTGCGCGCCAGTCGTTGCAGGGGCCATCGGTGAGCGGCACCGTGCGGTCGACCGGCGTGTTCGCCAGCGGCGGCTCGGCCTGCACGCGTGCCACGCCGGCGGTGGCGTCGGGCACGAAGGTGTAGGTGACGGCGCGGTAGTTCAGCAGCAGCGCACCGGGGCGGGCGTTGTAGGGCCGCATCGGCTCGCCGTCGAAGTCGCCCGGCTGGCCGTCGGGCACGGCGAAGGCGCTGCCGTCGAGCACGATGTCGCCGCGGATCTCCTGCACGCCGAGCTGCTGCACGCGGCGCAGCAGCAGCCACAGGCGCTCCAGCACCAGCGTCGGGTCGCCGCTGCCCTTGATGACGAGCGAGCCGTCGAGCACGCCGTCGGCGACGCGGCCCTGCAGCCAGACGGGTGTCGTCCAGGTCCAGGCCGGGCCCAGGCGGTCGAGTGCGGCGTAGGTCGTCAGCAGCTTGGTCAGCGAGGCCGGGTTGACGGCGCGCGTCGGGTGCTGCGACAGCACCGTGCGGCCGTTGGCGACGTCCTGCACGACGACGGCGAGCGCGTCGTCCGGCACGCGGGCGCGCTGCAGGGCCTGGTCGACCTCGGGGGGCAGGCCGTCGGCGCGGGCCGGCAGGGTCGCCGCCAGCAGCAGCGCAAGGGCCAGTCGTCGCAAGGGCATGCGTCGATGATCGCACGGCTAAACTCGGTCGCATGCATGGCCTGCCCCCGTCGCGGCGCGCCCGCTGGATCGGTGCCGCGTGCGCGCTGGCCGTGGTGGCGCTGTGGACGTCCTTCATCCTCGTCGCGCGCGTCAGTGCGCGGCATTCGCTCACCGCGTTCGACATCGCCTTCGTGCGCTTCGCGTTCTCCGGCCTCGTCGTGCTGCCGTTCGCGCTGCGGCGCTGGGGTGCGCTGCGCAGCGGGCTCGGCGGCGAGCGCGCACTGTCGCGTGGCGCCACGCTCGCCTTCATCGCCGGCTTCGGCTACTGCGCGCTGGCGTACAGCGCGTTCTTCTTCGCGCCGGCGGCGCACGCCGCGGTGCTGATGCCGGGTTCGCTGCCGCTGTGGACGGCGGTGTTCGCCGTCTTCCTGCTGCGCGAGCACCTCACGGCGTGGCGCGTGGCCGGGCTGGCGTGCATCGTCGCCGGCGACCTGCTCGTCGGCGGCAACAGCCTGCTGCAGGCCTTCGACGGCCGCGATGTCTGGAAGGGCGACCTGCTGTTCCTGGCCGCCAGCATGACCTGGGCCCTCTACGGCGTGCTGTGCCGGCGCTGGAAGGTCGGCGCCATCGACGCCACGATGGCCATCGCACTCGGCTGCCTGGCCGTCTGCGTGCCGCTGTACGGCGTGGGCGTGGCCGCGGGCCTCGTGCCCAGCGGGCTGGCGGCCGCGCCCTGGCGCGAGATCGCCTTCCAGGCCGTGTTCCAGGGCGGGCTGTCGATGCTGGCGGCCGGCCTCGCCTTCACGCAGGTGGTGGCCACCTTCGGGCCGGTGCGCACGACGATGATGACCTCCTTCGTGCCGGCGCTCGCCGCCCTCGCCGCGGTGCCGCTGCTCGGCGAGCCGCTGGGCGTGGCGGCGCTCGGCGGCCTGGTGTGCGTGACGGTGGGGCTGCTGCTGGGCCTGCGCACGCCGGCCGCGCGCGTGCCGCTGGCGGGGAAGGCGGCATGAGCGCCGGCGATCGAGGCGCCGGCTGCGTGCTCGCGTTCGACACCTCGACCGAGTCGCTCGCGCTCGCGCTGGGGGCCGGCGGGCGCGTCGTCGGCCATGCCGAGCCCGGCGGCCCGCGCGCGTCGGCGGCACTGCTGCCGGCGTTGCGCCGGCTGCTCGACGCGGCCGGCCTGCCGATGGCCGCGATCGACGCCATTGGCTTCGGTCGCGGCCCCGGCGCCTTCACCGGCCTGCGCACCAGCTGCGCGGTGGCGCAGGGCCTGGGGTTCGGCCTCGCCCGGCCGCTGCTGCCGCTGGACAGCCTGCTGCTCGTGGCCGACGACGCGCGCGCGCAGCTCGGCGCCGGCGACGGCTTCGAGGTCGGCGTCGCGATGGATGCCCGCATGGACGAGGTCTACGCCGGCCGCTACCGCTGGGCCGACGGCGCCTGGCAGACGCTGGCGGCGCCGGCGCTCTACACGCTGCCGGCGCTGGCAGTGGCCTGGCGGCAGGCTCCGCCCTGCGTGGCCGGCAGCGCGCTCGCCGCCTTCGGCGAACGCCTGTCGCTGCCGGCCGCCGTGCAGCGCGTGCCGGCCGAGGCCGACCGCGCCGCCGCGCTCGGGCGGCTGGCGGCGGCCGCGTACGCCGCCGGGCAGGCGGTCGACGCCGCCGACGCGCTGCCGCTGTACCTGCGCGACAAGGTCGCGCTGACCACCGAGGAACGCGCCGCCGTCCGCGAGGCCGCAACGGGAGCGCCGCGGTGAGCGCGCTCGCCAGGCCCGGCGCCGCGCTGCGCGCGATGACGGTCTCCGACCTCGACGCCGTGATGGCCATCGAGGCTGGCGCCTACAGCTTCCCGTGGACGCGCGGCAACTTCATCGACTCGCTCGCCGCCGGCTACCTGGCGCTGGTGCTCGCGGCGCCGCAGGACGGCATCGTCGGCTACCTCGTTGCGATGGCCGGCGTCGACGAGATGCACCTGCTGAACCTCACCGTCGCACCGGGCTGGCAGCGGCGCGGCCTGGCGCGCGAGCTGCTGGACGCGCTGGAGGCGCGCTGCCGCGCCGACGGCCTGTCGATGCTGTGGCTGGAGGTGCGGCACAGCAACGAGCGCGCCCGCGCGCTCTATGCCCGCCGGGGTTTCGCCGAGGTGGGCCTGCGGCGCGGCTACTATCCGGCTCCGTTGTCGAAGCGCGAGGACGCCGTCGTCATGAGCCTGCGCGTGCAGCCGGAAGCCGGCGATGCCTTGGAGTGAACGCCAGCAGGCCGTGCTGGCCGCGATGGGCTTGCGCGTCTGGCAGCCGCCACCGGCCGAGGCCGGCGCGCCGCGTGCGGCGCCCGTGGCTGCGCCGGCTCAGGCCGCCGCCGCGCCCGCAGCCGGCCCCGCGCCCGCGGCTCCGAAGCCGGCCGCGCCGGCGCTGCACGCCGGCGCCGTCGCCGCGCTCGACTGGCCGGCGCTGCGCGAGGCCGTGGCCGTCTGCCGCGCCTGCGGCCTGTGCGACAGCCGCACGCAGACGGTGTTCGGCGTCGGCCACCCGCAGGCCGACTGGATGGTCGTCGGCGAAGCCCCCGGCGAGCAGGAGGACCGGAAGGGCGAGCCCTTCGTCGGCCCCGCCGGCCAGCTGCTCGACGCCATGCTGCGCGCGCTGGGCGTCACGCGCGAGGCCGAGGGCCGCGCGGCCGAGCGCGTCTACATCGCCAACACGCTGAAGTGCCGGCCGCCGCGCAACCGCAACCCGGCGCCCGAGGAGATGGCCGCCTGCGAGCCCTTCCTGGTGCGCCAGATCCAGCTCGTGCAGCCGCGCATCATCCTCGCGATGGGGCGCTTCGCGGTGCAGGCGCTGCTGCGCTCGAACGAGCCGATCGGCAAGCTGCGCGGCCGCGTGCACGAGTACCAGGGCGTGCCGCTCGTCGTGACCTACCATCCGGCGTACCTGCTGCGCAACCTGCCCGACAAGGCGCGCGCGTGGGAGGACCTCTGCCTGGCCGCCGCCACGGCGGAAGCCGAGCGAGGAGCGCGCGCTTGAACCTGCACGACCCGGCCGAGGAGATCGTCGCGCTGCGCGCCGAGATCGAGCAGTTCCGCCTGCTGGCCAACAACGTGCCGGTCGCGATCGCCTACTTCGAGCGCCAGGGTTTCACCTGCCGCTACGCCAACCTCGGCTACGCGTCGATGTTCGGCCGCGACGAGCAGAACATCCTCGGCCTGACCTTCGCGCAGATCATCGGCGAGGCCGCCGCGCAGCAGATCCAGCCGCAGGTCGACGCCATCCTGCGCGAGCGCCGCGCCGCGTCGTACGAGCGCCAGCTGCCCGACGGCGAAGGCGGCACGCGCCACATCGAGGTCAACCTGCTGCCGCACATGGGCGCCGCCGGCGAGCCGGTGGGCGCCTTCGTGCTGATCGCCGACATCACGCGCCACCGGCGCGCCGAGCTCGCGCTGCGCGAAAGCGAGGAGCGCCTCGCCAAGTTCATGCACGCCAGCGCCGAGGGCATCGCCTTCCACAAGGACGGCGTCATCACCGACGTCAACCCGCCGCTGCTGGCGCTGGTGGGCTACACGCTGGCCGAGATGCGCGGCCGCCCGGCGCTGGAGTTCGTCGCCCCCGACCAGCGCGAGCGCGTCGGCGGCGTGATGAGCGCCGGCGCCGAGCTGACCTACGAGACCGCCGTGGCCCACAAGAACGGCGAGCGCATCCCGGTGGAGTTCATCGTGCGCACGCTGCACCACCAGGGCGAGCGCCTGCGCATGACGATCGTGCGCGACCTGCGCGACAGCATCGAGGCGCGCCGGCGCATCCACCACCTCGCGCACCACGACGCGCTGACCGGGCTGCCGAACCGCAACGCCTTCATCGAGCAGGCCGAGACGCTGGTGGCGCAGGCCGCTGCGCGCGGCACCTCGCTGGCGCTGCTGTTCATCGACCTCGACCACTTCAAGCGCGTCAACGACTCGCTCGGTCACCTCGCCGGCGACACGCTGCTGAAGACGGTCGCGCGCCGTATCACCGGCACGCTGCGCGCCGGCGACCTGGTGGCGCGCTTCGGCGGCGACGAGTTCGTCGTGCTGCTGGCCGGCGACACGCCGGCCGCCGGCGTGCAGGAGGTCGCGCACAAGCTGCTGGCCGCGGTGGGGGCGCCGCTGGAGATGGAGGGCGCGTCGATCTCGGTGACGCCGTCGATCGGGGTCGCGCTGTTCCCGCGTGACGGCGGCAACTCCGAAGAGCTCATCAAGCACGCCGACACGGCGATGTACCACGCCAAGTCCAAGGGCCGCGCCGGTTGCTGCTTCTTCGAGCCCGAGATGGCGGCCTCGGCGCTCGCCGAACTGGAGATGGAGAGCCGCCTGACGCAGGCGATCGCGGCGAAGGAGTTCGTGCTGCACTTCCAGCCGCAGCTGTCGCTGGCCGACGGCTCGCTCGTCGGCTGCGAGGCGCTGATCCGCTGGCGGCACCCCGAGCGCGGCCTGGTGTCGCCGAACGCCTTCATCCCGGTGGCCGAGTCGCGCCGGCTGATGCTGCCCATCGGCCACTGGGTGCTGCACGAAGCGCTGCTCGAAGCGCGCCGCTGGCGCGACGCCGGCCTGCCGGCGGTGCCGGTGGCGGTGAACCTGTCGACCATGCAGTTCGGCGCCGTTGGTTTCGTCGAAGGCATCGAGCGCGCCCTCGCCGAGACCGGGACCGACGGCTCGATGCTCGAGCTCGAGCTCACCGAGCGCATGCTGATGGACGACCTGGAGCAGGTGCGCGGCGCGCTGCTGCGCCTGAAGGCGCTGGGCGTGCGCATCGCGGTCGACGACTTCGGCACCGGCTACACCTCGCTCGGGCACCTGAAGAACCTGCCGGTGGACCGGCTGAAGATCGACCGCTCGTTCGTGAAGGACCTGCCGGCCGATGCGAGCTCGGCGGCGATCGCGCGCGCCATCATCCAGATGGCGCAGAGCCTGGGCTTGCGCACGCTGGCCGAGGGCGTCGAGACCGAGGCCCAGCACGCGTGGATGCGCGACCAGGGCTGCGACGAAGTGCAGGGCCACTGGCTGGCGCCGCCGATGGCGGGGTCGAAGCTGCGCGCCTGGCTGGCCGGCGGGCTGGAGCCGCAAGCGCGCTGAGCGGGTGCGCGCCCGCCGCGTCCGTTACTTCGGCTTCTTCTTCGGCCGCTGCCAGCCGTCGATGGCGGTCTGCTTGGCGCGCGCCACCGTCAGCTGGCCGGGGGCGGTGTTCTTGCTCACCGTGGACCCGGCACCCACCGTGCCGCCTTCGCCGATGGTCACCGGCGCCACCAGCACGCAGTTCGAGCCCACGTGCACGTCGGCGCCGATCACGGTGCGGTGCTTGTTCGCGCCGTCGTAGTTGGCGGTGATGCTGCCGGCGCCGTAGTTCACCCGCTCGCCTACCGTGGCGTCGCCCAGGTAGGCCAGGTGATTGGCCTTCGCGCCCCGGGCCAGCGTCGAGTTCTTCACCTCGACGAAGTTGCCGATGTGCACCTCCTCGCCGAGGTCGGCGCCGGGGCGCAGGCGCGAGAACGGGCCGACGATGGCGCCGGCGCCGATCTTCGCGTCGTCCATCAACGTGAAGGGCTGGATCGTCACGTTGGCGCCGATGTGTGCGTTGCGGATCACGCAGTGGGCGCCGATGCGCGCGCCGTCGCCCAGCGTGACCTCGCCCTCGAAGACGCAGCCGACGTCGATCTCCACGTCCTGTCCGCAGGCCAGCGTGCCGCGCAGGTCGAAGCGCGCCGGGTCGGCCATGCGCACGCCGGCCTCCATCAGCGCCTCGGCCTGGCGACGCTGGAAGCGGCGCTCCAGGTCGGCCAGCTGCAACGGGCTGTTGACGCCCAGCACCTCGGTTTCGTCGGGCGCCGGGCTGGCGACGACGGCAGTGCCTTCGGCCACCGCCATCGCGACGATGTCGGTCAGGTAGTACTCGCCCTGGGCGTTGTCGTTGCGCAGGCCGGCGAGCCAGCGCTTCAGCGCGGCGGTGGGTGCGGCCATCATGCCGGTGTAGACCTCGCGCAGCGCGCGCTGCGCCGGCGTGGCGTCCTTGTGCTCGACGATCGCGCGCACGCTGCCGTCGGCGGCGCGCACGATGCGGCCGTAGCCGGTGGGGTCGGGCAGCTCGATCGTCAGCAGCGCCAGCTTCGTGCCCCCGCAGGCGGTGGCCAGCGCGGCGGCGGTCTCGGGGCGGATCAGCGGCACGTCGCCGTTGAGGATCAGCGTGGTCGCGTGGCCGTCGTCGAGCGCCGGCACGGCCTGCTGCACCGCGTGGCCGGTGCCCAGCTGCGGCTCCTGGCGCACGAAGCGGGCGCCGCTGGCGGCGCTGGCCGATTCGACGGCGGCGGCACCGTGCCCGGTGACGACGATGGTGCGCCCCGGTCCCAGCGCGGCAGCCGTGTCCAGAACGTGCTGCAATAGGGCCCGCCCTGCCAGCCGGTGCAGCACCTTCGGCAGAGCCGACTTCATCCGCGTGCCCTTGCCCGCAGCCATGATCACGACGTTCAGTGCCATGCGTCAGTCTTTTCTGGCCAAAGCCGCGATTATCGGCGCCTTGCTGCTGGCGCTGTCGGGTTGCAGCGCGCTGCGGCTGGTGTACGGCAACAGTCCACAGCTGGCGTGGTGGTGGGTCGACGGCTACTTCGACTTCTCCAGCGAACAGACGCCGCGCGCGAAGGCCGCGATCGACCGCCTCTTCGAATGGCACCGCGGAACGCAGCTGGCCGAGTACACCGGCGTGCTGGCGGCGGCGGCCGTGCAGATCACCGAGCCGACCACGCCGCTGGACGCCTGCCAGTGGCAGCGCCGCCTGCGCGACCTGGTCGAGCCGGCGCTCGACAAGTCGCTGGAAGTCGGCGCCGATCTCGTGCCCACGCTCGGCGAGGCCCAGTTCCGCCACCTGGAGGAGCGCTTCGCGACCCAGCGCACCGAAATGCGCGAGAAGTTCCTGCAGCCCAGCCTGGAAGACCGGCGCAAGGCGGCGATGAAGCGCACCGTCGAGCGCGTGGAGCAACTCTACGGCGGCATCGGCGATGCGCAGCGCCGCGTCATCCAGGCCGGCCTGGCGGCATCGCCGTTCGACCCCGAGGCCTGGTTCGCCGAACGCGAGCGGCGCCAGAAGGACACCGCGCAGACGCTGCGCCGGCTCGTCGCCGAGAAGGCGTCGCGCGACCAGATCGTGGCCGCGATGCGCACGCTGGTCGAGCGCACGGAGCGTTCGCCGGACCCGGCCTACCGCGCCTACCAGGACCGCCTGGCCGACTACAACTGCGCCTTCGCCGCGCAGATCCACAACGCGACCACGCCGGCGCAGCGCGCCTCCGCGCGCGACCGGCTGAAGGGCTGGGAAGCCGACCTGCGCTCGTTCCTGGCGCCGGCGGGCTGAGCGGCGCCGGCCTCAGCCCGCCGCGGGCACGACGACGCGGCGCGGGTTCACGCCCTGGCGCGGGAAGTCCATCAGCGCGGCCTCGAACATGGCACCCATCGTCGCCGTGTCCAGCCCGTAGCTGCCTTCGTTGCTGGCGCGCGATTCGTACAGCGGCTTGCCGCTCTCGCGGTCGCGGATCAGCACCGCCACCTCGCGGTCGTAGCGCGGGTTCACCGGGAAGCCGGCCGAGAAGCCCCAGCTGGGGCCGATCCACGGCGAGCGGTGCCAGTAGCCGATGCTGCCGCGCCACCAGATCGGGTCGTCCCAGACGCCGCGGGAACTGCGCGCGGTGCGCGCGCCCACCTGCACCAGCACGTCGGGCGCCTGGCCAGCGGCGGCGGGCGTGAAGCCGGCCTTCTGCAGGGCGGCGCGGGCGGCGCCTTCGATGGCGTCGGTCTCGGCGGCCTGCGCCTGCTGCGAGGGCAGGCGGTCGAAGGCGTAACTGCCGGGCGCGCGGCCGGCCGGCCACTCGCCGAAGCTGGACACGTCGCAGGTGATGCTGCGCAGCCCGCTGCAGCCGGCCAGCAGGGCCAGGCCCGAGACGATCGCGATCCGGCGTTGCATGGTGCTCACTCCTCCGCAGGTTCGGCGCGGTGCAGCGTGATCGGCACCGCCGGCGGGGCGCAGGGTTCGTCGTCGAAGGCAATGTCGCCGCCGGCGTCCGGCACGCCCGTGGGTTTGAGCGTGGCGAAGGGGTACAGGTTCCGGTCCATCAGGTGCGACAGCGTGATGTTGCCCATCGCGGTGAACATGTTGTCGGTGCGGCCGGGGTACTGCCTCTCCCACTCGCGCACCATCTTCTTCACCTGCACGCGCTGCAGGTTGTCCTGGCTGCCGCACAGCGTGCACGGAATGATGGGGAACTGGCGGTGCGCCGCCCACTTCTCGAGGTCGGTCTCGGCGACGTAGGCGAGCGGGCGGATGACGACGTTCTTGCCGTCGTCGGACACCAGCTTGGGTGGCATGCCCTTCAGGCGGCTGCCGAAGAACATGTTCATCAGCATCGTCACCACCCTGTCGTCGCGGTGGTGACCGAGGGCGATCTTCGTCGCGCCCAGCTCGCCCGCCACGCGGTACAGGATTCCGCGGCGCAGCCGGCTGCACAGGCTGCACATCGTCTTGCCCTCGGGCACCAGCCGCTTGACGATGCTGTAGGTGTCCTGGTTCTCGATGTGGAAGGGCACGCCGCGGCTTTCCAGGTAGCGCGGCAGCACATCGGCGGGGAAGCCCGGCTGCTTCTGGTCGAGGTTGACGGCGACGATGTCGAAGGGCACCGGCGCGCGCTGCTTCAGCGACAGCAGGATGTCCAGCAGCGCGTAGCTGTCCTTGCCGCCGGACAGGCACACCATCACCTTGTCGCCGGCCTCGACCATGTTGAAGTCGGCGATCGCCTGGCCCACCTGGCGGTGCAGCCGCTTGCTGAGCTTGTTGACCTCGAAGGCCGCCTTGCGCGCGGCGGCGCCGTCGGTCATGTCGTTCATGCGGCTTGCTCCTTGAGGCCGAAGACCTCGCAGCCGACCGCATCGCAGTCGGGATACACGTCGGGCTTCTCGGTCGACACGCGGGCGGCGCGCACGTTCGGGTGCGCCAGCATCAGCTTCAGCACGTCGTCGGCCAGCGTCTCCTGCAGGTGGATGTGGCCGCGCGCCACGCGCTCGACGATCGAGCGGCGGATGAAGTCGTAGTCGACCACCTCGTCGAGCCGGTCGTCCTTCGGCGTCGACAGCGCCAGCGGCACGTAGAGGTCGACGTTGAACAGCACGCGCTGCTCGCCCTGCTTCTCGAAGTCGTGCACGCCGATGTTGATGTTCACCGCGTAGTCGCGCAGGAACAGGCGCCGGCAGTCCATCAGGCTCGGGTGGTTCAGGAGGCTCTGCATTCAGCGGTCCCGTGCGAGGAACATGACGTCGCGCGGCTGGCCCAGCAGGTGCTGGCCGCCGTCGACGAGGATCGTGGTGCCGGTGATGGCCGGCGATTCGAGCACGAAGCGCACGGCGCGCGCCACGTCCTCGGGGGTGGACGACCGGCCAAGCGGCGTCATCTTGTGCGAAGCCGCGAACTCGGCGGCGTTCATTTCGCCCGACAGCAGCGTGACGCCGGGCGCGACGCCGGCCACGCGCACGCTGGGCGCAAGGGCCATCGCGAGCATCGTCGTCGCCGACTCGAGCGCCGCCTTCGACAGCGTGTAGCTCAGGTAGTCGGGGTTCGGATTGGCGAGCTTCTGGTCGAGGAGGTTGACGACGACGCCGCCGCCCGCCGCGTGCAGCGCGCGCGCGAGCAGGATCGCCGCCGCGGTGTTGACGCGCCAATGGCGTTCCATGCCCGCATGCGAAAAGCCGGCGACATCGTCGTACTCGAAGACCGAGGCGTTGTTGACGACCGCGTCGACGCGGCCGAACGCGCGCTGCACGGCGGGCAGCAGCGCGTGGCAGGCCGCCTCGTCGGCGAGATCGGCGCCGAAGGCCTCGGCGCGCGCGCCGGCCTTGCGCAGCGCGAACACGGCGGCGTCGGCGTCGGCGGGCGAATCGCGGTGGTGCACCGCGACGTCCCAGCCGTGGCCGGCGAGGTCGAGCGCGATGCTGCGCCCGATGCGCCGGGCGGCGCCGGTGACGAGCACGACGGGTCGGGAGGCCATGGTTCCTACAATGCCGCGGTGAGTGCGGCAGAACCCGGCAGTTTATCGAGCCTGATCGCCCGGCGCCTGCGTGAGGCCGGCGGCTGGTGGCCGTTCGACCGCTTCATGGCGGCGGCGCTGTACGAGCCTGGGCTGGGCTACTACGCCCGCGGCGGCACCGTGATCGGCCGCATGCCCGCAGGCGGCAGCGATTTCGTCACCGCGCCCGAGCTGAGCCCGCTGTTCGGTGCCGCGCTGGCGCGCCAGGTGGCGCAGGCGCTGGGTGCCGCCGGCGCGCGCGACGTCTGGGAATTTGGCGCCGGCACCGGCGCCCTCGCCGAGCAGCTGCTGGGTGCGCTCGACGCCGACATCCGCTATCACGTGGTCGACCTTTCCGGCGCGCTGGCGGCGCGCCAGCGCGAACGCCTCGCGCGCTTTGCGCCGCGCGTGACCTGGCACGCGCAGCTGCCCGATGCGATTTGCGGCGTCGTCGTCGGCAACGAGGTGCTCGACGCGATGCCGGTGCAGCTGCTGCACTTCGACGGCGCGCGCTGGTTCGAGCGCGGCGTGGCGCCGGACGGCGAACGCTTCGCCTGGGCCGACCGCCCGACCGAGCTGCGCCCGCCGGTGGACGCCGCCTACGTGCCCGGCACGACGGTCGAGTTGCACGCGCAGGCCGAGGCCTTCGTGCGCACGCTCGTCGAGCGACTGACGAAGGGCGCGATGTTCTTCATCGACTACGGCTTCCCCGAGGCCGAGTACTACCACCCGCAGCGCACCGGCGGCACGCTGATGTGCCACCAGGGCCACCGCGCCGACATGGACCCGCTGGTCGACGTGGGCGCGAAGGACATCACCGCGCACGTCGACTTCACCGGCATCGCGCTCGCCGGCCAGGATGCCGGCGCGCAGGTCATCGGCTACACGAGCCAGGCGCGCTTCCTGATGAACTGCGGCCTGCTCGACATGCTCAACGGTGCCGACCTGCCGACGATCGCGAACGCGCAGAAGCTGCTCGCCGAGCACGAGATGGGCGAGCTCTTCAAGGTGATCGGCTTCGCAGGCGGCATCGACCTGGACCCGCTGGGCTTCACGGCCGGCGACCGTTGTCACACCTTGTAGATGCGCTGGCTGATCGTCTTCCTGCTCGCCAGCCTGGTGTTCAACGGGCTGCAGGGCTGGCTTCAGCGTTTCGGCCTCGGCCGGCTGCCGGGCGACTTCAGGTTCAAGGTGCGCGGCCGCGACTGGTACGTGCCGCTCACCAGCTCGCTGCTGCTCACGTTCCTGATGATGCTGATCGGGACGTTTCTGTAGCGGCCACCGCGGCCACGCGGGCGTCGTGCACCGCCGCGCCGATGGCCGGGCCCTTAGCGCCACGCGCCGCCGCCGCGGCCGCCACGGCCGCGCTGTCGATCGCCTGCGCCGCCGCCAACGCCGCCGCCAGCCGTGCGCGCTGCGGGTAAGGCCGTGCTTCCAGGCCGGCTCGGCCGCGTGCGTCGCACTCGCAGGCCAGCAGCAGTTCGGCGAAACGCTGCGGGCGGCGGAAGGCATCGCAGCGCTCCAGCAGCCGCACCAGCGCTGCGGCGCCGAAGCCGCCGCTGCCGTGCACGTGCGTGTGCTCGCGCGCCACCGTGTCGGCGAGTTCGCGGCAGTCGTTGGGCACGCGCAGCCGTTCGGCCACGGCGCGCGCCAGTGTCGCGCTGCGCCCTTCGTGGCCGATGTGGCGCGGCCACTCGCTGCGCGGCGTCGTGCCCTTGCCGAGGTCGTGCACCAGCGCCGCCCAGCGCACGCTGAGCGGCGCCTGCACGTCCGCGCACTGGTCCAGCACCAGCAGCAGGTGCGCACCGGTGTCGACCTCGGGGTGGTGTTCCGGCGGCTGCGGCACGCCCCACAGGCGGTCCACCTCGGGCAGCAGGCGCGCGAGCGCGCCGCACGCGCGCAGCACGGCCAGCATGCGCGAGGGCCGCGCTTCCATCAGCCCGCGGGCGAGTTCCTGCCACACGCGTTCGGGCACCAGCGCGTCGACCTCGCCGGCGTCGACGAGCGCGCGGCACAGCGCCAGCGTCTCCGGCGCGATCGTGAAGTCGTGGAAGCGCGCCGCGAAGCGCGCCAGGCGCAGCAGGCGCACCGGGTCTTCGGCGAACGCGGGCGAGACGTGGCGCAGCACGCGTGCTTCGAGGTCGCGGCGGCCGCCGAAGGGGTCGACGATGCGGCCGTCGGCGGCCTGCGCCATCGCGTTGATGGTCAGATCGCGGCGCGCCAGGTCGTCCTCCAGCGTGACCGACGGGTCGGCGTGGAAGCTGAAACCGTGGTAGCCCGGTGCCGACTTGCGTTCGGTGCGCGCCAGCGCCACCTCTTCGCCGGTGCGCGGGTCGAGGAAGACCGGGAAGTCCTTGCCGACCGGCTTGTAGCCGGCGGCGGCCAGCGCCTCGGGCGTGCTGCCGACGACGACCCAGTCGCGGTCGTTCGACGGCCGGCCGAGCAGCGCGTCGCGCACCGCGCCGCCGACGACGTAGAAGGTGCCGCTCACCGGACCCGCCATCGTGGCCGTCAGCGCCCCTTGCGGTACGGCTCCTCGAAGTCGAGGAAGTCCTGCTCGGCGAGCGCGTCGGCGACGAAGGCCTGCACCGCCGGGTGCGACTGCACGCGTGCCATGTAGGCACGCGTGGCCTCGGACACCGGCAGCGCGTAGGTCGCGAAGCGCATCACCACCGGCGCGAAGTAGGCGTCGGCGGCCGAGAAGGCGCCGAAGACGAACGGCCCGCCGCTGGCGGCCAGCGCGTCGGCCCACATCGATTCGAGTCGCACCACGTTCTGCCGCACCGCGGGCTGCTCGGCCCAGACCTTCGCGCCGACGTCGGGCAGGGCGGCCTCGATGTTCATCGGGCAGTGGCTGCGCAGCGCGCCGAAGCCGGCGTGCATCTCGGCGCAGTTCGAGCGGGCGCGTGCCCGCGCGCGGGTCTCGGCCGGCCACACGCCGTGCGCCGGGAAGCGGTCGTGCAGGTATTCGGCGATGGCCAGCGTGTCCCACACCGGGAAGCCGTCGTCCACCAGCACCGGCACCAGGCCGGCCGGGCTGACCGCGGCCACCGCGCGCCGGAACGCCGAGTCGGGGTCGAAGTCGAAGCGCAGCCGGCGTTCTTCGAACGGAATGCCGAGCGCGCGCATCAGCACCCAGGGCCGCATCGACCACGACGAGTAGTTCTTGTTGCCGATCACCAGTTGCAGCGCCATCGTTTGCTCCGCGGTTGCGTTCAGAAGGCCTGCGATGCTAGCGGCGCAACGTGCCGGTGGCGATGCAATGCGCGCATCGCAGTGATGCGCGTGCCGCGGCTCAGGAGCGGCTGGCGCGCCAGCGGTTCAGCCGCGCGCGGCCCGGCTCGCGGCCCAGGTAGCCGGGCGCGATGGCCTCCAGCGCCGCCGGCCGGATGCCCAGCGCCTCCAGCCCCGGCAGCGTGCCGGTGGCGATGTTGGGCACCTGCATCGAGTCGATGTTGTCGCGCGACATCAGCGGCGTGCCGGGCATCAGCTCCATCGCCAACGCCTGCGCGCGGCCGAGCGCTTCGGGCAGCGGGATCTGCGGCCGCTCGTGCCCCGACCAGCGCCCGGCCAGGCGCACCAGTTCGCCCAGCGTGTAGATCCTGGGGCCGACCGCTTCGTAGGCGCGGCCGATGCTGCCGTTGTCGTCGAGGCAGCGCACGACGGCGCTCGCCACGTCTTCCACCCACACCGGCTGGAAGCGCGCGCCGCGGTTGGCCAGCGGCATCACCGGCGCCAGCGCCTGCAGTCGCGCGAAGAGGTTGAGGAACTCGTCCTCGGCGCCGAAGATGACCGACGGCCGCAGCACCGTGAGCGCGATGTCGGCGGCTTTCAGCACCGCTTCGCCGGCGGCCTTGCTGCGCAGGTAGTTCGACGGCCCTGGCGCCGCGCCCGGCACGGCCACGCCGAGCGCGCTGACGTGCACGACGCGCCGTACGCCGGCGGCGGCGCAGGCGCGCACCAGCTTCTTCGGCAGCTCGACGTGCACGCGCTCGAACTCGGCCGCGCTGCCGTGCAGGATGGCGATCAGCTGCACCACGGCGTCGGCGCCGGCGAGCAGGCGCGCGAGCGCCGCTTCGTCGTGCACGTTGGCTTCGACCAGTTCCAGCGTCGGCAGCGAGCGCAGGGCGCTGCCGTGGGCCAGCCGCCGCGTCGGCACGACGATGCGACCGCCACCGCCACCGTTGCGCTCGACGAGGCGTTCGCAGACGGCCCGGCCGACGAAGCCCGTGCCCCCGAGGACGACGATGTGTTGTGCGGACATGGTGATCAGGGCAGGGTGATCAGGGCAGGGTGGTGTCGGCCGCCGGCGAGTTGCCCTCGCGCGGGCCGATGGCAGCGCCCAGGCGAGACTTCAGCGAAGGTGGCTGCTGCCCCATCAACGCCGCGTAGTACACGGCGTTGGACAGCACCTTCTTCACGTAGTCGCGCGTCTCGTTGAAGGGGATCGATTCGGCCCAGGCGGCGGCCTCGAACACGCCGCCCTCGCGCCAGCGGCGCGGCCGGTTCGGGCCGGCGTTGTAGGCGGCGGCGGCCATCGCCTGCGAGCCGCCGAAGTCGTCGAGCACGAGCTTCAGGTAGCCGGTGCCCAGGCGCAGGTTCATGTCGCGGTCGGCGATGGCCTCGGGCTTGTACTCGGCGACGCCCATCTTGCGCGCCGTCCAGCGCGCGGTGGCCGGCATGATCTGCATCAGGCCCGAGGCGCCAACGCTGGAGCGCGCGTCGGTGACGAAGCGCGATTCCTGGCGGATCAGGCCGTAGACGTAGGCCGGGTCGAGGCCGATCTCGCGCGCCTTCGCGGTCACCTCGCCGCGGAAGGGCATCGGGAAGCGCTGCGCCATGTCGACCTCGCCGCGCGTGCGGTCGCTGGTGTTGATGCAGCGGTCCCAGACCTCGCGTTCGCAGGCCAGCTGGGCGGCGGCGAGCAGTTCGCGGTCGGCCAGGCCGCGCAGCGTGAAGTTCCATTCGCGCACGCCCTCGCTGCGCAGGCCCAGTGCGATGAGCTGCAGCGCGCGCGCGAAGCCCGGCGTGGCGCGCGCGGCCTCGCGCTCGGGTTCGGTCAGCGGCAGCGGCGCCGGCGGCAGCAGCACCGCGCCACCGAGGTCTTCGGTGGCGAGCTTGCCGTAGAAGCTCAGCTGGCCGGCGATGCTTCCCAGCATCAGCTGTGCGCTTGCGCGGTCGGCGTCGCCTTCGATGCCGGGCCGCGCGCGCGCCTGCAGCGCACGCGCCTTCCAGTACACCCAGGCGGCATCGCGCTGCTCGGCCGCGCTCATGGCGTCGATCGAGCGCTGGATGACGGCCCAGCGGTTGGTGCCGGCGGGGTTGGCGCGCAGCGCGGCGCGCACCGACCAGGCCAGCGTGTCGTCGGTCCAGCCGGGCGCGCTGCCGGCCGGCACGCCGCGCCAGGCGCGCTTGAAGTGTTCCAGTGCGAGCGGCTGGTGCTTCAGGGCCGCCTGCTTGCCGATGGCGGCCCAGGCCAGCGTGGCCTGCGCCGGCGTCAGGCGGTGCGCCCAGGTGCCTTCGAGCTGCGCCGCGGCGGCATCGGGGTCGCTGGCGGCCAGGCGCATCAGCGCGAGCAGCGCGATCTCGGCATTCGTCGGCTTGGCGGCGAGCACGCGCGCCGGGTTGTCGAGCAGTTCGCCGACGGCCTGGCCCATCGCCGGGTGCACCAGCGTGCCGGCGGCGCGCGCGGCACGCGGGCGGTTGAACTCGACGGACAGGCGGGCCTCCTGCCAGGCATCGTCGGCGCTGAACTGGCGCGCTTCGTAGAGCGTGGTGGCCAGCAGATGGCAGCCGTCGTCGAGGTCGCGCTGCGCGAACCACGCGGTGCGCGCGGCGGCGCGCACGTCCTCGCCGGCGAGGTGGCGCGTGAGCAGCGCATAGCAGGTGACCTCGCGGTCGTCGTTCATGCGAAAGCGCGGGAAGTCGCGCACGAAGTTCACCCAGTCGCGCCGCTTGCCCAGCTCGAGCAGCCAGTCGTTGCGCAGGCGGTCCTCGACGTAGCTGCCGCTGCGGCGTGCGTAGAAGGCCTCCACTTCCGCCACCTGGACCTCGGCGAGGCGGTTGCCGAGTTCCCAGTAGTCGACCCAGCCAGCCAGCGGGTGCTGCGCGGTGGCGGCCTTCAGCGCGGCGAGGCGCGGCCGGTCCTTGCGGGTGAGGGCGTCGCGTGCCTCGACGATGGCGAAGTCCGCCGCCGGTGCTGTGGCGGCCCGCGCCGGCAGTGCGCAGGTCAGCGCCAGGGCGAGTGCCAGGGTTGGCGCGAGGGTGGCGGTGCGAGGGTTCATGACCGTCAATCTACGCCCAGGGGAAACAAGGCTTGCATCTGAATTTAGCGCAATGGGGCGGCCATTTCCGCCGCCTGGAGATCAACCGCACGCCGCGTCTCGGCCGCCTGCTCGAGCAGCCAGGCTTCGAAGGCCGCCAGTTCGGGCCGCTCGCGCCGGCCCTGCCAGCGCACGAGCCAGTACGCGAACGGCGAGCGCACCCGGCCCGCGGCCCCGAAGGGTTCGACGAGCTCGCCGCGCGCCAGCGACTCCGACACGAGCGCGACGCGCGCCAGCGCCACGCCCTGGCTGGCGAGCGCGGCCTGGATCTGCTGGTAGGTGTAGTTGAGGTAGAGCCAGCCGCGCGGCTCCAGCCGGGGCGGCGCCTTCAGCGCCAGCCAGTGGCGCCAGCTCAGGTACTCGGCGCTCGGGCGGTGGTCGTCTTCCTCGAGCAGCGTGTGCGCGGCCAGGTCGGCCGGCGTCGAGAGGCTGCGCAGCGTGGGGCTGGTCACCGGGGTCAGCACCTCGCCGAAGAGCAGCGTCGAGCCCGGCGGCGCTTCGTCGGCATGGCAGTAGCGCAGCGCGAGGTCGAGCTCGGGGTCCTCGGGGTCGGCGAGCACGTCGGTGGCCGACAGGCGGATGTCCACCGACGGATGCTGGCGCTGGAAGTCCTGCAGCCGCGGCAGCAGCCACAGCGACGCGAACGACGCAAAGGTGGTGACGCCGATCTGCTGCCGGCCGCGCGAGGTGCGGATCTGGCGCACGGTGGCGTCGAGCCGGTCGAGCAGCGGCGCCACCGAGCGCAGCAGCGCGGCGCCGGCGCCGGTGAGCTCGACATGGCGGGTGCCGCGCAGGAACAGGGCGGCGCCGAGTTCGTCCTCGAGCGCGCGGATCTGCCGGCTGATGGCCGGCTGCGTGAGGTGCAGTTCTTCCGCCGCGCCACGGAAGCTCAAGCGGCGCGCCACCGCCTCGAAGGCCCGCAGCGGGCCCACCCCGAGCGGCCGCAGGCGTGGTCGATTCATGCAATCGGATTATCAATCAAGCGCTGAAACGTGATTGGACCCGAGGCCCCCGAGTGCCGATGATTCCCTCACACCCGAAGCCCCGAAGGAGACCCTGGATGAGCACGCAACACATGCCGGCCTCGCATCAGCCCGCGGCACCCTGGGAGTGGCTGCTCGGCACCGCCCAGGTCACCCGCGTCGCGGCGGCGAAGCGGCCGCGCTGGCTGTCGGTGACGGACGGGCAGGCCTGGCTCACGCAGAGCGGCGCCGGCCCGCACGCGGCCGACGTCTGGCTGCAGGCCGGCCAGCGCCACCTGCTGCCGGCCGGCACCGAGTGGGTGGTGGAAGGCTGGCCGCAGGCGCGCGTCGTCGTGCTCGAGGCGCCGCCGCCGCGGCTCAGCGGCGCGGCGGCGCGCTGGCGCGCCTGGCCGCCGGCCTTGGGCGCGGTCTGACCGCCGCCTTGGCGGCGTGCGCGGCCCGCGCCGCCTGCAGCGCCAGCCGAGCCCATGGTTGCATCAGCGCGGGCGACTCCATCGCCTCGGCCGGCGCGCTCCAGAAGCCCAGCACCGTCACGCGGCCCTTGGCCTCGTACGCGAAGGGCTCGCAGCCGGCCGCCTCGAAGCGGCCGCGCGTCGCGGCGTCTGCCTTCAGGTAGAGCCGCTCGCCGGCGAGCAGGCCGACGAACAGGTCGTCGACGTAGAAACCGTGGCCGCCGAACATGCGCCGGGCGCGTGCAGCGCCCGCGGGCGCCAGCAGGTCGAGGCAATGGGCGACGAGGGCCGGCGAGGTCATGAATTGGATGTGTCAATCGCACAGTTCGTGTTTATGATCCGCGTCACAATGCTCGTCATGCCACCGCCGTTCATGTTGCCGCTGGAGCCTTCGCGCGACAAGAAGCTGCTGCGTCGGCAACTGCAGGCCGAGCGCCAGTCGCTGATCGACCGCCACCAGCGTTCGGTGCACCTCCAGGAGGTGTTGCGCGTCTGGCTCGTCGGCCGCGACGAAAGCACGATCGGCGGCTACTGGGCGATCAAGGGCGAGTTCGACGCGCTGCCGGCCTTGTACCGCTGGAGCGAAGCCGATGACAAGCGCCGCATCGGCCTGCCGGTGATGAACCGCGACACGAAGCAGCTTCGCTTCCACGTCTGGTACCCCGGCTGCCCGATGGAGGAAGACGCCTACGGCATCCCGAAGCCGAAGGACACCGAGTCCTTCCAGCCGCAGCTGCTGCTGGTGCCCTGCGTGGGCTTCGGCCCCGGCGGCCTGCGCCTGGGCTACGGCGGCGGCTTCTACGACCGCACGCTGGCCGCACTGAACCCGCGCCCGGTGACGGTGGGGGTCGGCTACGCGCACGGCTTCGTGCCCTGGCTGGAGGCCGAGGCGCACGACGTGCCGCTCGACGTCGTCCTCACCGAGGACGGCGTGCACTGGCAGCGCCCGGGCATCTGACCGGCCGCGCCGGCACGACTTCACAACGGTCGTCGTTCGATCGTCGACTAGGGGGATGCGCGGTGCGGCGCGCGTGGCGATGATGCTCGGTCTTTCCTCAGGACCCGAACGATGACGACGCTCGCCACCCGCTCCGCCAGCCTGCTGGCCATCACCGCCGCTTCGCTCGCCCTGCTCGTCGGCAGCGGCGGCGGTGGCGGTGGCGATGCCGGACCGAGTCCGTCGCCGTCCCCGTCGCCGTCCCCGGGCCCGTCCTACACGCTGGGCGGCACGCTCACCGTGGTGGAGAACCTCGCCGTCGACTCCGACACGAACGATCCCACCCAGTCGCCGCGCGTACGCAACGACGCGTTGAACACGGCGCAGGTGGTCGCCGCGTCGTCGCAGGTGCTGGGCTCGGTGAACGACCCCGGCGCCGGGCCCGTCGGGCCGAACTTCGTCGGCGGCGACCCGTCCGACTACTTCCGCGTCGGCGTCGCGGCGGGCCAGACCGTCGAGCTCGACTTCAGCGCCGATCCGGCGATCAACGACATCGACCTCTACGTCTACGACAGCGCCGGCGTGATCGTCGCAAGCTCGATCGGCGTCGGCAGCGCCGAGTGCGTGCGCATCTCGACCGCTGGCGAGTACCGGGTCGAGGTCTACACCTTCAAGGGTGCTTCGCTCTACAACCTGCGCGTCACCGCCCCCGGCGCCTCCAGCAGTTGCGCCAACGTGACGCCGGCCGGCGGCGAGGCGACGCTGACGCCGGGCGAACTGATCGTCGGCCTGCGCGACGGCAGTGCGCGCACGGCGCAGGCGGCCAGCGCGATGAGCAGCGGCCGACTGAACGTGCTGCGTGGCCGCGTGGCCGCCGGCGAACAGGCGCTGGTGAGCCTGCCGAGCGACGCCACCACGCGCCGGCGCGCGCTGTCGGCACTGGCCGGCGGCACCGCCACCGCGGCCGATGCGGCCGCCAGCGGCGCCGCCGCGCAGGCCTACAAGGACACCGTGGCTTACGCGAAGCGCCTGCGCGCCGCGCGCAGCTTCGACTACGTGATGTTCAACCGCCCGGTGAAGACGACCGCGCTGGTCGGCACCTTCCCGCCGAACGACCCGCGCTATTCGCTGCAGCGTTGGCACTACGAGCAGATCTCGCTGCCGACCGCGATGCAACTGCTCACCGCACGCTCGCCGCAGCCGACGCAGCGGCCCATCGTCGCCGTCGTCGACACCGGCATCGTCGCCGACCACCCGGACCTCGGGCCCCAGCTCGTGACGGGCTACGACTTCATCGCCAGCGCGGCGAGCGCCGGTGACAACAGCGGTATCGACGACAACCCGGACGACCTGCGCAGCGGCGAGACGCAGCCTTCGTTCCACGGCAGCCACGTGGCCGGCACGATCGCCGCGTCCACCTTCGACGGCCAGGGCGCGGCCGGCGTCGCGCCGATGGCGCAGATCATGCCGCTGCGCGCGCTCGGCAAGAACGGCAGCGGCAGCTTCTACGACATCACGCAGGCGATCCGCTACGCGGCGCGCCTGGCCAACGACTCCAACACGCTGCCGGCGCGGCGCGCCGACGTCATCAACCTGAGCCTCGGCGCCGCCGGCGTGGCCTGCGACGCGGACAGCGCGACCTTCTTCGCCAGCGTGCGCGCACAGGGCAGCATCGTCGTCGCGGCGACCGGCAACGACGCCAACCGGCCGAACAGCACCGCGCCGGTGGGCTATCCGGCCAACTGTGCCAGCGTGATCGCGGTGTCGGCCACCGACCCGCGGCGCCAGACCTCGTACTTCTCGAACACCGGCTCTCAGGTCGCGATCGCGGCGCCGGGCGGCGACATGCGGTTCTCGACCACCGGCACCGGCATTGCCGACGGCGTGTACAGCACGGTCGCCACCTTCGACGCCAACGGCGCGCGCGTGCCCACCTTCGCGCCGCTGCAGGGCACGTCGATGGCGACGCCGCACGTGGCGGGCGTGATCGCGCTGATGCGCTGGATCGCACCGAACATCACCCCGGCGCAGGTCGAAACGCTGCTGGCGCAGGGCGCGCTCACCGACGAAGCCGGCGCCGTCGGCCGCGACACCGACTTCGGCTGGGGCATCGTCAACGCCGCGAAGGCGGTGCGCGCCGCCATCGAGGTGCAGGACGGCGTGCCGCCGCCGCCCAGCGCGGGCGTGGTCGAGGCCGCGCCGTCGGCACTGGACTTCGGCACCGCCGCCACGGCGCTCGAGTTCACGCTGCGCGCCACCGGCACCACCACCGAGCGCGTCACCGCGGTCACGAGCAGCAACGCCGCCGTCGCGGTGAGCGAAGCATCGGTCGACGGCACGTCCAAACTCGGCAGCTACCGCGTGGCGGTGAGCCGCGCGGCACTGCCGGTCGGCGTGTCGACGGCGACGATCACCGCGACGACGAACGCGCCGCGCACGCTGACCGTGCAGGTCACGGTGGAGAAGGTGGCCGGCACGCCGGCGTCGGCCGATGCCGGGCCGGTGTACGTGCTCGTCATCGACGCCGCCACCAACCTGCCGATCCGGCAGGCCGACGTGCAGGCCTCGGGCGGCCGCTACGTCTGGAGCGTGACGGGCGTGACGGTCCCGAAGATCACCATCGTCGCCGGGACCGACTACGACAACGACGGCCTGATCTGCTCGCGCGGCGAGGCCTGCGGCGCCTACCCCGTGCTCGGCGCGAACATCACGCCGATCACGCTGACCGGCAACCGCAACGACCTCGATTTCCTGCTCTCTCCGGTGGGTGCCGGCAACGTGCAGTCCGCTAGCGTGATGCGGTCGGTGCCGCCGACGGCCAAGGCGAGCGCGCTGCGCGCATCACCCTGAGCGCCGGCGGGCGCGGGGCCGGGCGCGCCCGGCCCCGAGGGTCACTCAGAACCGCTTGCCGAAGCCGACCGAGACGAGCAGCGGGTCGACGTTGAACTTGCCCTGATCGACGCTGTTCAGGTAGACGTTGGTGCCGATCTTGACCTTCTTGACGTCCAGGTTCACCAGCCAGCCGCCGCCGACCGGGATGTCCGCGCCGACCTGAGCCGCCCAGCCGTAGCTGTTGTGCTTGAGGCCGACCGCGCCGTCGAGGATCTTGACGTCGGAGATGTTGGTGTAGTTCAGGCCGGCGCCGACATACGGGCGGAAGCCCGGAATGGCCGTCAGGTGGTACTGGAAGGTCAGCGTCGGCGGCAGGTGCTTGAAGGTGCCGATGTCGCGGCCGATCACGGTGGAGTTCACCGTGTGCTTCTGCGGGTAGGTCAGGATCAGTTCGACCGCCAGGTTCGGCGTGATGAAGTAGCCGATGTCGAGTTCGGGGAACCACTTGTCGTTGACGCTCAGGCCGAGCCCGGTTTCGTCCTTGTTGGCCGACTGCAGGTGCAGCGCGCGGCCGCGGACGACCCAATCACCCTTGTCGGCGGCCTGGGCCTGCACGGCCGTGCTGGCGAGGGCGGCAAGGGCGGCGGCAAAGACAACGGCGATCGAACGCTTGTTCATACGAAGTCCTCTGTTCTTGGGGAAGCGGGCCACATGGCTCGGCGACCATTGAACGGGACTTCATCGAACGAAATATTGCGCCGCAGCAATCCGGAACCCCGGACCGCCATGAAGGCGACCGGGGTTTGATCTGGATCAGACCGGGCCTAGATGCAGACGGCGGCAGAGCTCGAGCACGAGCGTGCTCTGGTTCAGCGTGTAGAAGTGCAGCCCGGGCGCGCCGCCGGCGAGCAGGCGCTCGCACAGCCGCGTGACCACGTCGAGGCCGAAGGCGCGGATCGACGCCGTGTCGTCCAGGTAGCCTTCCATCTTCAGCGCCACCCAGCGCGGGATGTCGATGCCGTCGCGCGCCGAGATGCGCGCGATGTTCGCGAAGTTGTGGAACGGCATGACGCCCGGCACGATGGGCACGCCGACGCCGAGCTTGCGCACCTCGTCGACGAAGTGGAAGTAGGCGTCCGGGTTGAAGAAGAACTGCGTGATCGCCGAGTCGGCGCCCGCCTTCACCTTCGCCGCGAAGTACTCCAGGTCGCGCTTCGCGTAGCGCTGCTGCGGGTGGTACTCGGGATAGGCCGCGACCTCGATGAACCAGTCGTCGCCCTGCGTGCGGCGGATGAACTCGATCAGCTCGTTCGCGTAGCGGAACTCGCCGGCCGTGGCCATGCCGCTGGGCAGGTCGCCGCGCAGCGCCACCAGACGGCGGATGCCCTGCGCGCGATAGGTCTCCAGGATCTCGGAAATGCCCGCCTGCGTGCTGCCCACGCAGGACAGGTGCGGCGCCGCCTCGTGCCCGAGCGCGGCGATCTGCTTCACGGTGGCCAGCGTCTTCTCGCGAGTCGATCCGCCGGCGCCGTAGGTGACGCTGAAGAACTCCGGCTTCGCGGCCGCGAGCTCCGCCACCACGGTCGTCAGCTTCTCGCTGCCGACCGGGGTGTTCGGGGGAAAGAACTCGAAGGAGACGGGCGCCGTCGGGTGGACGGTGCTCATCGGCGTGCGCTCAGTAGCGGTACGTGTCGGCCTTGAACGGGCCCTGCTTGGGCACGCCGATGTAGGCCGCCTGCTCGTCGGTCAGCTCCGACAGCTGGGCGTTCAGCGTCACCAGCTGCAAGCGGGCAACCTTCTCGTCCAGGTGCTTGGGCAGCACGTAGACCTTGCCGATGTCGTAGGCGTCCTTGTGGGCGTAGAGCTCGATCTGCGCGATCGTCTGGTTCGCGAACGACGAGCTCATCACGTAGCTCGGGTGGCCCGTGCCGCAGCCCAGGTTCACGAGCCGGCC
>CAUJHQ010000040.1 GCA_963204815.1 Pseudomonadota bacterium | reverse complement strand
AGCACGGTCTGGCCGGCGCGCAGCCCGGCCAGGCGCTGCAGGCAGAACGCCGCCGTCACGTGGGCGACGGCGAAGGTCGCGCCCTCGGCCATGCCGACGCCGGCCGGCAGCCGCCGCACGAAGGCCGCCGGCGCCACCACGTGCGACGCGAAGCTGCCGCCGGCCAGCGCCAGCACGGCGTCGCCCGGCGCCAGGCCGTCGACGCCGGCACCGAGCGCGACCACGCGGCCGGCGCACTCGCCGCCCAGCGGGCCGGCCTCGCCGGGGTAGAGGCCGAGCACGTTCAGCACGTCCTTGAAGTTGAGGCCGGTGGCTTCGACCGCGATCTCCACCTCGCCCGGCCCGGGCGCGCGCCGCGCCACCGGCTGGCGCACGAAGGCGTCGAGCGAGCCCGGCTGCGCCGGCACCAGGCGCCAGTGCGGCGGCGCCGCGGCCGGCGCCGCAGCTGACGCCAGTGGCACCAGGCGCGGCACGCGGCGCACCACGCCGCGCAGTGCGCGCTCGGGCTCGGCGCCGTCGTCCTGCAGTTCGGCGACGAGCGCGTCGACGGCCGGTTCCGCATCGACGTCGATCACGGTGGTCTGCAGTTCCGGGTGCTCCAGCCGCAGCGTGCGCGCCAGGCCCCAGAGCACGGCGGCGGCCGGCGTGTCGCAGGCGTCGGTGGGCGTGCAGGCCTGCGCGCCGCGCGTCGCCAGCCACAGGCGCGCCGGCGTGCCGCGCGCCACCAGCGCCTGCGCCGTGTGCAGCGCGTCGAGCGCGATCGTGCGGGCGTCGGCGGCGTCGAGCGCGGCGGCGTGCAGCACGCCGTCGAACGCGGCTGCCGGCAGCGCGGCGCCGGCGTCGATGCGCTCGCAGGCGTCGCCGCGGGCGCGCAGGCCATGCGCCAGCGCGCCGGCCATGCCGTCGGCCGCGCCGACGACGAGCCAGCGGCGCGCCGCACTGCGCCGCTGCGCGACGAGCAGCACGTTCAGGCCGCGCACGCCGGCCGTCGCCGGGTCGCCGGCCACCGCCTCGGCGGCGAAGCCTTCCTGTTCGAGCAGCGCCAGCCAGGCCGTGCGCGACAGCGTCGGGTAGTCGGGCCGCAGGTCGCGGTCCTCGAACGCCCACCAGCCCTCGGTCAGGCCGACCGTGACGTCGAACCAGGCCTGCGGTGCGCAGGCCTCCAGCATCACGAGCAGGCCGCCGGGCGCGAGCAGGCGGTGGATGCGGCGCAGCGAGGCGCGCAGGTCGCGCGTCGCGTGCACCACGTTCGACGCGATGACGAGGTCGTGCGCGCCATCGGCCAGGCCCTGGGCCGCGCCGTCGTGCTCGAGGTCGAAGACCTGGAACGCGGTGGCGACCGCGGCGCCGCCGAAGCGTTCGCGTGCCCGCGTGACGAAGGCGTTGCCGACGTCGGTGAAGGTGTAGTGCGCCGAGCCCGGCGCCAGCCGTGGCAGCACGTGCGCGGTGGTGCCGCCGGTGCCGGCGCCGATCTCCAGCACGCGCAGCGGCTTCGTGCCGCGATGTGCCTGCGCCGCCGCGGCCACCACCTCGGCGACGAGGCCGTTGAAGAAGCGCGCCGGCGGCGCGTCGCGGTAGACGCGCTCGGCGCTCGCGGTGTCGCCGCCCGGGAACAGCAGCTGCAGCGGGTCTTCGGTGCCGCGCAGCGCGGCGGCGAGGCCGCGGCCGGTGCGCGCGGTCATCGTGCGCTCGTCGTCGCAGGCGGCGAGGGCGGGGTCGTCGGCGTCTGCGCTGGCGCCGGCGAGATCGCGTGCCACGCGCCAGCCGCCGCCGTCGCGCGCGAGCCAGCCCTGTTCGCCGAGGATGGCGAGCAGCCGCGCCAGCAGCGCGCGGTGGCGCGGCAGCACCGGCAGCGCCGCCGCTTCGACGGGCGCGCCGGCGGCGCCGGGCTGCCCGAGCGCGCGCAGCGCCTGCGCGATGAACCCGGCGCACAGGCGGTCCAGTGCCGGCAGCGCGGCGTCGTAGGCATCGGTGCCGGCGGCCGTGCGCAGGCCCTCGGCGGCACCGCGCGCCAGCGCCGCCAGTGCGGACGCGGTCGGCAGCGGCTGCGCGCGCGGCAGCTCGCGCCACGCGATCTCGTGCAGCAGCGCGTCGACGCCGCCGCTGCCGCCCCGCTGGCCGAGCGTGCCGATGTCGACGCGCTTGAGCTGCAGGTCCAGCAACTGCGCCACCGGCGCGCCGTCGGCGTCGTGGACGAAGACGTCGGCGCGGCGCGTCTCGCGCCCGCCGCCCGGCGCGGCGACGACGTGCGCGAACACGGCGCCAGCCGGCCGCCGCAGCAGCCGGTAGCGGCCGATCGCCAGCGGCAGGAAGAGCGCGCCGGCCTCGGGCGCGAGGGCGACGGCGAGCAGCTGCAGGCAGCCGTCCAGCAGCACCGGGTGCAGCTGCCAGCGGTCGCGCTCGCGTTCGAGCTCGGCATGCAGGTGCACTTCGCCGAAGGCCTGGCCGGCGCCGCGGCGGATCTGCACGAGCGAGCGGAACGCCGCCCCGAAGTCGAGCCCGCGGGCGGCGAAGTCGGCGTAGAAGGCGTCCGCGTCCACCGGCTCGGGGCAGGCCTGCCGCGCGGCGTCGGGCAACGGCGCGGGTGCGCTCGCCGCGGCGGCCGTGGGCAGGCGCGCGGTGACGTGCGTCGTCCAGGGTGCGTCGGCGTCGGCGTCCTCGGGCAGGCTCGCGACGCGCACTGCCGCGCCGCCGTCGGCCGCCGGCTCGATCACGGTCTGCAGCACGCGGCCGGCCTCGCCTTCGAGCAGCAGCGCCTGCGGCACCGTCACGTCGGCCAGGCCGCCGGCGGCATCGCCGTGGGTGGCGATGGCGGCGGCGAGCAGCAGGTCCAGCCACGCCGTGGCCGGCAGCACGACGTGGCCGTGCACGCGGTGCTGCACGACCCAGGCCGGCGCGTCGGCGGCAACGCGGCCTTCGTGCAGCCGCGCCGTGGCGGCGCTGCGCACACGCGCGCCCAGCAGCGGGTGCGCGCCGGCCGCCGCCGGCGCGGGTGCCGGGCGCGCGCTGAACCAGCAGCGCGTGCGTTCGAAGGGATAGGTCGGCCACGCCACCGGCGGCCCGGCGTCGCCTTCGTGCACGGCGCGCCAGTCGACCGCCGCGCCTTCGAGCCAGAGCGCGGCCAGCGCCTCGAGGAACACTTCGCGGTCGGCGCGGCCGCGGCGCAGCGAGGCCACGCGCGGCAGATCCGGCGCGACCGGCGCGACGAAGCCCAGCAGCGCCGGCTGCGGGCCGATCTCCAGGCAGACGTCGGGCTTCTGCGCCAGCAGCGTGCGCACGCCGTCGGCGAAGCGCACCGGTTCGCGCACCTGGCGCCGCCAGTGGCGCGGCTCGGCGAGCGTGCGGGCGCCGGCGAGCGCGCCGTCGAGCGCGGACACCAGGCGCAGCCGCGGCGGCGCCGCCGGCAGGCCCTGCAGCGCGGCCTCGAAGCCGTCGAGCATCGGCTCCATCTGCGGCGAGTGGAAGGCGTGCGACACGGTGAGCGGCTGGCAGCGCAGGCCGTCCGCTTCGAGCTGGCGGCACAGCGCGGCGACGGCCTCGGCCGCGCCGGCGACGACGGTTTGCTCGGGCGCGTTCGCCGCCGCGATGGCGACCGCCGGGTGCGACGCCAGGTGGCGCTGCACCGCCGCCTCGGGCGCCGCCACCGCCGCCATCGCGCCGCCGGCGGGCAGCGCGCCCATGCGGCGCGCGCGCTCGCCGACCAGGCGCGCCGCCGCCTCGAGCGAGAAGACGCCGGCGCTGCAGGCGGCGGCGATCTCGCCGACCGAATGGCCCAGCAGCACCGTCGGCACGATGCCGAAGGCGCGCCAGGTCTCGGCCAGCGCATGGCCGACCGCGAACAGCGCCGGCTGCGTGTACGCCGTGTGGTCGAGGCGGCCGCTCTCGGCGCCGAACAGCAGCGCGGTCAGCGGCACGTCGAGCCAGGGCTCGAGCGCCACGGCGCAGCGGTCGAGCGCGGCGCGGAAGGCCGGCACCGTGTCGTACAGGCCGCGCGCCATGCCGGCATGCTGCGAGCCCTGGCCGGTGAACAGGAAGGCGATGCGCGGCGGCTCGCGCCGCTGCAGGTGCGCGGTGCGCAGGCCCGGCGCCTCGCGGCCGCCGGCGAGGGCATCGAGGCGGGCGCGCAGCTCGTCGCGCGTCGTCGCCAGGATCGCGGCGCGGTGCGCGAAGGCGGCACGGCCGGCGTTCGCGGTGCGGCACAGGGCTTCGAGCGGCGTGGCCGGCGCGGCGTCGAGCGCGTCGCGGTGGCGCGCGGCCAGCGTGCGCAGCGCGCCTTCGCTGCGCGCCGACAGCGTGTACAGCAGCGCCTTCGGCGCCGCGGCCGGCGGCGCCTCGGTGGCCGGCGCTTCCTCGACCACCACGTGCGCGTTGGTGCCCGAATAGCCGAACGAGCTGACGCCGCCGATGCGCCGCCCGCCGATCGGCGCCCAGGGCTGCAGCGTGGTCGGCACCTTCACCGGCCAGCCCTGCCAGTCGATGTGCGGGCTGGGCGTGCGCAGGTGCAGGTGCGCGGGCAGCGCGCGGTGATGCAGCGCCAGCACGAGCTTGATGAAACCCGTGATGCCGGCGGCGGCCTCCAGGTGGCCGAGGTTGGTCTTCACCGAGCCCAGCAGCAGTGGCTGCGCGGCGCTGCGCCCGGGCCCGAAGACGTGGCCGAGGGCCTGCACCTCCAGCGGGTCGCCGAGCTGCGTGCCGGTGCCGTGCGCCTCGATGTAGCCCACGTCGGCGGCGGCGATGCCGGCGCGCTGCAGCGCGGTGCGGATCACGGCCTCCTGCTGCGGGCCGTTGGGGGCGGTCAGCCCGCTGCTCGGCCCGTCCTGGTTGACGGCGCTGCCGCGCACGAGCGCGAGGATGCGGTCGCCGTCGGCGCGCGCATCGGCCAGTCGCTTGAGCACGACGACACCGCAGCCTTCGCCGCGGCCGAAGCCGTCGGCGGCGGCGTCGAAGGTCTTGCAGCGGCCGTCCGGCGCGAGCATGCGCGAGTGCGAGAACGCGATGAACAGGTCCTCGCTGAGCATCAGGTTCACGCCGCCGGCCAGCGCCATGCGGCACTCGCCGGTGCGCAGCGACTGGCAGGCCAGGTGCACCGCGACGAGCGACGACGAGCAGGCCGTGTCCACCGTCAGGCTCGGCCCCTGCAGTCCGAGCAGGTACGACAGGCGGCCCGAGGTCACGCTGTGCGCGATGCCGGAGGTGAAGTGCGCGTCCAGCAGCGCGGGGTCGCCGGCCTTGTAGATGAGCGTCGCCCAGTCGCTGCTGGCCTGGCCGACGAACACGCCGGTGGCCGAGCCCGACAGGCGGTCGGGCGCGATGCCGGCGTGTTCCAGCGCCTCCCAGGCCACCTCGAGCAGCAGGCGCTGCTGCGGGTCCATGCCGCGCGCCTCGCGCGGCGAGATGCCGAAGAACGGCGCGTCGAAGCCGTCGACCGGCGTGCCCAGGAAGCCCGCCTCGCGCACGGCGATGCGGCCCGGCTGTTCGGTGTCGGCGTCGAAGAAGCGTTCGATGTCGAAGCGCTCGCGCGGGATCGGGCCGACGGCGTCGCGCCCCTGTTCCAGCAGCTGCCACAGCGCCTGCGGGCCGTCGGCGCCGGGCACGCGGCAGCCGAGGCCGACGACGGCGATCGGTTCGCGCGCGGCGGCCTCGTTCGCGGCCAGCTTCGCCTCGGCCTCGGCGAGCGCGAGGAAGGCGCGCTTGATCGGCGACAGCGTGGTCGGGTCGGCGCTCACGGTTTCTTCTCCAGCCGCGCGAGCAGCAGGGCTTCGACCTCGGCGTCGCTCAGCTCGGCCAGGCCTTCGGCGCCGGGCGGCGGCGTGGCGGGGGCGGACGGCGCGGGCGCCGCGGTTTCGGCCGGCGGCGTTGCGGTGCGCTGCGCGAGCAGGTGGTCGACGAGCGCTTCCACGGTCGGGTGATCGAACATCAGCGTGGCCGGCAGCGGCCGCGGCAGCCCCATCAGGGCCTGGATGCGGTTGCGCAGCTGCACGGCCATCAGCGAGTCCATGCCGATCTCCATCAGCCGGTCGTGACGGGCCGGCGGCTCGGGCAGGCGCAGCACGCTGCGGACGGCCTCGCGCAGCGCCTCGCGCAGCAGGTCGCGCTGCTCGTCGGGCGTGGCGGCGGCGATGCGCGCGGCGAGGTCGTCGCGCGGCGCGGCGGCTGCCACGGCCGGTGCCGCGGCCGTCGGCAGGAGGGCCGGCGCGGCCGTGGACGTGCCATTGACCCACGCCGCGATGACCTGCTGGCCCAGGCGCGCCGCCTCGTGCTGCGGCGGCGGCCAGGCGCCGGTGGCGTCGAAGCCGGCCTGCGCCAACGCGGCCTGCCAGGTGTCCGACGGCAGCAGCGGGTTGTCGTCGCGCAGGTCGTCGGCGAAGTGCTGCCAGCCTTCGATGAGGCCGGTGGTCATGTCGTACCAGGCCAGGTGCTCGGTCGACTCGACGAGCAGCAGCACGCCGCCCGGCGCGAGCAGGCTGCGCAGGCGCGTCAGCGCGGCGCGCAGGTCGCGCGTCGCGTGCACCGCGTTGGCTGCGAAGACGAGGTCGAAGCTGCCGGGCGCGAGGCCCTGCGCGGCGGGGTCGCGCTCGAGGTCGAAGGCGGCGAAGTGCACGAACGGGTGGGCCCCGAACTTCGCCTGCGCGTGCTCGAAGAAGACCGGCGTGACGTCGGTGTAGAGCCAGCTCGCGCGGCCCGGCGGCAGCCCCTGCAGCACCGGCAGCAGCGCCGCCGTCGAGCTGCCGGTGCCGGCGCCGATCTCGAGCGCGCGCAGCGGCGCGCGGCCGCGTGCGCCGACCAGCGCCTCCAGCGCGGCGGCGGCGAGCGCGTTGACGTAGCGCATCTGCACCGAGCGCTGGTAGATGCCTTCGGCGAGCGCGAACGAGCCACCGGGGAACAGCGTCTCGAGCGGGCTTTCCTCGCCGCGGATCACCGCCGGCAGCAGGCGGCCGCAGTGCAGCAGGTAGGCCAGCAGCTCGGGGTCGCCGGCGAGCGCGCGCCGCGTGTCGTCCAGGCAGGCGGCGAGCCCGGGGTCGGGCAGCGGCCGGTCGCAGGCGAAGCGCGGCGGCGTGCCGGCGACGCGCCGCAGGTCGCCGCGATCGGCCAGCCGTTCGAGCCAGCGCTGCAGCAGGTGGTCGTGGCTGGCCTTGGCGCGCAGCTGCGTCCGCACCGCCGCGACGTCGTGCGTCTCGCCGGCCTGCGCGAAGAGGTCGGCGCCACGCAGCACCTCGGCGGCGTGGGCGACAGTCAGGCGTTCGAGCACCGCCCAGTGGCCCGCGTAGCCGGTGACGTCGATGCCGACCGGCGCCTGGTCGCACTGGCGCGCGAGCGCCGCGCCCATGCGCTGCCAGGCCTCGGCGCTGTCGAAGGCGCCGGCGGCGGCGCGGCCGCCGTCGTGCCAGCCGTCGATCCAGTGGTGCCGGTGCTGGAACGGCATCGGCGGCGCCGCGACGCGGCGCGCGGCGGCGAGCGGCGCGCTGTCGACACGCTGCCCGTCGGCGTGCAGCCGGGCGAGCGACTCGGCGAGGTCGCGGCCGCGGTCGTCGCCGCGCCGCAGGCTCGGCAGCCAGGCGACGGCAGCATCGGGCGCGGCTTCGGCGGCCAGGCCGAGCAGCACCGGGTGCGGGCCGATCTCGACCACGTGCGTGACGCCGGTCGCGAGCAGCGCCTGCAGCCCCTCGGCAAAGCGCACCGGCGCGCGCATCTGGCGCAGCCAGTAGCCCGGCGTGGCCATCTCGTCGGCGCCGCCGAGGCTGCCGTGCAGGTTGTTCACGATGGCGCAGCGCGCAGCGCCGAAGCGCACGCCGGCGAGCACCTCGGCGTACGGCGCCAGCGCCGGCTCGACGAACGCGGAGTGGAAGGCGTGCGAGATCTGCAGCGCGCGCCAGCGCAGGCCGGCGGCGTCGAGCGCGGCGCCCAGCCGCTCGATCGACGCCCGGCTGCCGCTCAGCACGGTCTGGCGCGGCCCGTTGTAGGCCGCGACCTCGATGTCGGGCCAGCCGGCCACGAGCGGGCGCAGATCGGCGTCACCCGCCTGCACCGACAGCATGCGCCCTTCGCCCGGCAGCGCGGCGGTGAGGCGGCCGCGCTGCACCAGCGCACGCAGCGCGTCGTCGAGCGGGAACAGGCCGGCGACGCAGGCCGCCGCGTACTCGCCCAGGCTGTGGCCGAGCACGACCTCGGGTTCGACGCCGAGCGCACGCCACAGCTCGGCAAGCGCGACTTCGACGGCGAACAGCGCGGGCTGCGCGACGGCGGTGTCGTCCAGCCGCGCGGCGTGGCGCTCGTCGAACAGCAGCTCGGTGAGCGGCACGTCGAGCAGGCCCGCCAGGCCCTGCGCACAGCGGTCCAGCGCGGCGCGGAACACCGGCGAGCGCCGGTACAGGCCGGCCGCCATGCCGCTGTGCTGCGGGCCCTGGCCGCTGAAGACGAAGGCGACCTTCGGCGTGCCGGCGCGGCCGGCCGCGAGGCCTTCGACGGTGCGGCCGTCACGCCAAGCGGCCAGCGCCGCCTGCAGCGCCGGCGCGTCGGCGCCGCTCACGGCCAGCCGCAGCGGCAGGCGCGCGCGGCCGGTGCTGGCGGTGAAGCCGAGGTCGGCGAGCGCGGCGGCATCGGCGCCGTCCAGGCGCGCCTGCCACTGCACGGCCAGCTCGCGCAGCGCCGCGTCGTCGCGCGCCGACAGCAGCAGCAGCGGCCAGGGCGTGTCGTCGCGGGCGGCCGCAGGGGCATCGTCGACCACCGCCTCGACGATGACGTGGGCGTTGGTGCCCGAGAAGCCGAACGCGCTGACGCCGGCACGCGCCGGTGCGCCGTCCGGTCGCGCGGGCCAGGGGCGGCGCGCCACCGGCACCTCGACCGGCAGGCGCGCCCACGGGATCAGCGGGTTCGGCGTGCGGAAGTGCAGGTGCGGCGGCACCTCGCGCCGGCGCAGCGACACCACCAGCTTGGCCAGGCCGGCGAGGCCGGCCGCGGCCTCGAGGTGGCCGAAGTTGGTCTTGCACGAGCCGACGAGCAGCGGCCGGTCGGCGGCGCGGCCTTCGCCGAGCGCGGCGCCGAGCGCCTGCAGCTCGATCGGGTCGCCCAGCGGCGTGCCGGTGCCGTGCGCCTCGACGAAGTCGATGTCGGCCGGCGCGAGCCGCGCGTCGGCCAGCGCGGCGCGGATCACCGCTTCCTGCTGCGGCCCGCTGGGGGCCGTGAGCCCGCCGCTGCGGCCGTCCTGGTTGATCGCGCTGCCGACGATGCGCGCCAGCCGGCGCGCCCCCTGCGCCTGCGCGTCGCGGTCGCGCTGCAGTACCAGCACGACCGCGCCCTCGCCGCGGCCGTAGCCGTCGGCGGCGGCGTCGAAGGTCTTGCAGCGGCCGTCGCGGGCCATCATGCGGGCCTTCGTGAACGCGATGTGCGCCGCCGGCGACAGCATCAGGTTGATGCCGGCGACGAGCGCCAGGTCGCATTCGCCGCTGCGCAGGCTGCGGCAGGCCTGGTGCAGCGCCACCAGCGACGCCGAGCAGGCGGTGTCGATGCTGAGCGCCGGCCCCTGCAGGCCGAGCACGTAGGCGATGCGGCCGGCGACCACCGCCAGGCTGCCGCCGGAGCCGGCGTAGGCGTCGATGCGGTCGGGGTCGGCCAGCAGCGCGCGGCCGAAGTCGGTGTTGCCGACGCCGACGAAGACGCCGGTGCGGCTGCCGGCCAGGCGGTCGGGCGCGAGGCCGGCATCTTCCAGCGCGTGCCAGGCCAGCTCAAGCAGGAAGCGCTGCTGCGGGTCCATGCTGGCGGCCTCGAGCGGCGCGATGCCGAAGAACGCGGCGTCGAAGCCGGCCGGGTCGGTGTCGAGGAAGCCGCCTTCGCGCGTCCACATCGTGCCGGGCGCGTCGGGGTCGTCGGCGTAGTGCGCCTCGACGTCCCAGCGGCCGGGCGGCACCGGGCCGACGGCGTCGCGGCCTTCGGCCAGCACGCGCCACAGCGAGTCCTCGTCGTGCACGCCGCCGGGCAGGCGCAGCGCCATGCCGGTGACGGCCAGCGGCGCGTGCGCCGCGTCCTCGTGGGCGGCCAGCCGCGCGCGCAGCTCGCGGATCTCGAGCAGCGCCTGCTTGACGGGCGACAGCGCCGGCGTGCCGTCGCTCATGCCTGGCCTCCGCGGTTCAGTTCGGCCATCAGGGCCGCCTCGGCTTCCTCGTCGCTCAGTGCCGCCACCGCGGCGGCCTGCGGGTCCGGCACGGCCGGCGCCGCGGCGTTGCCGTCGCGCAGGCCGGGCCATGCCCCCATCAGATGATCGGTCAGGGCGTCGAGCGTCGGATGGTCGAAGATCAAGGTCGTGCTCAATGGCGTCGGGTCCCAGGCCGCGAGTGCGTTGCGCACTTCCACGGTCATCAGCGAGTCCAGGCCGAGGTCGCGCAGCGCCTGCTGCGGGTCGATGGCGATCGAGGCGTCGAGCCCGGCGATGCTGCGCACCGCCGCGGCCAGCGCGGCCTGCAGCGCGCCGCGCCGCTGCTGCAGGGGCAGCGCGCGCACGGCGGCCAGCGGCGTGGCGGCGGCCGCGGTGGCGCCGGCCGGCGCCGGTGCGCCCAGCGTGTCGAAGCAGGCCGGCGCGTCGGCGCCGAAGGCGCGCGTGCGCCAGCGTGCCGGGTCGAGTGGCATCACGGCCACCGTGCCGGCGCGGCGGTCGATCAGGTCGAACAGGGCGGCGCAGGCCTGCGCCGGGTCGAGGGCGCCGATGCCCTGCGCTTCCCAGTCGGCCGCGCCGGCGGCCATGCCGGCGCCGGCCCAGCGGCCCCACGCCACCACGGTGGCCGGGCGGCCGCGTGCGCGCAGGCCCTGGGCCACCGCCTCGAGCGCGGTGTTGGCGGCCGCGTAGTGCGCCTGGCCGGCCGCGCCCAGCCAGGCGGCACCGGCCGAGAACAGCACGAAGAAGTCGAGCGCCAGCCCTTCGGTCAGCGCGGCGAGGTGGCGCGCACCTGCCAGCTTCGGGGCGAGCACGCGGGCGAGGCGGGCCGCGTCGTGACGCGCGAGCACCGCGTCTTCCAGGACGCCGGCGGCATGCACCACGCCGCGCAGCGGCGCGCCGTCGTCCGCGTGCAGCGCCGTGCGCAGCGTGTCGAGGTCGGCCACGTCGGCGGCCGGCGTCTCGACCTGCACGCCCAGTGCGGCCAGGCGCGTGAGCGCGGCCTGGGCGTCGGGCCCCGGCGCGCGGCGGCCCAGCAGCACCAGCCGGCGCGCGCCGCGCGCTGCCAGCGCCTCGGCCACGTGCAGCCCGAGCGCGCCCAGGCCGCCGGTGACGACGTAGCGCGCACGCGGGTCGAGCGCCACCGGCAGCGCCGGCGCCGTGGCGTCGCGCACCAGCACCAGCTTGCCGACGTGGCGCGCCTGCGCCATGGTGTGGAAGGCGGCGCGCGCCTCGGCCCAGGGCCAGGCCGACACCGGCAGCGGGCGCAGCTCGCCACGCGCCAGCCGGCCGGCCAGGCGCTCGAAGAGGCGCGGCGCGAGCGTCTCGTCGGCGCTGGCCGCGTCGCCGAGGTCGAACACGTGGTAGCGCAGGCCCGGGAAGCGCTGCGCGACGCGCGCCGCCGGCCAGACCTCGCGCTTGCCCATCTCGAGAAAGCAGCCGCCGGGCGCCAGCGTGCCGAGGCCGGCCTCGATGAAGTCGCCCGCCAGCGCGTTCAGCACCACGTCGACGCCGCGGCCACCGGTGGCCGCGCGCACCTGCGAAGCGAAGTCGAGCGAGCGCGAGTCGTACACGTGCGCGATCCCCAGGCCGCGCAGCAGCGCGCGCTTGGCCTCGCTGCCCGCGGTGGCGTGGATCTCGGCGCCGACGAGGCGGGCGATCTGCAGCGCCGCCATGCCGACGCCGCCGGTGGCGGCGTGGATCAGGACGCGCTGGCCGGCGCGCAGGCCGGCCAGTTCCTCGAGGCCGTAGCTCGCCGTCAAGCAGGCGATCGGCAGCGCGGCGGCCTCGGCCGCTTCCAGCCCCGCCGGGCGCGGCGCGACGAAGCGGCGCGGCACGTTGACGCGCGTGGCCAGGCTGCCGAACGCGAGCGCCATGACGGCGTCGCCGGGCGCGAGGTCGGTGACGCCGGGGCCGACCGCGCGCACGGTGCCGGCGCATTCGCCGCCGAGCACCGGGTGCGCCGCCGCGACCATGCCGAGCGCGGCCAGCACGTCGCGGAAATTCAGGCCGGTGGCCTGCACGTCCAGGCTCACCTCGCCGGGGCCGGGCGGCAGTTCGGGCGCCGGCACCGGGGCCAGGTCGTCGAGCCGGCCGCTCGCCGGCGCCGGCCAGTGGCAGTGCGGCGGCTCGCCGGCCGCCGCCGCCCAGGGCGCCAGCCGCAGGCGCCAGCCCTGCGTGCCGCGCAGCGCGAGCTGGGTCTCGCGCGCCGCGCCGGCGGCGTCGCGCAGCAGCGCGGCCAGCGCCGCCGGCGGCGTGCCGGGCTCGACGTCGACGAGCGTGCAGCGTGTGGCCGGATGCTCGGCGCGTACGACGCGGCCCAGGCCCCAGAGCGCGGCAGCGTCGGCGTCGGGCCGCTCGGCGGCGTCGACGGCCTGCGCACCGCGCGTCACGATCCACAGGCGCGCGCCGGCCGCTTCCGCTTCGCGCAGCGCCGCGACGGCCGCGTTGCAGGCGGCGAGGGCGTCGCCCGCCGCCGCGAGGTGCACCCACTGCAGCGGGCCGTCGGCGCCGCCCGGTGCTTCGGCGAGTGCCGCGGCCAGTGCGTCGGCGCCTTCGCCACGCACCTGCCAGCGTGCGGCGGCCGGCGCTGCCGTGCGGTCGAACGGTTCCCAGCGCCAGGCCCAGGCCATCCCGCCCAGCCCGCCGTCTTCGCCGGCCAGGGTGGCGGCGTCACGGCGCACGAACTGCACGCCTTCCAGCCGGGCCAGCGGGCGGCCGTCGGCGTGCCAGAGCTGCACGTCGGCGCTGCAGGTCGTCGCGCGACGCGCCACGATGCGCGCGTGGGCGCGAATCGGCCCGGGCGTCCGCGCGGCGCCGTCGGCGAGCTGCACGCGGTCGACACGAACCGGCACCCACACGCCCGGCGCGTCGGCATCGGCGTCGGCGATCGAGACGAGCTGCAGCGCGGCGTCGAGCTGGGCCGGGTGCAGCCGCCAGACTTCCGCACCGGCCGGCGCCGGCAAGTCAGCGAAGGCTTCCTGGGCACCGCGCTGCACGGCATCGAGTCGGCGGAACGCGGGCCCGAACGCGGCGCCGGCCTCGGCCAGGCGGCGATGGAACGCGGCCACGTCCACGGCCACGGTGCAGGCGGCCCGCGCCACCGCCAGCGGCGCGTCGGCCATCGCGGTCGCGGACACGAGGCGGCCGCGCGCGACGCACGGCCAGGTCGCGCCTGCTGTCGCTTCGTGGTGGATCGCGGCCTGGCGATCGCCCTGCGTGTCGGCCGGTGCGACCAGCGTCTGCACCGTCACGGGCGCGTCGTCGGGCAGGCGCAGCGGCGCCGGCAGTTCGACGTCGCGCAGTTCGAACGGCACGACACCCGGCATCGCGTTGCCCGCGGCGAGCAGCATCTCCAGGCTCGCGCTCGCCGGCCACAGGCTGCTGGCGCCGATGCGGTGCTCGCGCAGCCAGGCCTGCTCGGGTGTGCCGGCCTCGGCCTGGAAGCACCAGCTTTCGCCCGCCAGCGGCAGGCGGTGGCCGAGCAGCGGGTGCAGCGCCGGCGCGGCGGCCGCGGCGGCGGCGCGGCGCGAGGCGTCCGGCCAGTAGCGCTGGTGCTGGAACGGGTAGGTCGGCAGGTCGGCGCGCGTGCGCGCGGCGGCGCCGGCCGCGCCGCTCCAGTCGTCGACCGCGCCGCGCACGTAGAGCTCGCCGAGGGCGGCCATCACCGACACGGCCTCGTCGGTGCCGCGCCGCATCGACGCCAGCCAGGCCAGCGGCGCCTCGGGCAGCGCGCGCCGGCCCAGCGTGGCGAGCACGGCCTGCGGGCCGATCTCCAGCGCGATGCCGATGCCGGGCGCTGCGGCCACGGTGCGTGCGGCGTCGAGCCAGCGCACTGGCGCGAGCAGCTGCGCGCGCCAGTGCTCGGGCGTGCCCCAGCGGGCGTCGGCTGCGGCACCGCTCAGCGACGACACGACCGCGATGCGCGGTGCGTGCCGCGTGCTGCGCTGCGCCGCGTCGGCCAGGCCGTCGGCGGCGGCGGCCATCAGCGGCGAGTGGAAGGCATGCGACACCGCGAGCGGTTCGACGCGCAGGCCGTCGGCGCTGCAGGCCTGCCGGAAGCGCGCCAGCGCATCGAGCTCGCCGGCGACCACGGTTTCGGTCGGCGCGTTGACACCGGCCACGGCGAGCGTGCCGGCGGCGCCGAACGCGGCCAGGCGGCGCCGCACCTCGTCTTCCGGCGCCATCACCGCGGCCATGCCGCCACCGGCCGGCAGCGCCTGCATCAGCGCGCCGCGGCGGGCGACGAGCGCCGCCGCGTCGTCCAGCGACAGCACGCCGGCCGCCCAGGCGGCGGCGAACTCGCCGACCGAGTGCCCGGCCACCAGCGCGGGCTCGACACCCATGCTGCGCCACCACTCGACGAGCGCGACCTGGAACGCGAACAGCGCGGGCTGCGTGTGGCCGGTCTGGTTGAGCGCCTCGGCACCGTGCACGCCGGCCATCAGCGGCGCCAGCGGCTGGCCCACGTGCGGTTCGAGCAGCGCGCACACGCGCGCCAGCGCGTCGCGGAACAGCGGGCTCGCCTCGGCGAGGCGGCGGCCCATGCCGACCATCTGGGCGCCCTGGCCGCTGAAGAGGAAGGCGACGCCCGGCCGGTCCGTGGCGGCGCGGCCGCGCGCGACACCTTCGCCGCTGCGCAGCCGGCGCGCCAGTTCGGCCGCATCGGGCGCGCTCACCGCCAGGCGCAGCGGCAGGTGCGAGCGCGCGGCCGCGCTGGCCAGGCAGTGGTCGGCGGCCGCTGCGGGGGCCAGCGCGTCGAGGCGCTGCGCGTGGCGCGTGGCCAGTTCGGCGAGCGCGGCCTCGCTGCGCGCCGACAGCGTGAGCAGCAGCGCCGGCGGTGGCGCGGTGGCGGGTGCCGGCGCGGCGTCCGGCGCCTCTTCGAGCACCACGTGCGCGTTCGTGCCCGAGAACCCGAACGCGCTGACGGCCGCCAGCCGGCGCGCGCCGTGGCGCGGGAAGTCCTCCACCTGCGTCGGCACGCGCAGTGGTGCGGCGCCCCACGCGATGTGCGGGCTCGGCGTGTGGAAGTGCAGGTTCGGCGGGATGCGCCCGTGGCGCAGCGCGAGCACGGTCTTGATGAGGCCGGTGACGCCGGCGGCCGCCTCCAGGTGGCCGACGTTGCTCTTCACCGCACCGACCCACAGCGTGCGACCGGCGTCGCGGCCGGGGCCGTAGACGCTGGCGATGCCTTCCATCTCGATCGGGTCGCCGAGCGGCGTGCCGGTGCCGTGCGATTCGAGGTAGCCCAGCTCGGCCGCGTCGACGCGCGCGTCGGCCACCGCGGCCTTCATCACCGCGGCCTGCGCCAGGCCGTTGGGCACCGCGAAGGCGCCGCTCGCGCCGGCCTGGTTGACGGCGCTGCCGCGCACCAGCGCCCAGATGCGGTCGCCGTCGGCCAGCGCGTCGGCGAGGCGCTTGATCAGCACCACGCCGCAGCCTTCGGCACGCACGAAGCCGTCGGCGGCGGCGTCGAAGGTCTTGCAGCGGCCGTCGGGGGCGAGCATGCCCCAGCGGCCGAGCGCCATCATGATCTCCGGCGCCAGCACGAGGTTCACGCCGCCGGCGATGGCCAGGCGCGATTCGCCGTCGCGCACGCTGCGGCAGGCGCGGTCGAACGCCACCAGCGACGACGAGCACGCGGTGTCGATCGCCATCGCCGGCCCTTGCAGGCCGAGCGTGTACGAGACGCGGCCGGCGGTGGCGTTGATCGTGTTGCCCGAGACGACGTAGGCGTCCATCTCGTGCACCTGCAGGCGCTGTTTCAGCAGTGCGAGGTAGTCGCTCGTCGTGGTGCCGACGAAGACGCCACTGGCGCTGCCCTTCAGCGCCAGCGGCGGGATGCCGGCGCGTTCCAGCGCTTCCCACGCCACTTCGAGGAACAGGCGCTGCTGCGGGTCCATCAGCTGCGCCTCGCGGCCGGTGATGCCGAAGAAGGCGGCGTCGAAGCCGTCGACGCGCGGCAGCAGGCCGGCGCGCGTCGGCAGCGTGGCGCCGGCGGCCGCGGCGGCCTGCGCCAGCGCGGCGGCGTCCCAGCGCGTTGGCGGGATGTCGGCCACGCCTTCGCCGCCCTGCAGCAGCAGCTGCCAGAAGGCGTCGATGTCGGGCGCGCCCGGGAAGCGGCAGGCCGCACCGACGATGGCCAGCGGCGCGTGGCGCGCCGCTTCGGCCGCTTCGGCGGCGTCCAGCCGCTCGCGCATGCGGCGCAGCGCGGCGAGGGCCTGGCGTTCCATGTCCGACGGCGGTGCGGCGCTGCTCAACGCGGGCCTCCGGTGTCGTCCAGCAGGCCGGCGGCGGCCAGCTCGGCCTGCAGCGCGCGGCGAACTTCGTCGTCGCTGAGCGACTCGATGGCATCGGCCGGCGTGGCTTCGGGCGGCGCGGCCAGCGCCAGGCGCTCCAGCAGGTGGGCGGCCATCGGCTGCACGCTCGGGTGGTTGAAGACCAGCGTGGCCGGCAGGTCCAGCCCGGTGGCGGCGGCGAGGCGGCGGCGCAGCTGCATCGCCATCAGCGAGTCCAGGCCCATCTCGAAGAGGCCGCGCGCGGGGTCGACGGCCGCCGGCCCGGCCAGCCCGAGCACGCGCGCCACTTCGGCGCGCACCAGGCCCGCCACGCGTTCGAGGCGGGCGCGCGGGTCCAGCGGCTGGAGTTCGGCGCGCAGGTCGGCGGGCGCGGCGATGCCCGCTGCTTCGGCCGGGGCCGCGGCGGTCGCGGCGGGGGTGCCACCTTCCATCGCTGCGAGGAACGGCCGGCGGCCTTGCACCTGGTAGGCGGCGCAGGCGGTCGGCCAGTCGATGTCGGCCAGCATCGCCGCCGGCACGCCCGCCTGCACCAGCGCGGCGAGCGCGCCGAAGGCGTCGGCGTCGACCATCGTGCGCTGGCCGATGCGCGCCATGTCGCCCTGCGGCGCGCCGCCGAGCAGGCGGATCTCGTCCCAGGCGCCCCAGTCGACGCAGGTGGCCGGCAGACCGAGCGCGGCGCGGTGCTGCGCCAGCGCGCCGAGGAAGGCGTTCGCACTCGCATAGGCCGCCAGGCCTTTGGCGCCGAACAGCGCGGTGGCCGACGAGAACAGCACGAAGAGCCCGTCGCGCAGCAGTTCGTGCAGCACCCAGGCGCCCTGCACCTTGGCGCGCAGCGCGTCGGCCAGGTCGGCGGGCGTGAGCGTGTCCAGTGACTGGAAGCGGATCGACGCCGCGGCGTGCACGACACCGCGCACCGGCCGGCCGGCCGCGGCCTGGCGTTCGAAGAGCTGCGCCATCGCTGTGAGGTCGGCGACGTCGACACGCTCGAAGACGAGCTCGACGCCGCGCGCGCGCAGCGGCGCCAGTGCGGCGTCGAACGTGGCGTCACCTTGCGGCGCACCGCGGCGGCCGGCGAGCACGATGCGGCGCGCACCCTGGTCGGCGAGCCAGCGCGCGATCTTCGGGCCCAGGCCGCCGAAGCCGCCAGTGACGAGCAGGCTGCCTTGCGACAGGTCGAGCGTGGCGCGTGCGGGCAGCGGCCGCGCGCCCACGCGGGCCACGTGGGCGGCGCCGGCGCGCACGGCGACCTGGTCCTCGCCGTCGGCGGCCGCCAGCGCGTCGAGCAGTGCAGTCACGTTGGCCGTGTCGTCCGCCGCCGGGTCCAGGTCGACGAGGCCGCCCCAGTGCTGCGGCCATTCGAGTGCGATCGACCGGCCCAGGCCCCACAGCGGCGCCGCGGCGGGCGCGATCGCGTCGCTGGCACCGAGCGCCACCGCGCCGCGCGTGGCCAGCCACAGGCGCCCGCCGGCCGGCCGCCGCGCGAGCGCCTGCACCGCGGCGAGTGCCGCGGTGCAGGCGTCGAAGGCCTGCGCCAGGCCGTCCGGCGTGGTGCCGGCGGCCGCGGGCGCGTCCAGACCACCGGTGTGCAGCACCTCGATCGGGCCGTCGGCCGCCAGGTCGTCGACGAGCTGCGCGCCCTCGGCCTGCAGCGCAGCGGCCACGCGTCGGCCGAAGCCGCCCGCGTCGGCGGCCACGTGGAAGCGGCGACCCGCGAAGCGCGCCGCGGCCGGCGTGGCCCCGCCCTGGCGCGCCAGCAGCAGCGCCTGCGGGTGGATCGCATGCGCCGACCACTCGGCGCCCACCGGCTGCGCGTCGGCGAAACCGGCATCGGCAAGCGCGCGGCACCAGGCGCCGGCGTCGAGCAGCGCATGGCGCGCGCGCAGCGGCGCGTCGGTGAAGCGCCACCAGCCTTCGGTGAGGCCGAAGGTGAGGTCGGTCCAGGCGCGCGGCGCCACCGTCTCGATCAGCATCAGCACGCCGCCCTCGGCGAGCAGCGAGCGCGCGTGCACCAGGCTGCGGTGCAGGTCGGCGGTGGCGTGCAGCACGTTGGTGGCGACGACGAGGTCGAAGCGTTCGCCGGCGAAGCCCTGCGTCGCCGGGTCGGATTCGATGTCGAGCCGGCGCGCCTGCAGGCGCTGGCTGCGGGCGGCGGCGCCCAGGCGCTCTTCGGCCTGCTGCACGAAGAGCGGGGCGACGTCGGTGAAGCAGTAGTCGCCGCCGGCCGGCAGCGCTTCGAGCAGGCGCGCGGCGGTGGCGCCGGTGCCGGCGCCGATCTCCAGCACGCGCAGCGGCCGGCCGGCCTGACGCGCCAGCGCGCGCACGGCGTCGGCGGCCAGCGCGTTGTACAGGCGCGCCGACGGCGTGCGGGCGTAGATGTCGGCGGCCGAGGCCCGGCCGTCGGCCGGGAACAGCAGCGCCAGCGGGTCGGCCTGGCCACGCAGCACGTCGGCGAGCGCGTGGCCGCAGCGCTCCAGCAGTGCCGGCTCGACGCGATCGGTGTCGGCGCGCTCGCCGGCGGCCGGCGGCGTGGCCGCCAGTTCGAGCAGCCGCTCGTGCAGGCGCCGGTGGCGCGGCAGCGGCGCGGCACCGCCCAGGGCCTGCAGGGCCTGACGGGCGAAGTGCGCGGCACGTGCCTCGATCGCCGCCGCGGCGCCGGCCTCGCCGGCGAGTTCGTGCACCGCTGCGTGCGTCGCGGCACCTGCCTTCAAGGTGGCGGCCAGCGAGGCCAGCGCGAGCGCCGGCACGGCCGCGCTCGGCGTGCGGCCGGCGGCCACTGGCCAGTCGAGCGCGTGGCAGCGCACGCCGCCGGTTGCCGCGGCTGGCGCGCGGCCGAGCGCGTTGAACGCCAGCGCGGCCGGGTCCGGCGCATCGAGCGCGTGACGCTGGCGTTGCCACGGGTACGCGGGCAGCGCGACGACCCGGCGGCCTGGTGCGGGCACCCGTGCGATGGTCGTGCCGGCTTCGTGCAGCGTGCACAGGCTGTCGAGCAGCGCGGCGCGCGCCGGCGCGCCGCGCCGCAGCGAGCCGGCCACCGTGACGCTGCTGCCCGCCGCTTCGGCACTGGCCAGAACGCCCGCGCCGAGTGCCGGATGCGGGCCGATTTCCAGGATGCAGCGCACGCCGGCTTCGAGCAGCCGCAGCGTGGCGGCGGCGAAGCGCACCGGCTCGCGCACGTTGCGGCCCCAGTAGGCCGCGCCGTGGTCGCCGTGCGCGACGTCGGTCCAGTCGCCGTGCACGGTGGAGACCAGCGGCCGCAGCGCGGCGCGCGGCGCCAGGCCGGCGAGTGCGGCCTCGATCGCCGGCACGAAGGGCGCCATCTGCGCGCTGTGGAAGGCGTAGGGCAGATCGAGCAGCCGGCCGCGCACGCCGGCGGCGGCCAGCCGCGCGAGGCTGGTGTCCACCGCCTGCGGCGTGCCGGCGATGACGCAGCTGCGCGGGCCGTTGAGCGCCGCGAGGTCGACCGCGCCGCTGGCCAGCTCGGCGGCGAGTTCGGCTTCGCCGCACTCGACCTGCGCCATGCGGCCCGCGCCGGCGGCCGGCTGCATGGCGCGCGAGCGCTCGTGCACCACGCGCACCGCGTCGTCCAGCGTCAGCACGCCGGCGGCGTGCGCCGCCGCCACTTCGCCGACGCTGTGGCCGACCACGGCGTCCGGCACCAGCCCCTGGGCGCGCCACCATGCCGCCAGCGCGACCTGAAGCGCGAACAGCGCCGGCTGCGCCACTTCGGTGGCTTGCAGGCGTTCGCCCTGCGTGGCGTCGAGCAGCGGCGGGCGCAGGTCCCAGCCGGCGCGGGTGGCGAAGCGCGCGGCGACGTCGTCCAGCGCGTCGCGGAAGGCGGCCTCGGTGTCGTACAGCTCGCGCGCGGCACCGGCCCACAGGCCGCCCTGGCCGCTGAAGACCCAGGCGGTCTTGGCGCCGGGCTCGGCGGGGGTGGCCGGCTGGCCGATGCGGGCTTCGAGCCGCTGCGCCAGTTCTTCGGCGCTGTGGCCGTGCACGGCCACGCGCAGCGCGTGGTGGCTGCGGCGCTGGCGGGCGGTGAACAGCAGGTCGGGCAGCGTGGCCGCGTCGGCGGCGCGCAGCGCATCGGCGCTGGCGCGCAGCGTGGCGTCGAGCGCCGCACGGTCGCGCGCCGAGACGGCGATCCAGTCGTCGGCGGCGGCCGGCGGCGCGGGTTCGGCGGCGGGTGCGCGGTACTCCTCGAGCACCGCATGCGCGTTCGTGCCGCCGAAGCCGAACGAGCTGACGCCGGCCACGCGCGGCGCCGTGCCGGCCGGCCACGGCTGCAGCGTGGTGGGGATCGCCAAGCGGGTGCCGTCCAGCCGCAGGTGCGGGTTCGGCGCCGTGAAGTGCAGGTTGGGCGGCACCTGGCCTTCACGCAGGCAGAGCGCCGCCTTCAGCAGGCCGGCGATGCCGGCCGCGCCTTCGAGGTGGCCGATGTTGGTCTTCAGCGCGCCGAGCCAGCAGCGCGGCGCGGCGTCCGGCGTGCCGAGCGTGCGCGCCAGCGCTTCCGCCTCGACCGGGTCGCCCAGCGGCGTGCCGGTGCCGTGGGTCTCGACGAGGCCCACGCGCGCCGGCGCCACGCCGGCCTGCGCGAGCGCGCGCGCGACCACCGCTTCCTGCGCCGGGCCGCTCGGTGCGGTGAGGCCGTTGCTCGCGCCGTCCTGATTGACCGCGCTGCCGGCGATGAGCGCGAGCACCGGGTCGCCGTCGCGCTGCGCGTCGGCCAGGCGCTTCAACACCAGCAGCACCGCGCCTTCGCCGCGCACGATGCCGTCGGCGGCGGCGTCGAAGCTGCGGCAGCGGCCGTTCGGCGACAGGATCTGCAGGCGGCTGAACGCGAAGCTGGCCGCCGGCCCGAGCATCAGGTTGACGCCGGCGGCGAGCGCCAGGTCGCACTCGCCGCTGCGCAGGCTCTGGCAGGCCAGGTGCACGGCGACGAGCGACGACGAACAGGCCGTGTCCACCGTCATCGACGGGCCGCGCAGGTCGAGCACGTAAGACAGCCGGTTCGCCAGGATGCTGTGTGCCGAGCCGGTGGCCGAGTGGGTCTCCAGCCCGCCGCGCTGCGCCAGCTGCCGCAGCCACCAGTCGCTGCTGTGGCTGTGCGCGCCGACGAACACGCCGCCGGCCGACCCCGCGAGCCGCTCCGCCGGCAGGCCGCCGGCGTCGAGCGCTTCCCAGGCCAGTTCGAGCAGCAGGCGCTGCTGCGGGTCCATCGCGGCCGCTTCGCGCGGCGAGATGCCGAAGAACGCGGCGTCGAAGCGGTCGACGCCGTCGAGGAAGGCGCCGTGGCGCGAGCGCACGCGCAAGGGTGCGTCGGCTTCGGCGCTGAACAGCGCCTCGCCGTCCCAGCGCTCCGGCGGCACCGGCGTGACGGCGTCGCGGCCCTCGACGAGCAGGCGCCAGAAGGCCTGCGGCGAATCGGCGCCACCGGGCAGCCGGCAGGCGGCGGCGACGATGGCGATGCGCGGCTGGGTGGGCGCCGCGGGTGCTGCACCCTGGCCCAGGCGCTGCGCGAGCAGCGCGCGCTTCTCGGGCGACAGCGCGGCCAGGCGATCAGCCGGAACGCTCATGCCGCGTCCCCCCGTTCCAACTGCGCGCGCGCCTCGTCGTCGCTCATCTGCTCCAGTTCGGCCAGCAGCGCATCCAGGTCGGGCTCGACAGCGGGCGCCTCGGCGGCGTCGAGCGCCACGCCCAGGCGTTCGGCCAGGTGCGCCGCCATCGCGGCCAGTGTCGGATGGTTCCACGCCAGCGTCGGCGACAACGCCGCGCCGCTGCGCCGTTCGAGGCGGTTGCGCAGTTCCAGCGCCATCAGCGAATCCAGGCCCAGCGACTTCAGCGCGCGGTCGGCCGGCACGCGCTGCGGCGCCAGGCGCAGCACGGAGGCCACTTCGTCGCGCACGGCGGCTTCGAGCAGCGCGCGCCGAGGCGCGCCGGCCGGTGCTGCTTCCAGCGCTTCACGCAGCGATGGCCCGGCAGCGGCGGCCGTTGGCGCCCCGGCGGCGTCGACGAGGCCGGTGGCACCCGTGTGCGCGGTGGCGGCGAGCCAGCGTTCGGCGTCGAACGGCGCGCAGACGGCGTGCGCGCGGCCGCTGGCGAGCAGGCGGTCGATGGCGTCGATGGCGTCGGCGGCACGCAGGCCGTCGAAGCCCAGGCGCGCCAGTGCGTTGCCGCGGTGCGCTTCGGCGGCAGCGAGGCCGACGTCGGCGACCGGCCCGAAGGCCACCGCCAGCGCCGGCTTGCCGCGCGCCGCGCGGTCGGCGGCGAGCGCGTCGAGCGCGGCGTTCGCGGCCGCGTAGTTGGCCTGGCCCGGCGTGCCGAACAGCGCGGCGACCGACGAGAACAGCACGAAGGCGTCGAGGTCGTCGCCTTCGGTCAGGCGGTCCAGGTTCCAGGCGCCGTGCAGCTTGGGCTCGCGCGGCGTGCGCAGCGTGGCCGGCGTGAGCCGGTCCAGCGTGGCGTCGGCCAGCACGCCGGCGGCGTGGAACACGCCGCGCAGCGGGCCGGCCTCGCGGCGCGCGCGGTCGAGCGCGGCGGCCAGCGCCGGGCGGTCGGCGACGTCGCAGGCCGCGGTGAGCACGCGCGTGCCCTGCGCTGCGAGCTCGGCGATGGCAGCGCGTGCCGCGTCATCGGGGGCGCGGCGCCCCACCAGCAGCAGCGCCGGCACACCGCGCCGCGCCAGCCAGCGCGCCACTTCGAGGCCGAGCGCGCCGAGGCCGCCGGTGACGACGTGGCAGCCGTCGAGCCGCAGCGCCGCGCGCAGGCCCGGGGCCGGCGCCACCTGCGCCGGCGGCGGGTCGAGCGCCACCACGTGCTTGCCGACGTGCGTGCCGGGCATCAGGCCCTGGAAGGCGTCGGCCACGCGGTCGGCCTCGAACACCGTGGTCGGCAACGGCGCCCAGGTGCCTGCGCCGGCGTCGTGCATCAGCTGGCGCAGGCTCGCGCCCAGGCGTTCCGGCCGCTCGCTCATCATGCGGTCGAGGTCCACCGCGAAGTACGAGAGGTTCGCGCGGAACGGCGCGAGCGCGATGCGCGTGCCACCGTAGATGTCGCGCTTGCCCAGCTCGACGAAGCGGCCGTAGGGCGCCAGGCAGCGCAGCCCTTCGGCGATGGCGTCGCCGGCCAGCGAGTTCAGCACCACGTCGACGCCGCGGCCGCCGGTGGCGGCGAGCACCGCGTCGGCGAACGGCGCGCGCGAATCGACCACGTGCGCGATGCCCATGCCGCGCAGCAGCGCGCGCTTGTCTTCGGTGCCTGCGCTGGCGATCACCTCGGCACCGCGTTGGCGCGCGATCTGCACCGCCGCCAGGCCCACGCCGCCGGCGGCCGAGTGCACGAGCACGCGCTCGCCGGCGTCCAGCCGCGCCAGGTCGACCAGCGCATGCAGCGCGGTGAGGAAGGCGATCGGCAGCGCGGCCGCGTCGGCGGCGGACCAGCCGGGCGGCAACGGGGCGACCAGTGCGCCGCGCACGCGCGCATGCCGCTGCAGGCAGCCGTGGCCGATGGCCACCACCGCATCGCCCGCCTCCAGGTGCGTGACCGCCGCACCGGTGCGCGCCACGCGGCCGGCGCACTCGATGCCGAGCGGCCCCAGCCCGCCCTCGTAGCCCGGGTACTGGCCCAGCGCCGACAGCAGGTTCATGAAGTTGAGGCCGGTGTGCGAGACCTCGATCTCCACCTCGTGCGGCGCCGGCGCCGGCCGGGTGGCGGCCTGCCAGTGCAGCGAGCCGGGCGTGCCCGGTGTCGCGGGTGCGGCGCGCCAGCTCGGCGCGGCGTTGGCCTGCGCCGGTTCGGCGGCCGACCACGGCGCCAGCGCCAGCGCGTGCCAGCGGCCACCGCGGCGCGCGATCTGACGTTCCGGCGGCGGCGCGCACAGCAGTTCGGCCAGCGCGCCGGCATCGCCTTCCAGGTCGACCAGCGTCACGCCGAGCGAAGGTTGCTCGTGTGCCCACACGCGGCCCAGGCCCCACAGCGCGGCCGCGCCGATGGACAGCCGCCGTGCCGGCCCGCAGGCCACGGCGTCGCGCGTGGCGAGCCACACGCGCGGCGGCCGCGGCGCGGTGGCCAGGGCTTGCGCCGCGGCCAGCGCGGCGTCGGGGCCGTGCTGCCAGGCGTCTTCGATCCAGGCCAGGCCTTCGTCCGGCAGCGCGGCTTCCAGCGCGCCGAGCATCACCACCTGCGGTTCGGCGAGGCCGGCGCCCAGGGCCTCTGGCGCGACGACGCGCGACGCCACGCCGCGCGCCGCCAGCGCGGCCGCCAGTGGCGCGGCCGTGGCCGGCCGGGCACACACCAGCGCCACCGGGCCCGCCACGGCCGCCGCGGCCGGCAGCGCAAGCGCGCGCCAGGCGGTGTCGTGCAGCCAGGACGACGGGTCGGCGGCGCTGCGGCCGACCGCCTCGAAGCGGGCGCCGCGCAACGCCGCCAGCGGCTGGCCGGTGGCGTCGAGCAGGTCGACGCTGCCAGTGGCGGCGTCGGCCTGCAGCGTGATCGGCGCGCCGGCGGGCAGCGGCCGTGCGACGACGAGCTGCGCCACGTGCACCGGCACCGGCGTGCCGCCGCCGGGAGAGAGCAGCGCCAGCACCTGCAGCGCCGCGTCGAGCAGCGGCGGCCAGGCGACGTAGCCGGCCGGCACGTCGTCGAGCTGCAGCACGCCGGCGGCGCGCGTGCCGTCGACGCGCAGCGAGCGCACGGCGCGGAAGGCCGGGCCGTAGGCCAGACCGGTGCGCGCGAGGCGGGCGTAGACCTCGTCGCCGTCGAGCGGCGTGCCGCCTTCGGGCAGCGGCGGCAGCGGCGGCGGCAGCGCGGCGGCCACCAGGCGCGCGGTGGCGTGGCGCTGCCATGGCGCGGTGGCGTCGGTGCGGCCGTGCAGTTCCACCGTGCCCGGCGTGCTGCGCACCTGCAGCCGTGCGGCCGTGCCGGCCGACAGCGGCAGCGCCGTTTCGAAGTGCAGGTCGGCCAGTGCGACGGGCTGCGCCGGTTGTGCCTCGCGTGCCGCGGCGAGCGCCGCCTCGGCAAAGGCGACGCCGGGGAACAGCACGCTGCCGCGCACCACGTGGTCGGCGAGCCAGGGGAAGCGCATCCCGGACAGCGTGGTCTCGTGGCAGACGAGCGCCTCGCCGGCGACATCGAAGCGCTGTTCGAGCAGCGGGTGCGCGCCGGGGCGCGCGGGCGCCGCGGCCGTGGTGGCCTCGGTGCGCGGCCAGTGGCGTTCGCGCTGCCACGGGTACAGCGGCAGGTCGACCGCCGCGTGGCGCGGCAGCACGCGCGACCAGTCGGGCTGCACGCCGGCGCACCAGAGCGCGCCGACGAGCGCCATCGCGCTGTCGGCGCCGGGCGCGTCGCGCTTCGTGCAGGCCAGCGCGGTGACGGCGATGCCGCGCGCGCGGGCCGTCTCCTGCACGGCGCCGGCCAGCACCGGGTGCGGGCCGAGTTCGACGAAGCAGCGCGCGCCGCCGTCCAGCAGCGCGCCGACGCAGGCGTCGAACTGCACCGGCTCGCGCAGGTTGCGCGCCCAGTACGTGGCGTCGAAGGCCTCGCCCGGCCCGGCGCGACGGCCCAGCAGCGTGGAGTAGAGCGGGCGCTGCGCGGCGTGCGGGACCAGGCCGGCGAGGTCGGCCTGCAGCGCCGCCGCCGGGCCGGCCATCTGCGGGCTGTGCGACGCGACGTCGACCTTGATGCGGCGCGCGAACACGCCTTCGGCTTCGAGCGTGGTGACGAAGGCCGCCAGTGCCGCGGCATCGCCGGCCACCACGCTGGACGACGGACCGTTGGCGGCCGCCAGCGACAGCTGCGCTTCCTGGCCGGCGAGTCGGCGCTGCAGCGCTTCGGCCGGCAGCGCCACCACCGCCATCGCGCCGGCGCCGCGCATCGCCGCCATGCGCGCGCTGCGGCGGCACACCACCTGCATCGCCTGGCCGAGGTCGAGCACGCCGGCCAGGCAGGCGGCGCCTACCTCGCCCATGCTGTGGCCCACCAGCGCCTGCGGCTCGATGCCCAGCGTGCCGAGCCAGCGCCCCCAGGCGATCGACAGCGCCGTCAGCAACGGCTGCACGCGCTCGACGCGTTCGAGTGCCGCTTCGTCGTCGCCCGCGAGGCGGTCGAGCAGCGAGCCTTCGGTCCACGGGCGCGCCGCGGCATCGGCCTCGCGCAGCGCGGCCGCGAAGGCCGGCTCGCCGCGCAGCAGCTCGCGCGCCATGCCGGGCCACTGGCCGCCCTGGCCGGGCAGCACGAACACCGGGGCCAGCGCCGTGCCCTCGGCCGCTTCGCCCTGCAGCGCCGCGGGCTCGCCGGCGGCGAAGGCGGCCAGTTGGGCAGCCATCGAAGCGGCGTTGTCGGCGACGAAGGCGGCGCGCTGCGCGAGCGCAGCGCGGCGCGTGGCGGCGCTCCAGCACACGGCATCCAGCCGTTCGCGCGATGCGCCGGCGAGCGCCTGCGCATGCTGCTGTGCCAGCGCGCGCAGCGCTTCGGGGCTGCGCGCCGACAACACCAGCAGCGCCGGACGTGGCGGCAGCGCGTGGCGTTCAACCGGCGGCGGCAGTGGCGCCGATTCGAGCACTGCGTGCGCGTTGCTGCCGGCGATGCCGTACGAGCTGACGCCGGCAAAGCGCGGTGCACCGTCGGCCGGCCAGGGCACGGCGGCGGTCGGCACCTCGAAGGGCAGGTCGTGCCAGGGCACCAGCGGGTTCGGCTCGTGGAAGTGGAGGCTGGCGGGGATCGCGCCTTCGTGCAGCGCGAGCGCCGCCTTCGCGAGGCCGATGACGCCGGCGGCGCCTTCGGTGTGGCCGATGTTGGTCTTGATCGATCCGACGCGGCAGCGCGCGCCGGCCGCGCGCCCCGGGCCGAGCACCGCGCCGAGCGCGCCGATCTCGACCGGGTCGCCGGCGCGCGTGCCGGTGCCGTGCGCTTCGATGTAGCCGACGGTGGCCGGGTCGACGCCGGCGTCGCGGTAGGCGGCCTGCAGCAGTTCCTGCTGGCCCTGCACGCCGGGGCGGCCGAACGAACCGCTGACGTCGCCGTCGTTGTTGGTGGCGCTGCCGCGCAGCACAGCGTAGACGCGGTCGCCGGCGGCGAGCGCGGCGTCCAGCGGCTTCAGCACCACCAGCGCGGCGCCTTCGCTGCGCACGTAGCCATCGCCGCGCGCGTCGCCGAACTTGCAGCGGCCGTCCGGCGCCATCATGCGGCCCTGCGAGTAGGCGACGTGGATGTTCGGCTGCAGGATCACGTTCACGCCACCGGCGATCGCGAGTTCGCATTCGCCCTGGCGTACGGCGCGCAGCCCCAGGTGTACCGCGACGAGCGACGATGAGCAGGCGGCGTCGATCGTGAAGCTCGGGCCGCGCAGGCCGAGCGCGAACGACACGCGGCCCGACGTGGCGTAGCGCCCGCTGCCCATGCTGGCGCGGAACTGCAGCGTCTGCGCGTCGCCGGCGTAGCGCGCTTCGAAGTCGGAGATCCACTGCCCGGCGTAGACGCCGGTGCGGCTGCCGCGCAGCGCCAGCGCGTCGAGGCCGGCGTCCTCCAGCGCTTCCCAGGCGGTCTCGAGCAGCAGGCGCTGTTGCGGGTCGATCAGCTCGGCCTCGCGCGGCGAGATGCCGAAGAACGCGGCGTCGAAGTTCTCGATGCCGTCGAGGTAGCCGCCGTAGCGGCTCATGATGCGGCCCGGCGTGGCCGGGCGGGGGTCGAACCAGCGCGCGAGGTCGATGCGCTCGGGCGGGATCTCGCCGATCGCGTCGCGGCCTTCCTGCAGCAGGCGCCAGAACGACCGCGGGTCCGCCACGCCGCCGGGCAGTCGGCAACCGATGCCGACGATCGCGACTGCCCGGTCCACCGTCATCCAGCGGCCTCCGGTGCGCGCAGCGGCTGCAGTGCGCGCAGGCCCTGGGCGACGTCGGCGAGCAGCGCGCCGCGTACCGTGTCGTCTTGAAGGTAGAAGTGCCCGCCGGCGAAGCAGCGCCGGCGGAAGGCGGCGCTCGTGTGCACTGCCCAGCCATCGAGCTGGGCGGGCGCGGCGCGGGTGTCGGCGGTGCCACCGTAGGCGACGATCGGGCAGCGCAGCGGCGGCGCGTCGACATGGCGATGCGTCTCGATCGCGGTGAGGTCGGCGCGCAGGCCGGGCAGCAGCAGATCGAGCAGGTCGCGGTGCTGCAGCACTTCGGCCGGGATGCCGCCGTAGCGCCGCCCGACCTCGGCCAGCAGGTCGTCGTCGGACAGCGTGTGCAGCGGTGGTTCTTGGTCCGGCAGCTGCGGAGCGCGCCGCGCCGACACCATCAGCAACCCGGGTCGTGGCCCGCCCGCCGCGTGCAGGCGCCGCGCCAGTTCGAACGCCAGCTGCGCGCCCATGCTGTGGCCGAAGAGCGCGAATGGCCGGTCCATCCAGCGGCGCAGTTCGACGGCCAGCGTGTCGGCCAGCGTCGCCATCGAGGCGATGGGCGTTTCGCGCAGGCGGTTCTCGCGGCCCGGCAATTGCACCGCGCACACGTCGACATCAGCCGGGAGCGCGTCACGCCACGAGCGGTACATCGCGGCACCGGAGCCCGCGCTGGATAGGCAGAACAGGCGCACCGGCGCCTCGCGGCGCGCGCCGAAGTTCAGCAACCATGGAGCCGACATCGGCTGATCCCCACCTGTTGATGTTGTCGCTCGACGGAGTGCCGGAGGCCGTGTCGGAACGCGCCCTGCCGACGCCCTGACTCCGGCAGGTCGACCGGGGTCGACGGGCGAGGCCTTGGCCGCAACTCCGATCGTGATCGGTGGCCCTCGTAACTGAGCGTTAAGCGGTCATGTTAGGCCGAGTCGCTGAACTCGCTATCCCGCGAACTCATGGTTCGACGAGGAGGTGGGCAATAAATCGCACCGACGGGTGCGCCACGGCGGCGGCGAGCCATGCGCCGTCGGGCCAGCGGGTCGACCACAGCGACCAGGGGGTGCTCGAAATGGGTTCTTTGCACACAAAATGGGCCGGTGCGCGCGGGTCGATCGTGACGTCCAAAGTGCGCGGATCGATCGACAGGCCGCGACCGTCGGCCTTCATGACCGCTTCCTTCTGCGACCAGGCGGCGAAGAAGGCGTCCTGCTGCAGTTCGGGGGAAAGGTGCTCGAACTGCGCGCACTCGGCGTCGGAGAAATGCGCCCGGACGAGCGCCGGGCGGTCGTCCAGCGGCCGCATCCACTCGGCGTCGACGCCGATCGGCGCGCCCCGGCACAGACCGATGAGGCCGAGTCCGCCCGAGTGGGACAGGTTGAAGTGCCAACCGTGCTCGCCTTCCAGCGACGGCTTGCCGAACGCGCCCGCCGAGAAGCGCAGCGCATCCGCCGGCTCACCGACGTGATGGGCGAGCACCCACCGCAGAGCCGCATGCGACGCGCGGTAGCGGCGGGCGTCGCGTTCGAAGTGGAAGCGCGCGGCGCGGTCAAGTTCAGCGGGGTCCAACGGGCCGGGCTTGCGCTGCCAGAGGGGGTCGTCGAGATCGAAGAGGAACAAGCGGGCCGTGCCGGGTTCGAGCGCGATCGGCAACTCGCGAAGCCGGACGCGCGGCAGCGCATCGAGGCTTCGGATCGGGGTCATGCACCTTCTCGTCTAGACATGCGCGCGCACTGTAGCAACGCGCCCCTCGCCAGCCCGCGAGCGCCGCTACCGTCCGCGCCTGGGCCTTGGTGTATACTGCGAGGCTCTGTCGCGGGGTGGAGCAGCCTGGTAGCTCGTTGGGCTCATAACCCAAAGGTCGCAAGTTCAAATCTTGCCCCCGCAACCACGAAAACAGCAGCTAGATCAACGAGTTAGCTGCGAAGCGAGAGCCACCCAACCGGGTGGCTTTTTGCTTTGTGCCCATCCTCTGTCCACTTTGCGC
>CAUJHQ010000039.1 GCA_963204815.1 Pseudomonadota bacterium | reverse complement strand
GGCCTGAGCGCCGCACCCACCCGCAAGGAAGACACCATGCCCTCCATCGCCCAAGCCGTCTACACCGCCACCGCCACCTCCACCGGCGGCCGCACCGGCACCACCGAATCCTCGGACGGCAAGATCAAGCTGCAGCTGTCGACGCCGAAGGCGCTCGGCGGCGACGACGGCCCCGGCACCAACCCCGAGCAACTGTTCGCCGCCGGCTACTCGGCCTGCTTCATCGGCGCCATGAAGGCGGTGGCCGCGCGCCAGAAGATCAAGCTGCCGGCCGAGGTGTCGATCAAGGCCGACGTCGCCATCGGCCCGCACGGCTCGAAGGCCGGTGCGTTCAACATCGCCGTCGCGCTGGCGGTGTCGGTGCCGGGCATGGACCGCGCCGCGGTCGAACAGCTGGTCGCCGCCGCGCACGAGGTCTGCCCGTACTCGAACGCGACGCGCGGCAACGTCGACGTCACGCTCTCGGTGGCCTGACCCGGCGCCCGGGTCTCAGCGCTGCAGCAGTTCGAGCAGCAGCGCGACACGCGCCTGCGCCGGCCCCACGGGCTGGTCGGGCGCGCCGCCGACCACCCGCCCGCTGGCGCAGCGCGTCGTGACGCGCACTTCGAGGCCGGCATCGCGCGCCCGCAGCAGTGCTGCCTGCAGGTCGGCGTGCAGCGTGCCGTTGCCGGTGCCGGCGATCACTAGGCCGTCGAAGCCGGCCGCGCGCAAGCCGTCCACCAGGGCGGCGTCGAAGCCCGCGTGGCTCGTCAGCCAGGCCACGCGCGGCCAGCGCTCCGGCGCCCGCGCGATGCAGGCCAGCCCCAGCGGCGCGCTGCGCGGCCACGGGCCTGTCGGCCGCACGCGGCCTTCCTCGAGGCGCGCAACCTCGGGGCCTTCGAAGGCGTCCAGCCGGTAGGCATCGGCCTTGCGCAAGCCGTCGGCGGCGAAGGCGCGCCCGCCCAGCACCACCAGCACGCCCGCGGCGCCGGGCTCGCGGGCCAGCGTCACGGCGTCCAGCAGGTTCTGCGGGCCGTCGGCCTGCAGCGACGTGGCCGGCCGCATCGCCGCCGTCAGCACCACCGGCTTGGCGGGCGCCAGCACGCGGTGCAGGAAGTACGCGGTTTCCTCAAGCGTGTCGGTGCCGTGCGTGACCACCACGCCACCCACGTCGGGCCGCGCCAGTTCGGCCGCCACGCGCTGCGCCAGCTGCTGCCAGACGGCATGCGACATGTCCTTGCTGTCGAGCTGCGCCACCTGCGCCGATTCGAGCGGCACGCCGGCGAGCGCCGGCACGGCCGCCACCAAGGCCGCGACACCCAGCTGTGCCGCCCGGTAGCCGACGTTGTCGGTGGCGCGGTCGGCGGTGCCGGAGATGGTGCCGCCGGTGCCGAGCACCACGGTCAGGGAAGCGGGGCTTGGCATCGGCGTCGTTCTGGATAAAAATACAGTTGGCTGGACAAAACCACAGGCAGCATTGTCATGGACGACCGCATCGAAGAAGGCCCGAAGCTCACGCCGCGCCAGCAGCAGATCCTCGATCTGGTGCAGAGCGCCATCGAGCGCACCGGCGCTCCGCCCACGCGGGCCGAGATCGCGGCCGAGCTGGGCTTCCGCTCGCCGAATGCCGCCGAAGAGCACCTGCAGGCGCTGGCCCGCAAGGGCGTCATCGAACTGCTGGGCGGCACCTCGCGCGGCATCCGTTTGAAGTCTGACACATTGCGCGCCCTCAACGAGGCGCGCCTGTCGCAGTACGGCAAGCAGTTCAGCCTGCCGCTGCCCAGCCTGGCCCAGCTGACGCTGCCGCTGGTGGGCCGCGTGGCCGCCGGCAGCCCGATCCTCGCGCAGGAGCACGTCGACCAGACCTTCGTCGTCGAGTCCTCGCTGTTCCCCCGCAAGCCGGACTACCTGCTCAAGGTTCGCGGCATGAGCATGCGCGACGCCGGCATCATGGACGGCGACCTGCTCGCCGTGCAGAAGGCACAGGACGCGAAGAACGGCCAGATCGTCGTCGCGCGCCTGGGCGACGACGTCACCGTGAAGCGCCTGCGCCGCACCCGCGCCGGCATCGAGCTGATCCCCGAGAACCCGGATTTCGAGACCATCGTGGTGCCCGCCGGCGACCCCGGCTTCGCCCTCGAAGGCATCGCCGTCGGCCTCATCCGCAACACCATGCTGATGTGACGATGCGCACCGCCACCCGCCCGCCCAAGGCGCTCAAGCCCTTGAAGGCGCGCAGCGCCGCCGAGTGCGAAGCGCTCGAGCAACTGCCGAACATCGGCCCTTCGCTGGCGGCCGACCTGCGCCTGCTGGGCGTGCTGCACCCGCGCGAACTGGCGTCCAAGGACGCCTTCGTGCTCTACCAGGGCCTGTGCGCCAGGACCGGCCGTCGCCAGGACCCCTGCGTGCTGGACACCTTCATGGCCGCCACCGACTTCATGCGCGGCGCCGAACCCCGGCCCTGGTGGACCTACACCGCGCAGCGCAAGGCGGTGTACGGCAGCGTCTGAGGCGCGCCCGGGGCGCAGAGATGGCGCCCTAAGACCCGGCTGTTCGGGCATTTGTCGCGACCGGGCCGATTCCAGAATCGGCTCAGGTTCGGACGACTGTGTCCGATATCACAGCCATGAGGTCCATGCACACGCTGACTCGAGGAGCCTTCCGCTCCACCACCACGGTACCGGCCGGCTCGCGCGTCGAGGTGCGCCCACCGTCGCTGTGCCATGCGCCCGACTCGGCTTGGCAGCGCTTCATGTTCTGGCTGCTCGCGCCCGCTCCGTACGAGGCCGCACCGCCGCTCAGCCGCATGCCCGCGGTGCGCACCGACTTCCTGGAGACGCTGCGCGACATCCACACGCTGGACGCCAAGCTGCTGAAGGACCGCATCGGCTTCACGCGCTCGCTGCGCGAGCTCTGGCACCTGCGCACCGAGGTCTACCGCGTCGTCGCTGTTGCCCGCAGCCAGGCCGAAGCCGAGGAACGGGTGGCCGAACTGAACCGCCATTTCCCGACGCGCTCGCCGCGCTCGGGTTTCGCCCCGCTCTGAGCGCCCCACCCGCCCGAACACCATGCTTCAAGCCGCCCCGCGACACTTCGTGCCCGAGTTCGGCCTGCCGGGCGCCGGGCTGCCTTCGGACCGGCTGGCGCGCATCGCCGCGCGCCGCGCCTTCGTGCTGCTGAAGACCAACTTCCACGAAGCGCTGTCCGACCTCGAAGGCCGCCAGGCCGAGTGGCTGCGCGGCCAGGTGCGCGCGGCCGAAGAGCCGACCGACCTGTTGCTGCTGCGCGCCCCGGTGTTCACCGCGCTCGCCGGCGGCGGCATCGAGCATCGCCTGCGCCGCCACGCGCTGCGCCGCGGTCTTGATGCGCTGTTCCCGGAAGACCGGCCGGCGCCCTGCAGCGGCTTCGCGTCGTTCTGACGCGGCCTACGCTGCCTTCACGCGCGCCTTGAAGGTGCGCTTGAACTTTTCCACCTTGGGCGCGACGACGAACGTGCAGTAGCCCTGGTTCGGGTGGTTCGCGAAGTAGTGCTGTTGGTAGTCCTCGGCACGCCAGTAGTTGTCCTCCCGCGCCAGCTCGGTGACGACGCGCCCGCCCAGGGCGCGGTTCGCTTCGTCGAGCACGGCGCGCGCCACCGCCTCCTGCGCGGCGTCGTGCCAGTAGATGCCGGATCGGTACTGCGGGCCGACGTCGTTGCCCTGGCGGTCCTTCGTCGTCGCGTCGTGCACGGCGAAGAAGATCTGCAGGATCTCGGCCAATGGGATGCGGTCGCGGTCGAAGGTGACGCGGATCACCTCGGCGTGGCCGGTGTCGCCGCCGCACACCTGCTGGTAGCTCGGGTTGCGAACATGGCCGTTGCAGTAGCCGGATTCGACGGCAAGCACGCCGTCGACCTGCTCGTACACCGCCTCGGTGCACCAGAAGCAGCCGCCGCCCAGCGTGATGGTCTCGGGGGTCATCGTCGTCTCTCCTCGGGGCATGCACCGCAGTCGCGCGGCGCGTCGGAGTCCTTACACTCCGGGAGATTATCCGCACGACAGCCGAGACCATGATGCGCAAGTTCCAGTGGGACGACCCCCTCTTCCTCGACCCCCAGCTCAGCGACGACGAACGCGCCGTGCGCGACGCCGCGCGCGACTACTGCCAGGAACGCCTGCAGACGCGCGTGCTGATGGCCGCCCGCCACGAGACCTTCGACCGCGCCATCATGAGCGAGATGGGCGCCCTCGGCCTGCTGGGCAGCACGATCGACGGCTACGGCTGCGCCGGCCTGAACCACGTGTGCTACGGCCTCGTGGCGCGCGAGGTCGAGCGCGTCGATTCGGGCTACCGCAGCGCGATGAGCGTGCAGAGCTCGCTCGTCATGCACCCCATCCACGCCTACGGCAGCGAGGCGCAGCGCCAGAAGTACCTGCCCAAGCTGGCCACCGGCGAGTGGGTCGGCTGCTTCGGCCTCACCGAGCCCAACCACGGCAGCGACCCCGCCAGCATGATCACGCGCGCCAAGCCGGTGGACGGCGGCTACCTGCTCAAGGGCGCCAAGATGTGGATCACGAACAGCCCGATCGCCGACGTCTTCGTCGTCTGGGCGAAGAAGGCCGACCCCGACGGCAAGGTCGGCGGCCAGGAGGCGATCCACGGCTTCATCCTCGAGAAGGGCATGAAGGGCCTCACGGCGCCGAAGATCGA
>CAUJHQ010000038.1 GCA_963204815.1 Pseudomonadota bacterium | reverse complement strand
GCCGGCGTGAAGAACGCGTTCGACTTCCCGGGCTTCGTGCCGGCCTACATCCGCCCGCTGTTCTGCCGCGGCAAGGGCCCGTTCCGCTGGGTGGCGCTGAGCGGCGACCCGGAGGACATCCGCAAGACCGACGCCAAGATGAAGGAGCTGTTCCCCGAGGACAAGCACCTGCACCGCTGGCTCGACATGGCGGGCGAGCGCATCGCCTTCCAGGGCCTGCCGGCGCGCATCTGCTGGATCGGCCTCGGCGAGCGCCACCGCGCCGGCCTCGCCTTCAACGAGATGGTGAAGTCGGGCGAGCTGAAGGCGCCCATCGTCATCGGCCGCGACCACCTGGACAGCGGTTCCGTCGCGTCACCCAACCGCGAGACCGAGAGCATGAAGGACGGCAGCGATGCCGTCAGCGACTGGCCGCTGCTGAACGCGCTGCTCAACACCGCGGGCGGCGCCACCTGGGTCAGCCTGCACCACGGCGGCGGCGTCGGCATGGGCTACAGCCAGCACAGCGGCGTGGTCATCGTGTGCGACGGCACCGACGCGGCCGCGAAGCGCATCGAGCGCGTGCTCTGGAACGACCCCGGCACCGGCGTGATGCGCCATGCCGATGCAGGCTACGAAGAGGCCATCGCCTGCGCGAAGGAACAAGGCCTCAACCTTCCCATGGTGTCGCGGGAGATGCGTTGATGCTGCTGCGCCCCGGACAACTCTCGCTCGACGAACTGCAGGCCATCCACGCCGGCGGCCACAAGATCGTCATCGACCCGCTCGCGCTGCCCGGCATCCGCGCCAGCGCGGCGGTGGTGCAGCGCGCCGCCGAAGGCGATGCCGCGGTCTACGGCGTCAACACCGGCTTCGGCAAGCTCGCGTCCACGCGCATCAGCGAAGCCGACCTCGCCACGCTGCAGCTGAACCTGATCCGCTCGCACAGCGTGGGTGTGGGCGAGCCGCTGCAGCCGGCGGTGGTGCGCCTGATGCTGGCGCTGAAGGCGGCCAGCCTGGCGCGTGGCTTCTCGGGCGTGCGGCCGGTCGTCATCGACACGCTGGTGGCGGTGCACAACGCGGGGCTCGTGCCCTGCGTGCCGTCGCAGGGCTCGGTGGGTGCGTCGGGCGACCTCGCGCCGCTGTCGCACATGACGCTGGCGCTGCTGGGCGAGGGCGAGTTCCTGGTCGACGGCGCCCGCAAGCCCGCAGCCGAGGTGCTGCGCGCCGCCAAGATCGAGCCGCTGGCGCTGTCGGCCAAGGAAGGCCTGGCGCTGATCAACGGCACGCAGACCAGCGCCGCGCTGGCGCTGCACGCGCTGTTCGCGTTCGAGCCGGTGCTGGAATCGGCGCTCGTCATCGGCGCGTTGACGGTGGACGCCGCGCGCGGCAGCGACGGCCCCTTCGACCCGCGCATCCACGCGCTGCGCGGGCAGCCGGGGCAGATCGACGTGGCGCAGTACTACCGCCAGCTGCTCGCCGGCAGCGCGATCCGCAAGTCGCACGAGGAAGGCGACGACCGCGTGCAGGACCCGTACTGCCTGCGCTGCCAGCCGCAGGTGGTGGGCGCCTGCCTGGACCAGCTGCGCCATGCGGCGCTGGTGCTGCTGCGCGAAGCGAACGCGGTGACCGACAACCCCTTGGTCTTCGCCGAGGACGGCATGATGATCAGCGGCGGCAACTTCCACGCCGAGCCGGTGGCGCTGGCCGCCGACGCGATGGCCTGTGCCATCGCCGAGGTCGGCGCCATTGCCGAGCGCCGCATCGCGATGCTGATCGACAGCAACGTGTCGCGCCTTCCGCCGTTCCTGACCGCCAATGCGGGCCTCAACAGCGGCTTCATGATCGCCCACGTGACGGCGGCGGCGCTGGCCAGCGAGAACAAGACCTACGCCCACCCGGCCAGCGTCGACAGCCTGCCCACGAGCGCGAACCAGGAAGACCATGTCTCGATGGCCACCTTCGCGGCGCGCCGGCTGCAGCCGATGATCGCCAACGTGGCGCACATCCTCGCCATCGAGTGGCTGGCCGCCGCGCAGGGCATCGAGTTCCTGCGCCCGCTGCAGAGCTCGCCCGCGATCGAGGCGGCGCACGCGCTGCTTCGCACACAATGCCCCGCGATGGCGCAGGACCGCTACATCGCCCCCGACATCGAGCGCGCCGCCGCGCTGGTGAACGACGGTGCGCTGGCGCGCATCTTGCGAACGCTGCCCGACCTGCCGAGCCTGTGGACGCCGGCCTGAACCCACCCCACCCACCGAGGAGCCTCATGAAGAAGACCGTGATCACCGCCGCGCTCGCCCTCGCGATCGCGCCCGCGTTTGCCCAGGAGACGAAGGTCGCCATCGGCATCTCCGGCTGGACCGGCTTCGCGCCGCTGACGCTGGCCAAGGAAGCCGGGCACTTCAAGAAGCACGGCCTGGACGTCAGCATCAAGAAGATCCCGCAGAAGGACCGTCACCTCGCCATCGCGTCGGGCGACATCCAGTGCGCCGCCACCACCGTGGAGACCTGGGTGGTCTGGAACGCCAACGGCGTCGCCACGACGCAGATCTTCCAGCTCGACAAGAGCTTCGGCGCCGACGGCATGGTCGTGAAGCCGAACATCGCGAAGATCACCGACCTGAAGGGCAAGACCGTGGCCGCCGACGCGCCCGGCACCGCCGGCTACTTCGGCCTGGCGTGGATCCTGAAGAAGAACGGCATGAGCGTGAAGGACGTGAAGGTCGTCAACATGGGCCCGCAGCCGGCCGCCAACGCAATGATCGCGGGCACCGACGGCATCGACGGTGCGATGACCTACGAGCCGTATCTTTCCGCCGTGCGCGCCAAGCCGGAGGCCGGCAAGATCATCGCGACGACGCTGGACTACCCGATGGTGATGGACACCTTCGGCTGCACGCCCAAGTTCCTGGCCGAGAACCCGAAGGCCGCGCAGGGCCTGGCGAACGCGTACTTCGACGCCCTCGACATGATCAAGGCCGACCCGAAGAAGAGCTTCGAGATCATGGGCGCCGACGTCAAGCAGAGCGGCGAGGCCTTCGAGAAGAGCCAGGCCTACCTGCGCTGGCAGGACCGCGCCGCGAACCAGAAGTTCTTCGCCGGCGAGCACGCGCAGTTCAGCAAGGAAGCGGCAGACCTGCTGCTGGAGATCGGGATCATCAAGCAGATCCCCGACCTCTCGAAGCTGGCCGACACGCGCTTCATCAAGTGAGTCTGCGGGCATGAGACCCCTCACGCCGGTCGCGCCCGGCACGCGCGTCGTGCTCGGCGTGAGCTTCTTCGTGCTCTTCGTCGCCGTGTGGTCGGCGGCCACGTTCTCCGGCTTCGTCAGCAAGACCTTTCTGGCCGACCCGCTGACGATGCTGAAGAGCGGGGTCACCCTGCTCACGGAGATGGGGTTCGCGCACGACATCGGCATGACGGTGTGGCGCGTGCTCGGCGGCTTCGTCATCGCCGCCGCCATCGCGCTGCCGCTGGGCGTGGCGATGGGCGCGTACAAGCCGGTGGAGGCCTTCTTCGAGCCCTTCGTCAGCTTCGCGCGCTACCTGCCGGCGAGCGCCTTCATCCCGCTGCTGATCCTGTGGGTGGGCATCGGCGAGGCGCAGAAGCTCGCCGTCATCTTCATCGGCAGCTTCTTCCAGCTGGTGCTGATGATCGCGGTGACGGTGGGCAACACGCGGCGCGACCTGGTCGAGGCGGCCTACACGCTGGGCGTGACCGACAGTTCGCTGATCCGCCGCGTGCTGATTCCCGGTGCGGCGCCGGAGATCGCCGAGACGCTGCGCATGGTGCTGGGCTGGGCCTGGACCTACGTGATCGTCGCCGAGCTGATCGGCGCTTCCAGCGGCATCGGCCACATGATCACCGACAGCCAGGCGCTGCTGGCGACCGACCAGATCATCTTCGGCATCATCGTCATCGGCCTCATCGGGCTGGTGAGCGACTTCGGCTTCAAGCAGGCCAACAAGCGCCTGTTCCCGTGGGCGGGGCTCGGGCGATGAGCAGCGTGAACATCCTCGCCGTGCGCGGCGTCGAGCGCCGCTTCGACAAGACCTTGGCGCTGCAGGCCACCGACCTCGACGTCGCCGAGAACGACTTCATCACCATCCTCGGCCCCAGCGGCTGCGGCAAGAGCACGCTGCTGCGCATCGTCGCCGGGCTGGACCACCCGACCGCGGGCACGGTGCAACTCGACGGCCGGCGCATCGAAGGCCCGGGCGCCGACCGCGGCATGGTGTTCCAGAGCTACACGCTGTTCCCCTGGCTCACGGTGCTGGACAACGTGTGCTTCGGCCTGCGCGAACGCGGCCTGCCGCGTGCGCAGCAGGTCGAGCAGGCGCAGGCCTTCATCGCGAAGGTCGGCCTGAAAGGCTTCGAGCACCACTTCCCGAAGCAGCTCTCCGGCGGCATGCAGCAGCGCACCGCGCTCGCCCGTGCGCTCGCCAACGGCCCGCGCATGCTGCTGATGGACGAGCCCTTCGGCGCGCTCGACCACCAGACGCGCGAGCTGATGCAGGAGCTGCTGCTCGGCATCTGGGAGGCCGAGCGCAAGACCGTGCTCTTCGTCACCCACGACATCGACGAGGCCGTCTTCATGGGCAGCCGCGTCGTCGTGATGAGCGCGCGGCCGGGCCGCATCAAGCTCGACCGCACCGTCGAGCTGCCGCACCCGCGCCACTACTCGGTGAAGACGACGCCGGTGTTCTCCGAACTGAAGGCGGAGCTCACCGAGGCCGTGCGCACCGAGGTGCTGGCGGCGCAGGCCCAGAACGCCTGATTCCCGGCAGCCGGCAACGCCCGGCTTGACAGGACATGCGCCGTCGCCTTTAATTCACCGAAAGGTGAAATGCAATGCGACCACCCCCCACCGCCGAAGCCGATGCCCTGAGCGCCGTGTTCGCCGCACTGGCCGACCCCACGCGGCGCGCCATGCTGGCCACGCTGGCGCACGGCGAGGCGTCGGTGGGCGAACTGGCGGCGCCTTTCGAACTGAGCCCGCCGGCCATCACCAAACACCTGAAGGTGCTGCAGCGCGCGGGGCTCGTGGTGCAGGGCCGCGCCGCGCAGTGGCGGCCGTGCCGGCTGCAGCCGCAACCGCTGGCCGAAGCCTCGGCCTTCGTCGAGCAGTTCCGCGCGCTGTGGGAACAGCGGCTCGACCGGCTCGAAGACTACCTGCAGCGCCTGCAGACCTCAACGAAGGAGTGAAGCCCATGAACGACGACGCCACCGTCTCGCTGGCCGTGCCGAACGAGATCGAGACCACGCGGCTGCTGAAGGCGCCGCCTTCGCTGGTGTGGCAGGCGCTCACCGACCCGGCGCACGTCGGTCACTGGTGGGGGCCGACCGGATTCAGCACCACCACGCGCCGCCACGACCTGCGCGTGGGTGGGCACTGGGAGCATACGATGCACGGCCCCGACGGCCGGGACTGGCCGAACTTCCTGCGCTACACCGAGGTGCGCCCGCACGAGTTCCTCGCCTGGGACCACGGCACCGAAGAGGGCGGCGAACCGTGGTTCAAGGCGTCGATCCGGCTCGAACCGGTCGAAGGCGGCACGCGCATCACGCTGCGCCACGTGTTCGAGAGCGCGGCCAAGCGCGACGAGATCATCGCGATGTCCGGCGCCGTCGAAGGCGCGCGCCAGACCACCGCGCGGCTGGCGGGCTACCTCGGCCAATTGCAGGCGCGCTGACCAGGCGCCTGCCCGCTGCCTGCGCGGCTCAGCGCATCGTCTGCGTGACCGGCGGCTTGTCCTTCATGTGCTTCAGGATGTAGCGGGCGTAGAACGCGCCCATGCCCAGCATGAAGACGATCACCGCGATGCTCATCAGGCCTACGTCGGTGGTGAACAGTTCCTTCATCAGCACTTGCATGCCGCTCTCCTGCCTACACGGATGAGGGTATTGGGCGCCGAGGGTCCCGGGCCGGCCTTGAGGTGGCTCAAGCTGGGCCCGGGGCCACGCTTTGCGACAATGGCGGGTTCAGGAGCCCCGCCATGTCCGCCACCATCCTCGAAACCCTCCCCGCCGGCCAGCGCGTCGGCATCGCCTTCTCGGGCGGCCTGGACACCAGTGCCGCCGTGCACTGGATGCGCGCCAAGGGCGCCATTCCCTGCGCGTACACAGCAAACCTGGGCCAGCCCGACGAGAGCGACTACGACGAGATCCCGCGCAAGGCCCTGGCCTACGGCGCCGACATCGCCCGCCTGGTGGACTGCCGTGCGCAGCTGGTGGCCGAAGGCATCGCCGCCATCCAGTGCGGTGCCTTCCACATCACCACCGGCGGCAGCACCTACTTCAACACCACGCCGCTCGGCCGTGCCGTCACCGGCACCGCGCTCGTGGTGGCGATGCGCGAGGACGGCGTCAACATCTGGGGCGACGGCAGCACCTACAAGGGCAACGACATCGAGCGCTTCTACCGCTACGGCCTGCTCGCGAACCCGGCGCTGAAGATCTACAAGCCCTGGCTGGACCAGCGCTTCATCGACGAGCTCGGCGGCCGCAAGGAGATGAGCGAATACCTCATCGCCAACGGCTTCGACTACAAGATGAGCACCGAGAAGGCCTACAGCACCGACAGCAACATGCTCGGCGCCACCCACGAGGCGAAGGACCTGGAGTTCCTGAACAAGGGCCTCTCGATCGTCAACCCGATCATGGGCGTGGCCTTCTGGAAGCCCGAGGTCGACGTGAAGGCCGAGACGGTGAGCGTGCGCTTCGAGGAAGGCGTGCCGGTGGCGCTGAACGGCCGCACCTTCGCCAACGCCGTGGCGCTGTTCGAGGAGGCCAACAAGATCGGCGGCCGCCACGGCCTGGGCATGTGCGACCAGATCGAGAACCGCATCATCGAAGCGAAGAGCCGCGGCATCTACGAAGCCCCGGGCATGGCGCTGCTGCACATCGCCTACGAGCGCCTCGTCACCGGCATCCACAACGAAGACACGATCGAGCAGTACCGCACCAACGGCCGCCGCCTGGGCAAGCTGCTGTACCACGGTCGCTGGTTCGACCCGCAGAGCCTGATGCTGCGCGAAACCGCCCAGCGCTGGGTGGCGCGCGCGATCACCGGCGAAGTGACGCTCGAACTGCGCCGCGGCAACGACTGGAGCCTGGTCGACACCACGAGCCCGAACCTCACCTACAAGCCCGAGCGGCTGAGCATGGAGAAGGTGGAAGGCGCCTTCACGCCGGCCGACCGCATCGGCCAGCTGACGATGCGCAATCTGGACATCACCGACACGCGCGACAAGCTCGGCATCTACACCGCCACCGGCCTGCTCGGCCAGGCCGAAGGCAGCCTGCCGCTGCTGCAGCCGCCGAAGAACGACTGAACCCTTTTCACTGCAATCAAGGAAGAACACCATGTTGGACGAACTCGACGACGGCGCACGCGTCGGTATCTGGACCGTGCTCGGCGTCGTCGCGATGCTGCTCTTCGGGCTCATCGGCGGCGTCGCGATCCGCTCGCTGCACGGCCACGCGGCGCCGGTGAAGGCGGTGGCGGTCGAGGAGATGCTCGAGGGCCCGCTCGTCGGCGACGTCGCCGGCACGCTGTACTTCGAACTCGGCCAGGCGGCGTTGCCGGCCGACGCTGCGGTGGCTGTCGAGGCCATCAAGACCGCCGCCGCCAACGCGCCGGCGCGCAAGCTGGTGCTGTCCGGCTTCCACGACGCCAGCGGCGACCCGGCGAAGAACGCCGAGCTCGCGAAGGCGCGCGCCAAGGCCGTGCGTGACGCGCTGAAGGCCGCCGGCATCGACGCCGCGCGCCTGGCGCTTCGCAAGCCCGAGTCGACCACCGGCGACGGCAACGACAAGGAAGCGCGCCGCGTCGAGGTGCGGCTGCTGCCGTAAGACAGCGCGGCGGGGCAGGGCCAGAATGCGCCCATGCCCCGCGCCCTGATCCGCCGGCTCGCGACGCTCGGCGCCGCGCTCGCCTTCGCTGTCGCGGCGCCGGCCGCCACCGTCGGCTCCAAGCGCTTCACCGAGAGCTACATCCTCGGCGACGTGGTGCAGCAGACGCTGCAGCGCGCCGGCGTCGCCGCCGAGCACAAGCCCGGCCTGGGCAACACCGGCATCCTCGAGCAGGCGCTCGCCAGCGGCGCGATCGACGTCTATCCGGAATACACCGGCACCATCGTGCGCGAGATCCTCAAGCGCGATGGCAACCCCACGCTCGCCGAACTGAACGCCTGGCTCGCGCCGCGCGGCCTGAAGGCCGGCGTGCCGCTGGGCTTCAACAACACCTACGCGCTGGCGATGACGGAGACGAAGGCCGCCGCGCTCGGCATCGCGAGCATCGGCGACCTGGCGCGCCACCCCACGCTGAAGGCCGGCCTCTCGCACGAATTCCTGGTGCGCGCCGACGGCTGGCCGGCGCTCGCCAAGGCCTACGCGCTGCCGCTCGCGCCCGGCAGCGGCCTCGACCACGGCCTGGCCTACGACGCGCTGGCCGCCGGCCAGGTCGACCTGATCGACGTCTACTCCACCGACGCGAAGATCGGCCGCCTGGGCCTGCGCGTGCTGAAGGACGACCGCGCCTTCTTCCCGAAGTACGACGCCGTGCTGCTGATGCGCGCCGGCTTCGACGACCGCCCGCTGCAGCCGCTGGCCGGCCGCATCGACGAGGCGCGCATGATCGCGCTCAACGCCGGGGTCGAGCTCGATGGCCGCTCGTTCGCCGCCGTCGCGAAAGCCTTCGTCGACGGCCAGGGTCGCAGCGCCGCGGCGCGTGTCGGCTTCGCCGAGCGGCTCTTCGCGCCCGACCTCGCGCGCCTGCTTGGCCAGCATCTGCTGCTGGTCTTCGGTTCGCTCGCGCTGGCGCTCGCCGTCGGCGTGCCGCTGGGCATCGTGGCGTGGCGCTGGCCGCGGCTGGGTGGCCCGCTGCTCGGCGCGGTGGGCGTGCTGCAGACGGTGCCGTCGCTCGCGCTGCTGGCGGTGCTGATCGCCGCGCTTGGCCGCATCGGCTTCTGGCCCGCGCTGGCGGCATTGTTCGTCTACGCGTTGCTGCCCATCGTGCGCAACACGCAGGCCGGGCTGGCGGCGGTGCCGGCCGGGCTGTCGATGGCGGCCCGCGCGCTCGGGCTGACGCCGGCGCAGTCGCTGCGCACCGTGGAACTGCCGCTGGCGCTGCCGGTGCTGTGGGCCGGCGCGCAGACGGCGGCCGTCATCAACGTCGGCACCGCCACCGTGGCGGCCTTCGTCGGCGCCGGCGGGCTGGGCGAGCGCATCGTCGCCGGACTGGCCGTCAACGATACGCAAGCCATGCTGGCCGGTGCGCTGCCGGCGGCCGTGCTGGCGCTGGCGGTGCAGGGCGCCTTCGCGCTCGTCGCGCGGCGCTGGCGCCGTTCAGGCTAGCGCGGCGCGCAGGCGGCCGACTTCGAGGCCGTTCCAGTTCGTGATCGGCGCGTCCGCCAGTCCGTGCACGAACGCGCGTTCGGCGTCGTCGAGCCGCACGTGGCGCTCGATCAGCGCCGCCATCACCACCTCGGCGGCGCGCGCGGTGTTGCCGTCGTCCATCTTCAGCGCCACGCCCAGGCCGGCCTCGGGGAAGGCGGCGCAGTAGACGCCCTCGGCGCCCACCTTGCAGAACACGCGCTCGCCCAGCCGCTCCATCACGCGGCTGTCGAAGCGGCCGCTGCCGGCCACCATGAAGGGCGCCTTCGCCACCGCGGCGCGCAGGCGCCGCGCCGCGCGCGCGCGGCCTTCGGACAGGCCACCGCCGCCGGCGACGCGCGCGAAGGCGTGCGCCAGGTGGCGCAGCGGGATCGCGAAGGTCGGGATCGAGCAACCGTCGGTGCCGACCGGCGTGTCGGCCAGGCGCCAGCCGGTGGCGGCTTCGAGCGCGGCACCCACTTCGCGCATCACCGGGTGCTCGCGGCCGACGTAGCCGCGCAGAAAGGCGCGTGCGTCGCCGTCCTTGGCCATCACGCAGCCGAGGCAGACGAAGCCCGAGTGCTTGCCCGAGCAGTTGTTGTGCAGCGCGCTCGGAGCCTGGCCGGCGGCGGCCATCGTGCGCTGCGTGCCTTCGTGGTACGGCCAGTGCGTGCCGCACTCCAGCGCGGCGGCGTCGACGCCGGCCTGCGCCAGCATGGCCGCGGCGGTGGCCACGTGCGGCGCCTCGCCGCCGTGCGAGGCGCAGGCGAGCGCGAGCTGATCGTCGGTCAGGCCCCAGCGCTCGGCGGCGCCGCTCTCCACCAGTGGCAGCGCCTGCAGCACCTTGACGGCGCTGCGCGGGAAGATCGGCCGGTCGATGTCGCCGGCATGGCTGTGCAGTGTGCCGCTGCCGTCGACCACGGCCCAGGCGCCGCGGTGGAAGGACTCGACGATGCCGCCGCGTTGCACCTCGGCGAGGACGGGGTTGGTGTTCATGGCGGGCACTCTACTGCAGGGCCGCTGGGACAATGCGCCATGCAGTTCCTCGGCGTCGACTTCAGCTGCGCACCCACGAAGCGCAAACCCATCACCGTGGCGCGTGGCCGCCTGGCCGGCAGCGTGATGCGGCTGGAGCGCGTCGATGCGCTGCCCACGCTGGCCGAGTTCGAGGCGCTGCTGGCCGAGCCCGGGCCGTGGTTCGGCGCCTTCGACTTCCCGTTCGGCCTGCCGCGCGAGTTCGTCGACAGCCTCGGGCTGGGACGCAGCGCGGCCGAGGTCATCGCCGAAGTGCGGCGCCGCTGCGCGACGCGGCTGGACTTCCGTGCGCTCGTCGACGGCTGGGGCAACGCGCGGCCGAAGGGGCAGCGGCTGGTCCACCGCAAGGCCGATGGCGCGATGCCCGGCATCAGCTCGTCGAGCCCGCTGCAGACGCGCTACGTGCCGGTCGGCTTCATGTACTACGAAGGTTTCGCGCGCCTGCTGCAGGCCGGCGTGCACCTGCCGCGCCTTCACGCGGGCGACACGGCGCGCACGGCCGTGGAAGGCTATCCGGGCCTGCTGGCCTTCGAAGTGATCGGACGACGTTCGTACAAGAACAGCGACGAGGCCGACCGCCTGATCGCGCGCAAGGACATCGTCGACGCGCTGGAGCAGGGCCGCACGCGGCTGGGCCTGCGGCTCAAGCTCACGCACGCGCTGCACGAGTCGCTGATCGCCGACGCGTCGGGCGACCGGCTCGACGCCGCGCTGTGCCTGCTGCAGGCCGGCTGGGCCGGCACGCGGCCCGACGCCGGACTGCCGGCCGACGTCGACCCGGTCGAGGGCTGGATTGCCACCGCCTGAACCCCCGCGTGGCCTGACACGCCCGCGCCGCGACGGCGGGCCGCCGGCACGCGACGGCGTCAGCCCGAGCCGGCTGGCCGTGCCGCCCGGCCCCTGGGCCACGGTGGCCGAGTTCCTGGCCGCCCGCCTGCGCCCGGGCATCGACTGGCGCGAACGCCTCGCACAGGGGGACGTGGTCGACGTCTGGGGCACGCCGCTGCCGCCCGACGCGCCCTGCGTGCCCGGCCAGGTGCTCTGGTACTGGCGCCACCTGCCGGCCGAGCCGCGCGTGCCCTTCGAGCTGGCGCTGCTGCACCGCGACGAGCACCTCGTCGTCGTCGACAAGCCGCACTTCCTGGCCAGCATCCCCGGCGGCCGTCACCTGCAGGAGACCGCGCTCGTGCGGCTGCGGCGGTTGCTCGGCAACGACGAGCTCACCGCGCTGCACCGGCTGGACCGCGACACCGCCGGCCTGCTGATGTTCAGTGCCGACCCCGCCACGCGCGACGCCTACCACGCGCTCGTGCGCGCGCAGGGCCTGCGCAAGGTCTACGAGGCGGTGGCGCCGTGGCGCGCCGACCTGCCGCCGTCCTTCACCGCGAGCCACCGCCTGCACGAGCCGCGCGGCGCGCGCCACCTGCCGGTGCAGGTGGTGGCGGGGGAGGCGAACGCGCACGTGCAGGTCACGCTGCTGCGCCGGCTCGGGCCGGTGGGCGGCGTGGCGCTCGCGCACTACCGGCTCGAGCCGCTCACCGGCCGCCGCCACCAGCTGCGCGTGCAGATGAACGCGCTCGGCTGCCCGATCGTCGGCGACCGCATGTACCCGCGCTTCTGGCCCGAGCCGCCGGCCGAGGCCGAGCCCGACTTCACGCAGCCGCTGCAACTGCTGGCGCGCGAGCTCGCGTTCACCGACCCCGTCACCGGCGCCGAGCGTCGTTTCGTCAGCGCGCGGCAGCTCGCGCTGGCACCGGCCGACCGGCCCTGACCCCGCCCCGCATCCGGCTATCCCCGCGATAGCGGCAAGTCATCGCTCAGACCCTCAAGCGCCGCGGCCATCGGTCGAAATTCGCTTGCTCGTGACGCTCGCTACACCAGCGAATTCGCGCATTTCACAACTCAACGGGGTAAGACAAATGGTTCTCGGCAAATTGACGGTTCGCAGGCGGCTGGCCGTCGGCTTCGGTGCGCTACTGGGCGTGTTGGTCCTCGTCACGGCGATGGCCGTGATCAAGGTGCAGTCCATCAAGGTCGCGCTGCAGGCCAACAGCGCCGAACACGCGCTGGTGCAGCGCTACGCCATCAATTTCCGCGGTTCGGCGCACGACCGCTCGATCGCCGTGCGCGACGTCGCCTTGAGCAAGACCGCCGACGACCGCGCGCGCGAAGTCGCCGCCATCGAGCGGCTGGCGAAGTTCTACGCCCAGTCGGCCGGCCCGCTGGAAGCGCTGATGGCGACCTCGGCCGACGCCGCCGAGATCAACGCGCTGTACGGCGCCATCAAGGACATCGAGGCGCGCGCCGTCGCGTCGACGAAGGACGTCGTCGCCCGCGTCGAGCGCGGCGACGCCGAAGGCGCGCAGCAGGTGCTGTGGCGCGACGCCAAGCCGCAGTACGAGCAGTGGCTGGCCGCCATCAACAAGCTGATCGACTTCGAGGAAGCCAAGCTGCAGGCCAAGAACAAGATCGCGCTCGAGGAGGCGCAGGGCTTCCTGGCTGTGATGCTGGCGCTGCTGGTGGCCGCGCTCGCCGGTGGTGCCGCGCTGGCGTGGATGATCGGCCGCAGCATCCTCGTGCAGCTCGGCGCGGAGCCGATGGCGCTGGGCGACGTGGCCAGCCGCGTCGCCAAGGGCGACCTGAGCCCGGTGCCCGGCGCGTTGCAGGCCCCGCGCGGCAGCGTGCTGGCCTCGCTGGCCGCGATGCAGCAGAGCCTGGCCGAGGTGGTGGGCCGCGTGCGCGAAGCGTCCGACTCGATCGCCACCGGCTCGTCGGAGATCGCCAACGGCAGCGCCGACCTGTCCACGCGCACCGAGCAGCAGGCCTCCAGCCTGCAGCAGACGGCGAGCTCGATGGAGCAGATGAACGCCAGCGTGAAGAGCAACGCCGACGCCGCGCGCCAGGCCACCGACCTCGCCGGCACCGCGAGCGCTGCCGCGGCGCGCGGCGGCGAGGTGGTCGGCCAGGTCGTGACGACGATGGACGACATCACCGACAGCTCGCGTCGCATCGCCGACATCATCTCGGTCATCGACGGCATCGCCTTCCAGACCAACATCCTCGCGCTCAACGCGGCGGTGGAAGCGGCGCGCGCCGGCGAGCAGGGCCGCGGCTTCGCCGTCGTCGCCGGCGAGGTGCGCAACCTGGCGCAGCGCAGCGCCGAGGCGGCGCGCGAGATCAAGTCGCTGATCGGCTCCAGCGTCGAGAAGGTCGACGCCGGTTCGCGCCTGGTGCGCGAAGCCGGTGAGGCGATGAACGACATCGTGAGCCAGGTGCGCAGCGTGTCGACGCTGATCGGCGAGATCAGCGCGGCCTCGCTCGAGCAGGCGGGCGGCATCGGCCAGGTGAGCGGCGCCGTCGCCGCGCTCGACCAGACGACGCAGCAGAACGCCGCGCTCGTGGAGCAGAGCGCCGCCGCCGCCGAAGGCCTGAAGGAGCAGGCGGCGCGCCTGTCGGAGACGGTGCGGGTGTTCCGGCTCGAGACGGCCTGAGGCCAGGCCGCCGGGACCGCGGCGCGACGGCGCGCCGTGCGTCGTGCCGAGCGGCGCGGTCCACCTCCTTGGGGATGGGCGGCCGCGCGCTTCGGCGGCACCATGGGTGCCCACACTGCTGGAGCCCGCCGCGATGGCCCGACGCGAGATCCTGAACCCCGACATCGACCCGATGGCCGTCATCGACGAACTGGCGCAGGGCGCCGTCACCGACGGCCGTGGCCTCACGCTGGGCGACGTGGCCGGCCACCGGCGCGACCGCTTCTTCACGCTGTGGCGCGCGCTGCACCTGCTGGGCGGCCTGGCCCGGCGCGGGCTGCTGCGTCCGACCGACCAGCTCGACGTGGTCGGCGCGCGCGTGCAGGACAACCAGGCCATCGGCGTCTTCCAGGCGGCGCACGTGCTGCCCTGCGACTTCCGCCTCAACGGCGGCGAGAAGGCGGGCCTGCACGCGCTGTTCTCGTCGCCCATCATCGCCGGCAACGTGAAGGCGCACCTGTTCGGCCGCACGAACGCCGTGCACCGGCTGGTGAACTACGTCGACAGCCGCTGCGAGGACCACGGCTGGTGCGACGCCTTCCGCGTCGCCATCGACCGCCTGGTGGGCGGCGCGCCGCCCGACCTGGTCTTCCGGCGCGACCTCGTGCCGGCCTACGCTGCCGCGGTGGCGAGCGCGCGCGACGCCTTCGAACGCGACATCAGCCGCGCCGAGCGCGGCTTCATCGACACGCCGGCGCTGCTGGCGCCCAACGGCCTGCCGGCGCAGCCGCGCGGCCAGGACTTCCGCATCAGCGACAAGCTGAAGGATCCGCGCGCCCGCGCCGCCAACAAGGCCGCCGTGCTGCAGGTGTACGCCGAATACCGGCTCGGCCCGGCCGGCGTGGCGCCGGCCGAGATGGCGGCCGCGGCGCGCGAGCTCGACGCCTGGGCCGAGCTCGAGCGCCAGTGGCGCGCCAGGCACGCCTGAAGTGCAGGCGCCCGAACCCCGGCGCGGCGCCGTTCAGGGCCGCAGGAACGGCGCCAGGAAGCCGGCCACCGCGTGGCGCGCCGCCGGCAGGTTCAGCAGCGTGTGCGGCGCGTTCGGCACCAGCAGCACGGCGGCCTTCGGGTTGTCCTTCAGCGCCGCGGCGCAATGGCCTTGCGCATCGGCATTGCC
>CAUJHQ010000037.1 GCA_963204815.1 Pseudomonadota bacterium | reverse complement strand
GAACGACCCGCTGTTCGGACCCGGCGTCACCGGCACCACGCCGGTCGCCGGCCAGTGGTACCTGCGCGCGCCCAGCAGCACGCTGCTGGCGGCGATCGACGCCGTCACGGCGTGGGACCGCACGCTCGGCGATGCCAGCGTCACGGTGGCGGTGCTGGATACGGGCGTGCGCCCTGACCACCCCGATCTTGCGGGCAAGTTGCAGCCTGGCCACGACTTCGTATCGGGGACGGACAACACGCCGAAGGACTCAGACAGCGACCCCTCGGACCCGGGCGACTACAACACGACCAGCGAGTGCGAGTTGTCCGACAGCAGCTGGCACGGCACGCAGACCGCCGGCTTGATCGGTGCCGCGACGAACAACGGCATCGGCATGGCCGGTGCCGGCCGCAACGTGATGGTGCTGCCAGTGCGTGTGCTGGGACGCTGCGGCGGCTACGACGACGACATCATCGCCGGCATGCGTTGGGCCGCTGGGCTCGCCGTCAGCGGTGTCAGCGGCGTGACGGCGAATGCCTTTCCCGCCAAGGTGCTCAACATGAGCCTGGGTTCGCCAGGGGCCTGCACCCCGCCGTACGTGCAGGTCCTGAGCGAGCTCGCGAACGCGCGCGTCACGGTCGTCGCGGCCTCCGGCAACGAGGGCGAGGCCGTCGGCACGCCGGCGAACTGCCCGGGCGCGCTCGCGGTGTCGGGCGTGCGCCACGAAGGCACGAAGGTCGGCTACTCGAACGTCGGACCGCAGAACTTCATCGCCGCGCCGGCCGGCAACTGCGTCAACGACCCCGACCAGGGGCTGCCCTGCCTGTACCCCATCCTGTCAACCACCAACAGCGGCAGGACGACGCCCGCGGGTGCGACCTACACCGATAGCTTCTTTCCCTTGGCCCTCGGTACCAGCTTCTCGTCGCCGCTGGTCGCCGGCGTTATCGGCCTGATGCTGTCGCGCGACATCAACCTGACGCCGACGCAGATCCGCGATGTGCTGAAGGCCACCGCGCGGCCGTTCCCCACGACGAGCAGCACGGTGCCGGCGGTCGCGGCGTGCAGGCCGTCGAGCACCGGGCCGCAGGGCAGCGAGTGCTACTGCACCACCAGTAGCTGCGGCGTCGGCCTGCTCGACGCGCGGGCCGCCGTCAACGCGGTCGGCACTGGCGGCGTGATGCCGCCGCTGATCACGATCAACGCATCGAACACGGCGCCCGCGCGCGGCACCAGCGTGTCGCTCGACGCTTCGGGCACCACCTTCAGCGGCGGGCGTTCGGCGTTCAGCTACAGCTGGGCGGTCACGGGTGGCGGCAGCGTCGGCACGCTGGGCGCCGCCGGCGGCGCTTCGACCACGGTGCTGATCAACACCGTGGGCGAAGTGACGGTGCAGCTCGTCGTTACCGACACTGGCGGCAATGCGTCCACCAGCAGCGTCACGCTCTACTCGCAGGAAGCGCCGGCCGACAGCGGCGGTGGCGGCGCGATGTCGACGCTGTGGAACGCGCTCGTCGGCCTGGCCGTCGCCGTGCTGGCCTGGCAGCGGCGCCGCCCGGCCCGGGGCTGACGCGCGGCCGGCGCGCGCCGCCCGGGCGAACACGGGATGGCGCGCCTGCGGGGGCACCCGATAATGCGGCCTGTCCGCAATGCACATTCGCCTCGCACACCGCTGCCGGACCGCCCTGCTGGCCTTGCTCGTCGGCCCCTGGGCGGCCGCAAACGCCGAACCCCCGGTCGCCGGGCTCATCGTCCGCCTGAAGGCCAGCGCGCCGCATGAAGCGGCTGCCAGGCCGGCGGCCGAATCGGCGCGTCGCGAGATCGAGCGCTGGCAGCGCGTGCTGGCGGTACTCGGCCCCGAGGCGCCGGCGGCCACGCGCCGCGCCGTCGGTCGCGACCAGCACCGGCTCGACTTCGGCCGCCCGCTCGGTGCCGACGAAGCGCGCCGCCTCGCCGCCCGGCTGGCCGAGCGCCCCGAGGTCGCGTGGGCCGAGCCGAACACGCTCGAACCGCTGCTGCAAACCGCGCCGCCGCAGGTGCCGCCGGGCGACCCGATGTGGCCCGGCCAGTGGTGGACGCTGCCGAACGCCGGCACCAACGGCAACGCACCGGCCGACCGCCGGCGCGGCGTGCCCGGCGTGCTGTCGGCCTGGCAGAGCGGCATCGCCGGGGCGACCGACGGCGCGGCCATCGCGGTGCTCGACACCGGCATCACCGACCACCCGGAACTCGCCGGCCGCCTGCTGCCCGGCCACGACTTCGTTGCCGACGCGGCCTACGCGAACGACGACACCGGCCGCGACACCGACCCGCACGACAACGGCGACTGGATCGACGAACGCGACCAGGCCAAGAGCTACTTCGCCGGTTGCGCGCGCGCCGCGAGCAGCTGGCACGGCACCATCGTCGCCGGCCAGATCGCCGCCGCCGCGAACAACGCCGCCGGCATCGCCGGCCTGCAATGGACCGGCAAGGTGCTGCCCGTGCGCGTGGCCGGCAAGTGCGGCGCCGCCGTGTCCGACATCGTCGATGGCATGCGCTGGGCCGCCGGGCTCTACGTCGACGGCGTGCCGCGCAACGAGCACCCGGCGCGCGTCGTCAACATCAGCTTCGGCGGCACCGCCGCCTGCGGCATGGCCTACCAGCAGGCGGTGGACGAGTTGCGCATCCTCGGCGTCGTCGTCATCGCGGCGGCGGGCAATGCCGGCGCCTCGGTGTCGCGGCCCGCGAACTGCCAGGGCGTGGTCGGCGTCGCGGCGCTGAACCGCGACGGCTTCAAGACCACCTATTCCAGCTTCGGCGGCGAGCTCGCGGCGAGCGGCATCGCCACCGTCGGTGGGGACAGCGCTGGCGGCGCGTGGGGTGCCGCGCTGCAGGACGGCGGCCTGCTGTCGACCTGGAACACCGGCGCCACCTTCCCTGGCGCGCCTGGCTACGCGAACGTCTTCGGCACCAGCTTCGCGGCGCCGCTGGTCGCCGGCACGGCGGCGCTGATGCTGGGCGTGAACCCGCGCCTGGGCGTCGACGAGCTCGTGCGCGGCCTGCGCCTGAGCGCGCGCCCGCACGTGGTGTCGCCGTGGATGGCGGCCTGCTCGGCCGGCAACCCGGGCCGCTGCCTGTGCAGCACCGCAACCTGCGGCGCCGGGATCCTCGACACCGAGCAGGCGCTGCGCTTCGCTGCCGCGCCCGACAGCTACGTCGCGCCGGCGCGCCAGCCCGAGGCCATCGACACGCCCGAGCTGCGCGACGCCGCCGCGCTCGGCCCCGACGTGGCGGTGTCGAGCGGCGCGCCGGCCGACGGCGGCGGCGGCGCGCTCGCGCCGTTCTGGGTGCTGTGCCTGGCGCTCGCGGTGGCGGTGCTGCGCCGGATCACGGCCGCGCCTCGCACGCCGCGAACGGCAGGGCCAGGGCCGGCGGCCTGAGCGACAGCAGCCGCTCCTGCAGGCGCACGTCGGCGCGCGCGACGCGCAGCCAGTGCGTTGGCGGTGGCGCCGGCAGGGTCGCCACACGGGCGGTGCGCACGCCACGCTGCGTGAGCTGCGCGAGCGCCGCTTCGGCGGCGTCCTTCGTGGTGTGGCGCGACAACACGAGGCCGGGCGCGAGGTCGCCCGGCGGTGCCAGTTCCTCGGGCTCCAGGCGCAGGCGACGCACTTCCTCCTGCTTGGCGCGCAGCGCGGCGGCGTCGGCGAACGGGCCCATGTAGACCAGCCACGCCGGCGGCGGCGCCGTGGTGTCGCGCCGCCAGGCGGTGGCGGGCACGCCGGCGCCGAGCATAGCGGCCTCGGCGATGCCGACATCGGCGTCGGCGAAGGGGCCGGCCTCCAGGCAGACGACGCGCGCCGTCGCGGCGGCTTCCGGCGGCAGCACGCGCACGAGTTCGGGCCGGACCTGGGCGGCCAGGCGCTCGGGCTCGCGCTCGCCGGCGTGCGGCGGCGCCACCACCGGCGCCAGCCAGCCGCGCGCCCACGCGAAGAAGAGCAGGTTGGCGGCGATGATGAGGACGACGGCGGCCCTCAGCATGCGGAGTCCTGCAGCCGCACGCTTACCTCGCCGCTGGACAGCAGGCGCAGGGTGTCGCCGCGCACGCGCAGCGCGCCGCGTTCGTCGACACCGTCGGCCACGCCTTCGGTCGCGTCGGGGCCGCTGGTGACGACGCGGTGGCCGCGCAGCAGGTCGCGCCGCGCGTAGTCGGCCGCGAAGGGCGCGAAGCCCTCGCGCTCGAAGCGCTGGATCGCCGCCACCAGCGGCGCCGCCACGCACGCCAGCGCCTTTGGGGCGTCGAGCGCGGGTGCGACCTCGGCCAGGCAACCGTAGCCGCTGCCCAGGCCGTCCAGGTCCTGCGGCAGCACGTTGAGGCCGGCGCCGACGACGCACATGCGGCGCGTGCCCACCGCCAGCGTCTCGATCAGCACGCCACCGAGCTTGCGCCCGCTGCCGGGCGCGTCGACGAGCCAGAGGTCGTTCGGCCACTTGAGGCCGATGCGCGGCACGGCGCCGTCGAGCGGCGGCTCGAGCGCGTCGGCCAGCGCGACGCCGACCGCCAGCGAGAAGCCCGACCAGTCGCGCGGCGCCAGCGGCAGCGAGAGCGAGAACGTGAGCGACGCGCCCGGCGCGGCCTGCCAGTCGCGACCCAGGCGGCCGCGGCCGCGCGTCTGGTGCTCGGCCACCAGCAGGCAGGGCTGGATGTCGCCGGCACGGCGGCCCAGCGGCGACGGCGGCTCGCCGGCGCCGTCGAGCAGCTGGCCAGGGCGCGTGACCGGGGCGTCGCGCAGGCCGCTGGCCTGGCGCGCGCGCTCGAGCAGGCGCGTGTTGGTGGACTCGACGCGCGCGACGACTTCCACGCTCAAACCCGGCAGCAGTGGCGAAAGCGCCTCCCAGAGCGCCTCGGCGCCCCAGTGCAGGTGTTGGCCTTGGGCCATCGTGCGGTCGCGGTCAGCGTTTCGGGGCCAGCATGGTGCGGCGGCAGGCGGGGCTGCCGCAGCGGCATTCGTACTCTTTCTTCAGCTTGGCGGTGTAGCGCTCGTCGATGACGAGGCCGTAGTCGTAGAACAGCTCCTCGCCCGGCTGCAGGTCGCGCAGTGCCTCGATGAAGACGCGGCCGTCGGTCTCGTCGGCCTTGCAGTTGGGGTCGCAGGCGTGGTTGATCCAACGCGCGGCGTTGCCGTTCACGTTGGCGTCGATCACGGTGTCGCCGTCGTCGAGGCTGAAATAGAAGGTGTGATTGGGGTCGCTCGGGTCGTGCGGATGGCGGCGAAGCGCCTCCGGCCACGAGATGATCTCGCCCTTGTATTCGATGATGCGCTCGCCGGCGGCGATGCGGCGCAGCGCGAACACGCCCTTGCCGTGCACGCCGGAGCGGCGGACCTGGATGCGGCGGCTGTCGGCGCCGCCCGCGGGCTTGCCGGCGGTGGCGGTCTTTCGGCGGGTGGCTTGCGCGGTCTTCGTCATTCGGTACATTGAATTCATGGGCGCGCGCGCGTGTATGTGTGCGCATGCGCGCGTGAACGGAAGCGATTGTAGGCACGGCGCCAGGGCGCCGGGCCGGACCACGGGAACCATGACCAAGACGATCATCATCGCGGAGAAGCCGAGCGTGGCGCAGGACATCGTGCGCGCGCTGACCCCGCAATCGGGCAAGTTCGAGAAGCACGCCGAGCACTTCGAGAACGACGCGTACGTCGTCACCTCGGCGGTCGGCCACCTCGTGGAGATCAAGGCGCCGGAGGCCTTCGACGTCAAGCGCGGCAAGTGGAGCTTCGCCCACCTGCCGGTGGTGCCGCCGCACTTCGACCTGGCGCCGATCGACAAGACGAAGAGCCGGCTCGGCGCCGTCGTCAAGCTCGTCAAGCGCAAGGACGTGAGCGCCATCATCAACGCCTGCGACGCCGGGCGCGAGGGCGAGCTGATCTTCCGCCTGATCGTGCAGTACGCGTTCGGCGAGAAGGTGCACGGCAAGCCGATCCGCCGGCTGTGGCTGCAGAGCATGACGCCGCAGGCCATCCGCGACGGCTTCGCGCAGCTGCGCAGCGACGAACAGATGCACGGCCTGGCCGACGCCGCGCGCAGCCGCAGCGAGGCCGACTGGCTGGTCGGCATCAACGGCACGCGCGCGATGACGGCCTTCAACTCGCGCGACGGCGGCTTCTTCCTCACCACCGTGGGCCGCGTGCAGACGCCGACGCTGTCGATCGTGGTCGAGCGCGAGGAGAAGATCCGCAAGCACGTGGCGCGCGAGTACTGGGAGATCAAGGCCCACTTCGACGCCCAGGCCGGCCAGTACGACGGCAAGTGGTTCGACCCGAAGTGGAAGAAGAACCCGGACGACGCCGAGCAACGTGCCGACCGCGTGTGGACGGCCGCCGACGCCGAGGCGATCGCCGCCGCGGTGCGCGGCCAGCCGGCCACCGTGACCGAGGAGGCCAAGCCCAGCAGCCAGGCCTGCCCGCAGCTCTACGACCTGACGACGCTGCAGCGCGAGGCCAACTCGCGCTTCGGCTATTCGGCCAAGACGACGCTGTCGATCGCGCAGGCGCTGTACGAGAAGCACAAGGTGCTGACCTACCCGCGGACCGATTCGCGCGCGCTGCCCGAGGACTACCTGCCGGTCGTCAAGCAGACCTTCGAGATGCTGGCCGACAGCGACCTGCCGGGCCCGCTGCGCGAGCTGTCGATGCACGCGCGCAAGGGCCTCAACGAAGGCTACGTGAAGCCCAGCAAGCGCGTGTTCGACAACAGCAAGGTGTCGGACCACTTCGCGATCATCCCCACGCTGCAGGCACCCTCGAGCCTGTCGGACGCCGAGCTGCGCGTCTACGACCTCGTGGTGAAGCGCTTCCTGGCGATCTTCTATCCGAGCGCGGAGTACATGGTCACGACGCGCATCAGCAAGGTCGAGGCGGCGGGTGCCACGCAGCACTTCCAGACCAACGGCAAGGTGCTGGTGAACCCGGGCTGGCTCGCCGTCTACGGCAAGGAAGCGCAGGACGAGGACGCCAACCTCGTGGCGGTGACGCAGGGCGAGGTCGTGCGCACCGAGAGCGTGGACGTCAATGCGCTGAAGACACGGCCGCCGGCGCGCTACACCGAGGCGACCCTGCTCTCCGCGATGGAAGGCGCCGGCAAGCTGATCGACGACGACGAGCTGCGCGAGGCGATGGCCGAGAAGGGCCTGGGCACGCCGGCCACGCGCGCCGCCATCATCGAAGGCCTGGTCAACGAGAAGTACATCTACCGCGAAGGCCGCGAGCTGATCCCCACCGCCAAGGCCTTCCAGCTGATGACGCTGCTGCGCGGGCTGGCCATCGAGGACCTGACCAAGCCCGAGCTCACCGGCAACTGGGAGTACCAGCTCGCCGAGATGGAGCACGGCCGCCTGAAGCGCGAGGCCTTCATGGCCGAGATCGCGAAGATGGCCGAGCGCATCGTGCGCAAGGCCAAGGAGTACGACCGCGACACCAGTCCCGGCGACTACGCGACGCTCGCCACGCCCTGCCCCAACTGCGGCGGCACGGTGAAGGAGAACTACCGCCGCTTCGCCTGCGAGGCCTGCGACTTCAGCATCACGAAGATCCCGGCCGGCCGCGCCTTCGAGACCGCCGAGGCCGACGCCTTCCTGCGCGACAAGAAGATCGGCCCGCTGGAAGGCTTCCGCTCGAAGGCCGGCTGGCCCTTCACCGCCGAGCTGAAGCTGGTGCGCGACGACGAGATCAACAACTGGAAGCTCGAGTTCGACTTCGGCGACGACGGCAAGGCTGGCGAGGGCGACGGCGAGCCGGTCGACTTCTCCGACCAGCAGAGCCTGGGCGCCTGCCCGAAGTGCAAGGGCCACGTCTACGAGCACGGCAGCAGCTATGTCTGCGAGCACGCGGTGGGCGCGCACGTCACCTGCGACTTCAAGAGCGGCAAGATCATCCTGCAGCAGCCGGTGGCGCGCGAGGAGATGACCAAGCTGCTCGCCACCGGCAAGACCAGCCTGCTGGAGAACTTCGTCTCCAACAAGACGCGGCGCAAGTTCAAGGCCTACCTGGCGTACGACACGAAGGAAGGCAAGGTGAACTTCGAGTTCGAGCCGCGCACGCCGCGTGTGCCGGCGGCGAAGAAGGCGGCGGCGAAGAAGACCGCCGCCTGACGCCGGCGGTGTTCGACGGCTGGCCCTGCCTGGCGGCACGCGGCGACGGCGCCGTGCTGTCGCTGGCGGTGGTGCCGAACGCGCGCCGCACCGGTGCCGACGGCCTGCACGACGGCGCGCTGCGCGTGCGCCTGAACGCGCCGCCGGTCGACGGCAAGGCCAACGAGGTGCTGGTGGCCTGGCTCGCCGATGCGCTGGGCCTGCCGCGCCGAGCCGTGCGGCTGGCGCGCGGGGCCACGGGCCGGCGCAAGCAGGTCGAGATCGACCTCGACGCCGCCACCGTGGCCGGCTGGCTCGAGCTCAATTGCATCAAACCGTAACTTCCTGGCGGTGCGCGTACTGCGGCACAGGCAGTTTTGCGCACGGTCACGAAGATCGTCGACGGTGAAACGCTGAAATCGAGATTGGGACCGTCAATGAGAACGAGTTGGGTGCGCGGCGTGGTCGGGCTGGCGCTGTTCGCGGCCACGACCTGGGCGCAGGCCCTGGTCTTCGCCGTCAACGAAGGCGTGACCTACCGGGTCTCGAACGACGAGATCCGCGCGCGCTACGCGCCGATCGCGAACGACCTCGCCAAGATCCTCGGCCAGCCGGTCACGGTGGAGCCGGTCGGGCACTACCCGACGCTGCGCGAAGGCCTGCAGAACAAGACCTACGACCTCGCGATCGTTCACCCCGCGCACATCTCGATCCAGGCGCTGAAGTCGGGCTGGCGCCTCGTCGCGGTGACGAAAGGCTTCGAGGGCTACAGCGCCAACTTCCTGGTGCGCGCCGATTCGCCGCTGAAGTCGCTGGCCGAACTGAAGGGCCGCAAGCTCGGCGCGCCGGACGAGGACTCGATCACCTCGTGGATGGTGCGCGCGACGATGCGCGACGCCCTCGGCGGCCCCGACCAGGTGGCCTACACCTACACGCGCTACCAGGACGCCGTGCCCTTCATGGTGGAGCACACCTTCACGCAGGCCGGCGCCACCGCGTCGGCCGCCGTCATCAAGGAATGGCAGGCCAAGGGCGGCAAGGTGCTGGCGAAGTCGAAGGCGGTGCCGATCAAGCACGTCATCGCCGGCCCCGCGATCACGCCCGAGCAGGTGGCCAAGCTGCGCGACTACCTCGTCGGCCTGGACGCCACCGACGAAGGCCGCAAGAAGCTCGACCCGATCAAGGTGAAGGGCTACGCGCCGTACGACGTGCAGCAGCTGCTGCAGCTGGGCGCCTGGCTCGGGCTGTAGCGGTGTAGCGGGGCGCCGGCATACTCGCCGGCGATGTCGCTCGCCGTCTTCTACAAGCTGCTGTCCATCGTCTTCGCGGCCGCGCTCGGCTGGGTGGCGGCGCGCCGGCGCTGGCTCGGTGGCGACGACGCTGCGCGCGTCATCAGCAACACCGCGTTCTTCATCTTCGTGCCGGCGCTGCTGTTCCGCACCGCGGCGCGGCTGGACTTCGCGGCACTGCCCTGGCGCACTCTGGCGGCCTTCTTCGTGCCGGTGCTGGTGGTGCTGCTCGCGGTGTACGCGCTGCAGCGACGCCACCACGGCGCGGTGCCCAGCGTGCGCGCGATCAGCGGCACCTTCGGCAACTCGGTGCAGATTGGCATCCCGATGGCGGCGGCGCTGTTCGGCGAGGCGGGGCTGGCGATCCACATCACCATCGTCAGCCTGCACGCGCTGGTGCTGCTGGCGGTGCTGACGACGCTCGTCGAGCTGGACCTGGCGCGCGCTGCCGGACCGTCGTCGCTGCGCACCACGCTCGCGCTCACGCTGCGCAACACCGTCATCCACCCGGTGGTGCTGCCGGTGGTGGCCGGGCTGCTGTTCAACGCCGCCGGCGGCACGCTGCCCGCCGCGGTGGACGAGGCGCTGCTGCTGCTGGCCAGCGCCGTGGTGCCGGTGTGCCTGGTGCTGATCGGCGTTTCGCTGGCCACCTACGGCGTCGGTGAGCGGCCGGGGAGCGCGGCCTTCGTCATCGCCGTCAAGCTGCTCGTCATGCCGGCCGCGGTGCTGGCCTTCGCGCACTGGGGCCTGGGGCTCGGCGGCATGCCGCTGGCGGTGGTGGTGATGCTGGCGGCGATGCCGGTGGGCAGCAACGCGCTGATCTTCGCCCAGCGCTACCGCACGCTGGAGGCCGAGACCACCGGCGCCATCGTCATCTCGACGGTGGCCTTCGCCGTCACGGCGCCCTTGTGGCTGGCGGTGCTGGCGCTGCTGTAGCTCAGCGTTGCAGCTGCGCCAGCTGCCAGAGCGCGAAGCCCGCCAGCAGCGCTGCCGACGCCAGGTTCACGCGCCGCTGCCAGGCGGCGTCGAAGCGCGTGCGCAGGTGGCCGACCACCGCCGCGAGCACCAGCCACCACAGCGCCGAGCCCACCAGCACGCCGGCGACCATTGCCCACGGCGAGGCCTGCGCGGTGCGTCCGGCAATGGCGCCGAAGACGGCCAGGAACGAGAGGATGGTGGTCGGGTTCGACAGCGTCAGCACGAAGGTGCCGGCGAACAGCTTCAGCAAGGTGCCGGCGTTCGCCTCGGCGGCGCGCGCCGCGGTCGGCGGCTGGCGCGCGATG
>CAUJHQ010000036.1 GCA_963204815.1 Pseudomonadota bacterium | reverse complement strand
CCTGAAGCTGCGCCTGAAGCTGGCCGGCCGCGAGCGCGACGCGATCTGGTTCGGCCACGACACGCCGCTGCCCGACACCGCGCGCCTGGCCTACCGCCTGAACCTGGACGAGTGGAACGGGCAGCAGCGCGTGCAGATGGTGGTCGAAGCCGCGGTGTGACAGTGCCGCCATCGGGGCCGTTCGGGCCGCGCCGTGCCGCCGGCGCCCGAAGCGGGCACCATGCGCGCCCATGCGACGCCTCATCCTTTCCCTGTTGACGGCCCTGGCGCCGATGGCCGCCACCGCGCTGACCGCCGTGCCGGTGCTGCGCGGCCTGGACAACCCGTGGGCGCTGGCCTTCCTGCCCGATGGCCGCATGCTCGTGACCGAGAAACCCGGCCGGCTGCGCATCGCCACGCCGGACGGCACCGTCGGCCCGCCGCTCGCCGGCCTGCCGGCGGTCGACGCCAGCGGCCAGTGCGGGTTGCTCGACGTCGTCGTCGACCCCGATTTCGCGAGCAACGGCTTCGTGTTCTGGACCTTCGCCGAGGCCGGTGCCGGCGGCAACGCCACCGCCGTCGCGCGGGCGCGGCTCGAAGGCGACCGGCTGGTCGACGTGCGCACGATCTTCCGCCAGCGCCCGCTGGTGTCGAGCCGGCTGCACTGCGGCTCGCGCATCGTCTTCGGCCGCGACGGCACGCTGTGGGTGGGCCTGGGCGACCGCTTCACGCGCAAGGACGACGCGCAGGACCCCGCCAACCACCTGGGCAAGGTGGTGCGCATCGACCGCGACGGCCGCGTGCCGGCCGACAACCCGAAGCTCGCCGCGCCCGAGGTGTGGAGCCTGGGCCACCGCAACATCCAGGGCGCCGCGCGGCACCCCGCCACCGGCGAACTGTGGACGGTGGAGCACGGCCCGCAGGGCGGCGACGAGGTCAACGTGCCGAAGGCCGGCGCCAACCACGGCTGGCCGGTGGTCACGCGCGGCCGCAACTACGTCACCGGCACCCGCATCGGCGAAGACGGCCCTAAGCCCGGCTACGAGGAGGCGCTGAAGGTCTGGGTGCCGTCGATCGCGCCCAGCGGCATGGCCTTCCTGACCAGCGAGCGCTACCCCGGCTGGAAGGGCAGCCTGTTCGTCGGCGCGCTGAAGGCGCAGGCGCTGGTGCGGATCACCGTCGACGGCCGGCAGGTCGTCGGCGAGGAACGCCTGCTGACCGACCTGAAGCGCCGCATCCGTGACGTGCGGCAGGGCCCGGACGGCTGGCTCTACGTCGTCACCGACGGCAGCGACGGCCAGGTGCTGCGCCTGCAGCCCTGAGCGGCGCGCGCCCGCGTCAGCGCGTGTCGCCGCGCGCGACGGCGGCTTCCTGGTCCTGCGCGCCTTCGTCGTAGGCGCTCGTCAGGTGGACCATCGCGGCGTCGATGAAGCCGCGCGACCAGAGGTCGTCGGACGCCATGCCCAGCGCCTGCCAGAGGTGCACGTAGAGGTCCCACAGGGCGGCCTTGCGCTCCTTCGTGCCGGGTGCGCCGCCGGCGGGGCCGAGGGCGCCATCGAGCGAGGCGGGCTCCAGGTCCTGGCCGAGGCGGCGTGCGGCGCCGGCGAAGGCCACCTGCAGCCGTTCGTGGTGGCCCAGCAGTTCGGCGCAGGCGTCGCGCATGGTGTCCAGCGCCTCGGCGTCGCTCACGAGCAGGCGCAGCACGGCGTCGTCGGGCGTGCGCGCCATGCGCAGCGGGCTCGCCGCGCGCAGCGGCTGCGCCATCGTCTGCCGGCTGCCCAGGCGGCGGCGCGCGCGCGCTTCCTGCTCCAGCAGGCGGCGCAGCCCGGTGACGGCGGCGCGCGCGATGAGGCCGGTGCGGCGTGCCGTTTCCAGCGCGTCGCGGCCGCCGAGCGCCTGCGCGTCGACGCCCAGGCCGTCGGCCAGCGCCGCGAGCAGCGGGTCGGCGGTGGCCGGCGTGTCAGTCGGCGGCGGCAGGTCGGGCAGCGGCAGGTCCGGCAGCGGCTGCGGCCGCGCCGGTGGGCGGATGCGCGTGACCGAGTCGTCGGCCGGCTCGTGGCGCGCGGCCGCCACCAGCGGCTCGACGACGATGCGGTAGGGCCCGAGGTCGAGCGCGTCGCCGGCGGCGAGCACGTGGTCCTGCGTCATGCGGCCGGCGGCGCCGTTGACGTAGGTGCCGTTGGTGGACAGGTCGCGCAGCACCGCGTCGGCGCTGCCGACGACGATCTCGCAGTGGCGTGCCGACAGCGCCAGCGTGGGGTCGGGCAGCGGCCAGGTCGATTTCGGGTCGCGGCCGATCGCCACCTTGGCCGGCGGCGGCGGCAGGCGCAGTTCGGCGGCCGTGCCGGCGAACTCGCGGCCCTTGACGATCTTCAGGACGAACATGGTGGACCCTCCGCGCCGGTTGCGCGGCCGGCGCTGCGGGCGATGTTCCGGCGCCGTGCCGGCCGGCGCCATCCCCAACAAGACGGGGTCTGCGGCGCTAGATCACGCGCCCGAACCACCACAGCGACAGCCCCGCCGCCAGCACGGCGAAGAGCGCGCCGAGGCCGGCGAAGAGGGCGCTGATCTCGGTCTCTTTGCGCTCCACCACCATGCGCGAGGACAGCGACTGGTAGACCTTCTTCAGGTCTTCGGCGGTGCCGGCGTAGAAGTACTCGCCCTGCGTCATGACGGAGACGTTCTTCAGCGTCTCCTCGTCGAGCTTGACGCGCATGCTCCAGCCTTCGAAGCCGATGATCTCGCCCTGCGTGGTGCCGATGCCCACCGTGTAGACGCGCACGCCGCGCTCGGAGGCCATCTTGGCGGCGTCCAGCGGGTCGGGGCCGGTGGTGCGCTGGCCGTCGGTCAGCATGATGATCGCGGCCGACGAGTACGAGCCCGGCTGCACCGGCGTGAAATCCTTCTTCGGGTCCTTGTCGCCCAGCATGCGCGGCATGCTCTTCTGGCCGGTGATGTGCGAGATCTCGATGCCGGCGTCGGGGAACAGCGTCGCCAGGCTCAGCACGATGCCGCTGCCGGTGGCGGTGCCGCGCTGCAGCTGGAAGCGGTCGATCGCGGCGATGACGTCGTCGCGGCTGAAGGTGGGGGCCTGCACGACGGCCGCGGTGCCGGCGAACGAGACCACGCCCACGCGCACCTCGCGCGGCAGGTCGGCGATGAAGGCCTTGGCCGCTTCCTGGCTGGCGACCAGCCGGTTCGGCTTGACGTCTTCGGCGCGCATGCTGCCGGAGACGTCCATCGCCAGGATGATGGTGCGCTCGGCCAGCGGCAGCGTGATGGTGGCGGTGGGCCGCGACAAGGTGAACAGCAGCGTCGCCAGCGACAGCAGCATCAGCATCGGCGGCACGTGGCGGCGCCAGCCCGGGCCCTTGCCGGCGGCCTGGCGCGCGATCGCCACGCTGGCCAGCCGCACGGCGCTCTTGCGGCGCCGCTTCAGGATCCACGCGTACAGCAGCACGAGCAACGGCACCGCGGCCAGCGCCCACAACATGTGCGGCCAGAGAAAGCTCATGCCAGCATCTCCGCGCGTTCCTTCAGGAACGCCGCCACGCGCGGCGACGCCTTCAGCCGCGCCCGCTGGCGCCGCAGGTCGGCGAAGCGCAGCAGCGCGTCGAGCAGGTCGTCGGCAGTGGACAGTTCCAGCGTGTCGACGCCGGCGCGGCCCAGCGCTTCGCGCAGCGCGGCCTCGGCCTCTTCGGCGAGGCGCTCGTAGCGCTCGCGGAAGGCGGGGTCGGCGGCGTCCACCAGCAGCTGCTCGCCGGTCTCGGCGTCTTCGACGGTGACGAGGCCGACATCGGGGATGGTCATCTCGGCGGCGTCGTAGAGGCGCACGGCCACCACCTCGTGGCGGCGCGACAGCCGCGCCAGGGCGTCTTGCCAGCCCGGCGTGCTGATGAAGTCGGAGACGACGAACACCAGCGAGCGGCGGCGGATCACGCCGTCGGCGGTCTTCAGCAGGTCGGCGAGCGCGGTGCCGCTGCCGCCCTTGGCCGCCGGGCGCGGCTGGCGCATGCGCTGCAGCAGCTGCAGCACGTGCAGGCGGCTGGTGGCCGGCGGCATCACGGCGTCAACCTGGCGGCCGTAGAGCACGGCGCCGACGCGGTTGCCGTGGCGCGTGATCACGCGCGCCAGCGCGCCGACGAAGCCCGAGGACACGTCGAGCTTGGTCGTCTCGCCGCTGCCGAAGTCGACGCTGCCCGACAGGTCGAGCAGGAACCAGGCGGTGAGGTCGCGGTCTTCGAGGAACTGGCGCACGTAGGGCGTCTGCAGGCGCGCGGTGACGTTCCAGTCGATGTGGCGCACGTCGTCGTGCAACTGGTATTCGCGCAGGTCGGCGAGGTCGACGCCGCCGCCGCGCAGCAGCGTGCGGTAGTCGCCCTGCAGCAGGCCGTCGAGACGGCGGATCACCGTCCACTCCAGCCGCTGCAAAAGGCGGTCGGCGCGTTCAGCCACCCTGGCCTCCGTCGAAGCGCGGGTGCGCGAGCGGCTTGTCGGGCGGCGGCACCTTCTTCATCAGGCGCTGCACCAGCGCGTCGGCCGTCAGGCCCTCGGCCAGCGCCTCGTAGCTGAGCACGAGGCGGTGGCGCATCACGTCGGCCACCATGTCGGTCACGTCTTCCGGCAGCGCGTAGCTGCGGCCGCGCATCAGCGCGAGCGCCTTCGCGCCTTCGATCATGCCGATGGTGGCGCGCGGGCTAGCGCCGTAGGTGAGGTACTTCGCCTCCGCCGCGAGGTCGTACTTGGCCGGCGTGCGCGTCGCGCTCACCAGCTTCACCGCGTACTGCACGAGCGAGGGGTCGACGTAGACCGCGCGGCAGCGCCGCTGCAGCGCCGCGAGCTCGAAGGTGTCGGCCACCGGCGACACCTCGACCGGCTCGCCGGTGACGCGCTGCGCGATGACGAATTCCTCTTCCTCGGTCGGGTAGTCGACCAGCACCTTCATCATGAAGCGGTCGACCTGCGCCTCGGGCAGCGGGTAGGTGCCTTCGGTCTCGATCGGGTTCTGCGTCGCCATCACGACGAAGGGGTCGGGCACCTTGTGCGTCTCACCGGCGATCGTGACCTGGCGCTCCTGCATGACCTCGAGCAGCGCGCTCTGCACCTTCGCCGGCGCGCGGTTGATCTCGTCGGCGAGCAGCAGGTTGGCGAACACCGGGCCCAGGCTGGTGCCGAAGTCGCCGGTCTTCTGGTTGTAGATGCGCGTGCCCACCAGGTCGGCCGGCACCAGGTCGGGCGTGAACTGGATGCGCTTGAAGCTGCCGCGCACCGTGCGCGCGAGTGTCTTCACGGTGAGCGTCTTGGCCAGCCCTGGCACGCCTTCGACGAGCAGGTGGCCCTGCGCCAGCATGGCGACGAGCACGCGTTCCAGGAAGCGGTCCTGGCCGACGACGACGCGCTTGACCTCGTAGAGGATGCGCTCCATCAGGTGGGCGGTGGAATCGGGCGTGTCGGCCATGGAGGTCTCGCTAGAAGGGCGGCATGCCGGCCGCCTGGGCCGCGTTCTCGATCGGCACGGCGAAGCCGATGCCGATGAAGGTGCGCTGCTCGCTGGGGTTGAGGATGGCGGTGACGACGCCGACCACCTGGCCGTCGGTGGTGACGAGCGGGCCGCCGCTGTTGCCGGGGTTGGCGGCGGCGTCGAACTGGATCAGGTTGGTGAGGCGCTTCTCGCCCTCGGCCGAGCGGAACTCGCGCTTCAGGCCCGAGACCACGCCCGAGCTCACCGAAGGCCCGATGCCGAACGGGAAGCCGACCGCGATGACCTCGTCGCCCGGCCGCAGGTCGGCGGTGCTGCGCATGGTGGCGGCCTGCAGGTCGTCGGGCAGCGACAGCGCCTTCAGCACGGCGAGGTCGCTCTCGGGCTGCGCACCGACCATCACGGCCTCGCTCTCGTGGCCGTTGGCGAAGGTGACCCGCACCTTCTTCGAGCCCGAGACCACGTGCAGGTTGGTGAGGATGGTGCCGTTGTCGATGATGACCACGCCGCTGCCCAGGCTGCGCTCCATCGCGCGCTGCTCGGGGTTGGTCTCGCCGGTGTCCTTGTCGTTCATCAGGCCGACGACGCGCACGATCGACGGGATGATCGCCTCGTAGGCCTTCGCCGCCGCCGACGGCAGCGGCTCCTTCTCGAGCGAATGGCGCACGGCGGCGTCGATGTCGTCCTGCGTGATGGCGCGCTGGCCGGGCCGCAGCCCCAGCACGCCCAGCATCAGCGCCATCGCGACGAGCACGCCGCCCAGGCCCCAGACCGGGCCGGGGTGCCGCGCCAGCAGCCGGCGCCAGCGGCCGGGCACGGCCGGCGGTGACGCCACCGCTTCCGCCGCCGGCGGGGGTGGCGGGGGGCGACGCGTGCGGCTGTACAGCGGGGCCTTCTTCATCCGGGCGTCCTCGGCAGGGCGTGCGAAATACGGTAACACGTTGCGCCGGGCCTTGCAGCCCGTGCGTCATCATCGCGGCATGTGGATCGATTCCCACTGCCATCTCGATGCCCCGGAGTTCGACGTCGACCGCGACGCCGTCGTCGCGCGTGCCCGCGCGGCCGGCGTGCGCCGCCTGGTGCTGCCGGCGGTGGAAGCGGCGCACTTCGACACCGTGCGCACGCTGGCCGCGCGCCACGACGCCGCCTATGCGCTGGGCCTGCACCCGCTGTACGTGGGGCGCGCCGACGCGGCCGACCTGGCGCGCCTGCGCGCGGCGCTCGCCGAGCACGCAGCCGACCCGCGCCTGGTGGCGGTGGGCGAGATCGGCCTCGACCATTTCGTCGAAGGGCTGGACCGCGAACGCCAGCAGCACTTCTATGTCGAGCAGTTGAAGATCGCGCGTGACGCCGGCCTGCCCGTCATCCTGCACGTGCGGCGCTCGGCGGACGCGCTGCTCGCGGGGCTGAACCGCGTCGACGTCGCCGGCGGCATCGCCCACGCGTTCAACGGCAGCGCCGAGCAGGCGCGGCGCTTCGTCGAGCGCGGCTTCAGGCTCGGCTTCGGCGGCGCGATGACCTTCGAGCGCGCGCTGCAGATCCGCACGCTGGCGCGCGAGCTGCCCGCCGGCGCGCTGGTGCTGGAGACGGACGCGCCCGACATCCCGCCGTTCTGGCTCTACCGCACGGCCGCGGCGCGCGCCGAAGGCGGCGGCCACCGGCGCAACGAGCCGGCGGAGCTGCCGCGCATCGCGCAGACGCTGGCCTCGCTGCGCGGCTGGTCGCTCGACGAGACGGCCGCCGTCACCAGCGCCAACGTGCTGGCGGCGCTGCCGCGCCTGGGGGCGCTGGCGTGAGCGGGCCGGTGCTCGTCGGCCTGCCGCCGGCCATCGGCCGCGAGACGCGGCTCGTCGTGCTCGGCAGCTTTCCCGGCGCCGCCTCGCTGGCCGCGGGCGAGTACTACGCCCACCCGCGTAACCAGTTCTGGCCCATCCTCTCGGCGATCTGGGGCGTCGACCTGCGCGCGCTGCCCTATGCCCGACGGCTCGACACGCTGAAGCGCCGCGGCCTCGGCCTCTGGGACGTCTACGCCCGCTGCCGCCGCGAAGGCAGCCTGGACAGCGCCATCGAGGACGCCGTCGTCAACGACTTCGCGTCGCTGCGCCGGCGCGCCCCGAAGCTGTCGGCCGTCGCCCACAACGGCGGCGAATCGGCACGCCACATGCCGCACACGGCCGCGCTCGGCGTGCCGGTGCTGAAGCTTCCTTCCACCAGCCCCGCGAACGCGAGCTGGTCCTTCGAACGCAAGCTGGCGGCCTGGCGCGAAGCCTTCGCCGCCCACGGCATCTCATGAGCCCTGAACTTCCCGACGCCACCCTCAGCGAATCCGACGGCGTGCGCTTCCTCCACCTGGGTTCCATCTGGGTGCAGGGCGCGATGCGCATCCGCAAGCCCCAGGTGGTGGAACTGCTGTACGTGCAGCGCATGCTGGCCAGTCTGCTCTGGCTGCCGAGCGAACGCCTCGGCGAGGGCCGCGCGCTGCAGCTCGGCCTGGGCGCCGGCGCGATCACGCGCTTCACGCACAAGGCGCTGAAGATGCCGACCACCGTGGTCGAGCTGAACCCGCAGGTGGTGGACGTGGGGCGCAGCTGGTTCCACCTGCCGGCCGAGGTGGAGGTGGTGCTCGCCGACGCCGGCCGCTGGCTGCACGACGAAGCCGCGCCGCAGAGCGTGCGCCTGCTGCACGTGGACCTCTACGATCACGAAGCCGCGGCGCCGGTGCTGGACAGCGAGGCCTTCTACGCCGACTGCCGCCGCGTGCTCGACGACGACGGCGTCGTCAGCGTCAACCTGTTCGGCCGCAACGCCAGCTACGAGCAGAGCGCGGCGCGCATCGCCGCCGCCTTTGGGCCCGAGCACGTGTGGAGCCTGCAGCCCACCCGCGAGGGCAACACGGTGGTGGTCGCCACGCGCGCGCTGCCGCTGCCGCCGCACGACGAACTGCTGGCGCGTGCCGCCACCCTCGAGCAGCGCTACGGCGCCTTCGGGCTGGCGGCGCGCAAGTGGCCGCGCATGGTGCGGCCCCACCTTCGCACGGACCCGCCGACACGATGAAGACGAAGCTTCCGCACGGCCCGCTCGAATGGCGCCTGCTGCTGGCCTGGCTGCGCGAGGACGGCTGGATCGGTGCCGACGACGCCGAGCGCGTGACGCGCCGCTTCGGCGCCGGCCCGTCGAGCCTGCACGCGCTGGTGCGCCTGGGCGGCGCCGGCCTCGCGAAGAAGGGCAGCGGCCAGCCGCTGGACACCGAGGCGCTGACCGAATGGCTGGCCGGCCGCGCGAAGCTGCCGTACCTGCGCATCGACCCGCTGCGCGCCGACGTCGGCCGCGTCACCGACGTCATGAGCGTCGCCTACGCCGAGCTGCGCTGCGCGCTGCCGGTGATGGTGGGCAGCGCCGAGATCACGATCGCCACCTACGAGCCGTTCGACACCGGCTGGGTGGCCGAGATCGAGTCGCACACGCGGCGCGGCGTCAAGCTCGTCGTCGCCAACCCGCTGGACGTGCGGCGCTACACGACCGAGTTCTACACGCTCGCGAAGTCGGTGCGCGCAGCGCAGAAATCGGGCGAGACCTCGACCACCGCCAGCTTCGAGCAGCTGGTGGAGCTGGGCAAGGCGAACAAGCAGCTCGACGCCAACGACCAGGGCGTGGTTCAGGTCGTCGACTGGTTGTGGCAGTACGCCTTCGACCAGCGCGCGAGCGACATCCACCTCGAGCCGCGGCGCGACATGGGCGTGATCCGCTTCCGCATCGATGGCGTGCTGCACACCGTCTACCAGGTGCCGCTGACGGTGATGAACGCGATGACGTCGCGCATCAAGCTGCTCGGCCGCATGGACGTGGTGGAGCGCCGGCGCCCGCTGGACGGCCGCATCAAGACGCGGCGCCCCGACGGCACCGAGGTCGAGATGCGGCTGTCGACGCTGCCCACCGCCTTCGGCGAGAAGATGGTGATGCGCATCTTCGACCCCGGCAACGCGGTGAAGACGCTGGAGCAGCTGGGCTTCGGCGCGCACGAGGCGAAGGGCTGGAACGGGCTCATCGCGCGGCCGCACGGCATCGTGCTCGTCACCGGGCCCACCGGCAGCGGCAAGACGACCACGCTCTACTCGACGCTGAAGGCGCTGGCCACCGACGAGGTGAACGTCTGCACGATCGAGGACCCGATCGAGATGATCGAGCCGGCCTTCAACCAGACGCAGGTGAACAGCACCATCGACATGGGCTTCGCCGAAGGCCTGCGCGCGCTGATGCGGCAGGACCCGGACATCATCATGGTCGGCGAGATCCGCGACCTCGCCACCGCCGAGATGGCGATCCAGGCGGCGCTCACCGGCCACCTCGTCTTCAGCACGCTGCACACGAACGACTCGGTGAGCGCGATCACGCGCCTGGCCGACCTGGGCGTGCCGCCGTACCTGATCGCCGCCACCGTGGTCGGCGTGCTCGCGCAGCGCCTGGCGCGCACGCTGTGCCCGGCGTGCAAGGTGCGCGACGAGGGCGTCACGCGCGAGACCATCGACGAGATCGTCAAGCCGTGGCGGCTGTCCGGCGGCGTGCGGCCGTACAAGCCGGTGGGCTGCCTGGAATGCCGCCACACCGGCTACCGCGGCCGCGCGGGCCTCTACGAACTGCTGCTGCTGAACGACGCCGCGCGTGACGCCGTGCACCCCGCGCTGGACATGGCCGCGCTGCGCCGCCAGGCCATGAAGGACGGCATGCGCCCGCTGCGCCTGGCCGGCGCGATGAAGGTTGCCGAAGGGCTGACCACCCTGGAAGAGGTGCTGCGCTCGACGCCGAGCCTCGAGCGCTGATCAGGGCCCGCGCCCGTGCACCACGGGCGGGCGCCGGATCGCTGAAAACCCGTGTCGGCACCGTCGGTCCGCCTTACGTGGAAACCACATCCGCCCGCCGGAGGCGGCTCCCTAGAATCCGCCGCAACCATCCGTCGGAGGAGACAGAACGTGAAGATCAAGAGCCAGAAGGATTTCTGGTCGGGGCTGATGTTCATCGCCGTGGGAGCCGCGTTCGCGTGGGGCGCGACGAGCTACAGCTTCGGCAGCTCGGCGCGCCCGGGCCCGGCGTACTTTCCCTTCGGTCTCGGCGTGCTGCTCGCCATCCTCGGCGGCATGGTGCTGTTCAAGGCGATGACGCTCGAGGTCGAGGGCGGCGACAAGATCGGCAAGTGGGCCTGGAAGCCGCTGATCATGATCACGTCCACGGTGGCCATCTTCGGCTGGATGCTGCCGCACATGGGCATGGTCATCGCGCTGCCCATCCTGATCATCGTGGCCGCACTGGCCGGCGACGAATTCCACTGGAAGGACGCGCTGATCAACTCGGTCGTGCTCACCGCCGGCTGCTGGGTCATCTTCATCTACGGCCTGAAGCTGACCATTCCGCTCTGGCCTGCCTTCCTGGGCTGAGGGGTCGACGCACATGGAACTCCTGAACAACCTCGCGCTCGGCTTCGGCGTCGCCTTCACCTGGATCAACCTCGCCTACGCCTTCGGCGGCGCGGTGCTCGGCACGCTGATCGGCGTGCTGCCCGGCCTGGGCCCGGTGGCGACGATCGCGATGCTGCTGCCCAGCATCTACGCGCTCGACGCGACGCCGGCGCTCATCATGCTGGCCGGCATCTACTACGGCGCGCAGTACGGTGGCTCCACCACCGCCATCCTGATCAACGTGCCCGGCGAGTCGAGCTCGGTCGTGACCGCGATCGACGGCTACCAGATGGCCCGGAAGGGCCGCGCCGGGGCCGCACTGGCGGCTGCCGGCCTGGGCAGTTTCTTCGCCGGCTGCGTGGGCACGATCATCATCGCCGCGTTCGCGCCGCCGCTCACCGAGCTGGCCTTCAAGTTCGGCCCGGCCGAATACTTCAGCCTCATGGTGCTGGGCCTCATCGGCGCCGTGGTGCTGGCCTCGGGCTCGCTCGTGAAGGCGATCTCGATGATCATCCTGGGCCTGCTGCTCGGGCAGATCAACACCGACGTCATCTCCGGCGTGCCGCGCTACAGCTTCGACATTCCGGAGCTCACCGATGGCATCGGCTTCGTCGCCATCGCGATGGGCGTGTTCGGCTTCGGCGAGATCATCGCCAACCTCGGCCAGCCGGCCGAGCACCGCGAGGTCTTCACGAAGGACGTGAAGGGCCTGTGGCCGACCCGCCAGGACTTCCAGAACGCCTGGCCGGCGGTGCTGCGCGGCACGGCGCTGGGCTCGCTGCTCGGCGTGCTGCCGGGCGGCGGCGCGCTGCTGGCGGCCTTCGCGGCCTACACGGTCGAGAAGAAGGCGCCGATGAAGCCGGGCGAAGTGCCGTTCGGGCAGGGCAACATCCGCGGCATCGCGGGCCCCGAGAGCGCGAACAACGCCGGTGCGCAGACCAGCTTCATTCCGATGCTGACGCTGGGCATCCCGCCGAACGCGGTGATGGCGCTGATGGTCGGCGCGATGACCATCAAGGGCATCCAGCCGGGCCCGCAGGTCATGACCAGCAACCCGCAGCTGTTCTGGGGCCTGATCGCCTCGATGTGGGTCGGCAACCTGATGCTGGTGATCCTGAACCTGCCGCTCATCGGCATCTGGATCAAGCTGCTGACGGTGCCCTACCGCTTCCTGTTCCCGGCCATCATGAGCTTCTGCTGCATCGGCCTGTACACGCTGAACAACTCGCCGTTCGACGTCTACATGGGCGCGATCTTCGCGGTCGTCGGCTACCTGTTCTACAAGCTCGGCTGCGAGCCGGCGCCGCTGCTGCTGGGCTTCATCCTCGGGCCGATGATGGAAGAGAACCTGCGCCGCGCGCTGCTGCTGAGCCGCGGCGACTGGAGCGCCTTCGTCACGCGGCCGCTGTCGGCCGGCTTGCTGGCTGCCGCGCTGCTGATGGTCATCGTGGTGATGCTGCCGGCGATCAAGAACAAGCGACAGGAAGCCTTCCAGGACGCAGATTGATCGAGCCCCCACGCTCCCTCCCGGTCGCTGCCCCCCGAGGGGGCTTGGGCAGCGGACCGGCGGAGCCGGATCCGCGCCCACCCTTGAGGGTGCCGGCGCCTGCGGCGCGGCAATTCAGTTCGCTCCCATGAGGCTCCCCGCCGCCCTGTCGCCGCTCGAAGGCCCCGTGTTCCGGGGCCTTTGGTTTGCCTGGCTGGCGGCCAACATGACGATGTGGATGAACGACGTCGCGGCCGCCTGGCTGATGACGACGCTCACCACCAGCCCGGTGATGGTGGCGCTGGTGCAGACCGCGTCGACGCTGCCGGTCTTCCTGCTCGGGCTGCCGAGCGGTGCGCTGGCCGACATCGTCGACCGCCGGCGCTACTTCGCGGCCACGCAGCTGTGGGTGTCCGCGCTGGCGGTGCTGATCGCCGGCCTCGCGCTCGCCGGCCTGCTGACGGCCGAGCTGCTGCTGCTGCTGACCTTTCTCAATGGCATCGGCCTGGCGATGCGCTGGCCGGTCTTCAGCGCCATCGTGCCCGAGGTGGTGTCGCGCCCGCAGCTGCCGATGGCGCTGGCGCTGAACGGCATCTCGATGAACCTGTCGCGCGTCATCGGCCCGGTGGTGGCGGGCGCGCTGCTGGCGAGCGCCGGCACGGCCTGGGTGTTCGCGCTCAACGCCGTGCTCGCCGCCGTCGCCTTCATGCTGATCCTGCGCTGGAAAGCGGCGCCGCGCACGAGCGCGCTGCCCGGGGAGCGCTTCGTGGGCGCCATGCGCGTCGGCCTGCAGCACGTGCGGCAGTCGCCGCGCATGCGCGCCATCTGCGTGCGCGTGTTCCTGTTCTTCCTGCAGTCGAGCGCCTTCGTCGCGCTGCTGCCGCTGGTGGCCCGCGGCCTGCACGGCGGCGGGCCCGGCACCTTCACGCTGCTGATGGCGAGCCTGGGCGCCGGCGCCATCGTCGCGGCGCTGTACTTCCCGCGCTGGCGGCAGCGCTTCGACCGCGACCAGTTCGTTCGCTACGGCACGCTGGCGCACGCGGCGATGACGGCGCTCGCCGCACTGGTGCCCGAGCTGTGGGTCGCGGTGCCAGCCGCCTTCGTCGCCGGCATGGCGTGGATCAGCACCGCCAACACGCTGGCCATGTCGGCGCAGCTGGCGCTGCCGAACTGGGTGCGCGCGCGCGGCATGTCGATCTACCAGACCGCGCTGATGGGCGGCACCGCCTTCGGCGCCATGCTCTACGGCAAGGTCGCCAGCCTGACGGCGGTGCCGGTGGCCATCGTCGTGGCCGCCGCGGTCGGCGTGCTCGCGCTGCCGTTCCTGCGCCGCTTCTCGGTCGAAGGCCCGGAGGTCGACTTCACGCCCGCCGAAGCGCGTGGTGCGGTGCCGCCGGCCATCGACATCGGCCCCGACGAAGGCCCGGTGATGGTGACGGTCGAGTACCTCATCGACCCCGCCGACGCCGCACCCTTCGCCGCCGCGATGCAGCTCACGCGCGCGGCCCGCCTGCGCCAGGGTGCGCTGTCGTGGGGCCTGTTCCGCGACACCGCGGTGCCGGGCCGCTACGTCGAATACTTCGTCGACGAGAACTGGCTCGAGCACCAGCGCCGGCTCGAGCGATTCACCGCCGCCGACGTCGAACTGCGCGAACAGCGCCTCGCCTTCCACCGCGGCAGCGAAGCGCCGGTGCTGCGCCGCTACGTGGCCGACGACGGCGCGCCGCCGCTCTGAAGGCCGGCGTGCGCGCGGCGACAATGCCGGCATGAGCCTCGCCACGCCCTCCCACTTCGACTGGAACGCCGGCTACCCGAGCCGGCGCTTGCCCGTGTTCGCGCGCAACGTCGTCGCCACCTCGCACCCGCTGGCGGTGCAGGCCGGCCTGCGCATGCTGTCCGCCGGCGGCAACGCGGTCGACGCCGCCGTCGCCGCGGCGGCGGTGATGACGGTGGTGGAACCCTGCAGCAACGGCCTCGGCTCCGACGCGTTCTGCATCCTCTGGGACGGCCGCCAGCTGCACGGCCTGAACGCCAGCGGGCGCGCGCCGCAGGCGTGGAGCCGCGAGCACTTCCTGCGCAAGTACGGCGGCGCCATCCAGTCCCTGCCGGTGCGCGGCTGGGACACGGTGACGGTGCCCGGCGCCGTGGCGTCGTGGGTGGCGCTGTCCGAACGCTTCGGCACGCTGCCCTTCGCCGACCTGCTGGCACCGGCGGCCGAAATCGCCGAGCGCGGCTACGCGGTGCCGGTGGTCATCGGCGAGAAGTGGGCGGCGGCCGCCGGCGTGCCCGACCTGGTGTCGCAGCCCGGCTTCGCCGACGTGTTCCTGCCGCGCGGCCGTGCGCCGGCGGTGGGCGAACTGTTCAGGATGCCGGGTGCCGCGAAGGCGCTGCGCCTCATCGGCGCCACGAAGGGCGCGGCCTACTACGGCGGCGAGATCGCCGAGGCCATCGCCAAGGCCTCGCAGGCCGGCGGTGGCGCCCACACGGTGGCCGACTTCGCGGCCTACCGGCCAGAGTGGGTGGAGCCGATCTCGAAGGACTTTCACGGCGTCACGCTGCACGAGATCCCGCCGAACGGGCAGGGCATCTCGGCGTTGATGGCGCTCGGCATCCTGAAGCACTTCGATCTCGGCGGCCTGGCGCCGGACGGCGTCGCCGCGCAGCACCTGCAGATCGAGGCGATGAAGCTCGCCTTCGCCGACACCTACCGCTACGTGGCCGAGCCGGCGTCGATGCAGGTCAGCGCGGCGCAGTTGCTGGACGACGCCTACCTGGCCGAACGCGCGAAGCTGATCGACCCCAGGCGCGCACAGGACCTGCCTGCCGGCAACCCCGATTCCCCACACCGAAGGGGCGGCACCATCTACCTCACCGCCGCCGACGAGCGCGGCATGATGGTCAGCTTCATCCAAAGCAACTACATGGGCTTCGGCTCCGGCTGCGTGGTGCCGGAGTACGGCGTCAGCCTGCAGAACCGCGGCCACGGCTTCAGCCTGGACCCCGCCAGCGCCAACTGCGTGGCGCCGGGCAAGCGGCCGTTCCACACCATCATCCCGGCGTTCGTCACCGAGAACGGCCAGCCGCTGATGAGCTACGGCGTCATGGGCGCCAACATGCAGCCGCAGGGCCACCTGCAGACGCTGGTGCGCATGGTGGCCTACCGCCAGAACCCGCAGGCCGCCTGCGACGCGCCGCGCTGGCGCTTCAACGCCGGGCTGGAGATCAACGTCGAGTCCGGCATGGACCCGGCCACCGTGCAGGGCCTGGCGGCGCTCGGCCACCGCATGGAAGTCATCCAGGACAGCTACCAGGACTTCGGCGCCGGCCAGTTCATCTGGCGCCTGGGCGACCCCGCCGCGGAAGGCTACGCCGCCGCCAGCGACCCGCGGCGCGACGGGCAGGCGGCCGGCTTTTGAGCGCGCCGCCACGCGCCGGCGCCGGGCTCGCGCTCGCCGCCGCCGGCTCCATCGCCTTCAGCGGCAAGGCCATCATCATCAAGCTGGCCTACCGCCACGGCGTCGACGCGGTCACGCTGATCATGTACCGCATGCTGTTCGCGCTGCCGTTCTTCGTCGTCATCGCATGGTGGGCGGGGCGCGGCAAGCCGGCGCTGGAGCGGCGCGACGTGGTCGTCGTCTGCGGGCTCGGCTTCTCGGGCTACTACCTCGCGAGCTTCCTCGACTTCGCGGGCCTGCAGTACATCAGCGCCAGCCTCGAGCGGCTGATCCTGTACCTGAACCCGACCATCGTGCTGCTGCTCGGCGTGCTGCTGTTCCGCCAGCGCGTGAGCGGCCAGCGGCTGGCGGCGCTGGCGGTCAGCTACGCGGGCGTGCTGCTGGTCTTCGGTCATGAACTCAGCTTCACCGGCACGCAGACGGCCTTCGGCGCCGCGCTCGTCTTCGCCAGCGCGGTGAGCTACGCGGTCTACATGGTCTACAGCGGCGCCGAGGTCAAGCGCCTGGGCGCGCTGCGGCTCACCGGGCTGGCGTCCAGCGTGGCGGCGGTGCTGTGCATCGCGCAGTTCCTCATCCTGCGGCCGCTGGCGGCCGCGGTGGTGGCGCCGGAAGTGCTGTGGCTGTCGCTGCTGAACGCCACCGTATGCACGGTGGCGCCCGTCATCATGGTGATGATGGCCATCGAACGCATCGGCGCCACGCTGACCGCGCAGACGGGCATGATCGGCCCGCTGTCGACGATCGCGATGGGCGTGCTGATCCTGAACGAGCCCTTCAACTCGTGGATCATCGCCGGCACCGGGCTCGTGCTCGTCGGCATCTGGCTGCTGGCGCGCGCGCGCTGAACCTCACAAGGAGAACACGACATGGATCTGGGCATCGCCGGCAAGTGGGCACTGGTGTGCGCCGCGAGCAAGGGGCTGGGCAAGGGCTGCGCCGCGGCGCTGGTGAACGAGGGCGTCAACGTCGTCATCACGGCGCGCGGCGCCGACGTCCTGGAAGCCACCGCCGCCGAACTGCGCGCGCTGAACCCGGCGGTGCAGGTGCGCGCCGTGGCCGGCGACATCGCCACGCCGGCCGCGCGCGCCGCCGCGCTGGCGGCCTGCCCGCAGGTCGACATCCTCGTCAACAACGCCGGCGGCCCGCCGCCCGGCGACTTCCGCGACTGGGACCGCGAGGCGTGGATCAAGGCCATCGACGCCAACATGCTGACCCCCATCGAGCTGATCAAGGCCACGGTGGACGCGATGGCCGAGCGCGGGTTCGGCCGCATCGTCAACATCACCAGCGGCGCGGTGAAGGCGCCGATCGACGTGCTGGGCCTGTCCAACGGCGCACGCAGCGGCCTCACCGGCTTCGTCGCCGGCGCGTCGCGCCAGGCGCGGCTGGCGTCGCGCAACGTGACGATCAACAACCTGCTGCCGGGCGT
>CAUJHQ010000035.1 GCA_963204815.1 Pseudomonadota bacterium | reverse complement strand
GAAGCCTCTGGCTCGATGGTCGTCGACATCGGCGGCGGCACCACCGAGGTCGGCGTCATCTCGCTGGGCGGCATGGTCTACAAGGGCAGCGTGCGTGTCGGCGGCGACAAGTTCGACGAAGCCATCATCAACTACATCCGTCGCAACTACGGCATGCTGATCGGCGAGCCCACCGCCGAGGCGATTAAGAAGCAGATCGGCGCCGCCTTCCCCGGCTCCGAGGTCAAGGAGATGGAGGTCAAGGGCCGCAACCTCAGCGAAGGTGTACCGCGCAGCTTCACGATCTCGTCCAACGAGATCCTGGAAGCGCTGACCGATCCGCTGAACCAGATCGTCTCGGCCGTGAAGAACGCGCTCGAGCAGACGCCGCCGGAACTCGGCGCCGACATCGCCGAGCGCGGCATGATGCTCACCGGCGGCGGCGCGCTGCTGCGCGACCTCGATCGCCTGCTGGCCGAGGAAACCGGCCTGCCGGTGCTGGTGGCCGAAGACCCGCTGACCTGCGTGGTGCGCGGCTGCGGCATGGCGCTGGAGCGCATGGAGCGGCTGGGGTCGATCTTCACGTCGGAGTGATGGGCGCCGCCGTCGCTTCGCTCCGGCCCTCCGCGGCGGCCTGACGCGGCCACCTTCGTCCCCTGCACATGCCGCTGGGCACAATCGACCGCACGCCGCCGCCCTTCTTCCGCCAGGGCACGTCGGCCCTCACGAAGGTCGTCTTCTTCTCCGCGCTGGCGCTCTTCCTGATGGTGGCCGACGCGCGCTTCCGCGTCGTCGAGCCGGTGCGCACCGCGCTCGCCATCGCGCTCGTGCCGGTGCAGCGGGCGCTGGCGGTGCCGGTGGAGATCGTCCAGGGCGGCGCGGGCTACCTGACGGGCCTGACGGCGGCGCAGGCCGCCGAGCGCCAGGCGCGCGAGCAGCTCGTCAAGCAGGCCGAGCGCGCCGCCCAGGCCGACCAGCTGGCGGCCGAGAACACGCGCCTGCGCGCGCTGCTCGACCTGAAGCCCGCGCTCGCGGTGCGCGCGCAGGCCGCCGAGGTGCTGTACGAAGCGGCCGACCCGTACTCGCGCAAGGTCTTCGTCAACCGCGGCCAGGCGCAGGGCGTGCTGGTCGGCTCGCCGGTGATCGACGAGCGCGGCGTGCTCGGCCAGGTGACCCGCGTCTACCCGCTGACGTCCGAGGTCACGCTGCTCAACGACAAGGACGCCGCCATTCCCGTGCTCAACCTGCGCACCGGCCAGCGCAGCGCCGCCTTCGGCGCCAGCGGCGGCATGGAGCTGCGCTTCACGTCGGCCAACTCCGACGTGCAGGTCGGCGACCTGCTGAACACGAGCGGCATCGACGGCGTCTACCCGCCGGGGCTGGCGGTGGCCAAGGTCTTGAGCGTGGAGCGGCGCGTCGAGTCGGGCTTCGCGCGCATCGTGCTGGCGCCGGTGGCGCCCGCCGATGCGGTGCGCCACGTGCTGCTGCTCGAGCCGCTGTCGGTGCAGCTGCCGCCGCGGCCCGAGCCCGCGCCGCCGCCCAAGCCCGAGAAACCGCAGCGCCCCGGGAGCGGCCGGCCATGATCATGCCGCGCGGCGAGGCGCTGCTGCTGCCCGCCAGCCCCTTCTTCATCGGCTTCACGCTGCTCGCGGCGCTGGCCGTGCACCTGCTGCCGCTGGGCCGCCACGCCGCGCTGCCCGACCTGCTGGCCGTCGTGCTGGTCTTCTGGAACGTGCACCAGCCGCGCCGCGTCGGCGTCGGCGTGGCCTTCCTGTTCGGGCTGCTGGTCGACGTGCACCAGGGCGCGCTGCTCGGCCAGCACGCGCTGGCCTACACACTGCTGTCCTTCGTCGCCATCACGATCCACCGCCGCGTGCTGTGGTTCGGCCTGCTCGAGCAGGCGCTGCAGATCGTGCCGCTGTTCTTCGCCGCCCACCTGGTGCAGCTGCTGGTGCGGCTGGCCGCGGGCGACATGTTCCCCGGCTGGTCGCTGTTCCTGGCGCCGCTCTTCGAGGCCCTGCTGTGGCCGGTGGCCACGCTGGTGCTGCTGGCACCGCAGCGCCGGCCGCCCGATCCGGACGAAAATCGGCCGTTGTGACCGAACTGCGCGATCTCGAACGCGAACTCGACCGCTTCAACGGCCGGTTGATCGCCGCCGCCGCGTTCGTGCTGTTCGCGTTCGCGCTGCTCGGCGCGCGCCTGGTCTACCTGCAGGTGATCCGCCACGAGGAGCTGTCCACGCAGGCGGAGGCGAACCGCATCGCCGTCGTGCCCATCGTGCCGAACCGCGGCCTCATCGTCGACCGCAACGGCGTCGTGCTGGCCACCAACTACTCGGCCTACACGCTGGAGATCACGCCCTCGCGCGTGAACAGCGGCAGCGCGGGGCTGGAGGCGCTGATCGACGAGCTGGCCACCGTCGTCGACATCCAGCTGCGCGACCGCCGCCGCTTCAAGCGCCTGCTGGAGGAGAGCAAGAGCTTCGAGTCGCTGCCGATCCGCACCAAGCTCGGCGACGAGGACGTCGCGCGCTTCATGGCGCAGCGCTTCCGCTTCCCCGGCGTCGACGTGAAGGCGCGGCTGTTCCGCAGCTACCCGCTGGGTGACACCGGCAGCCACCTGCTGGGCTACATCGGCCGCATCAACCAGGCCGAGAAGAAGGCGATGGAGGACTGGTCCGACGAGGACCAGGGCAACTACAAGGGCACCGAGTACATCGGCAAGCTCGGCCTGGAGCAGAGCTACGAGAGCGAGCTTCATGGCATCACCGGCGTCGAGGAGGTCGAGACCAGCGCCGGCGGCCGCGCCGTGCGGCGCCTGAACAGCCAGCCGCCGACGCCGGGCAACATGCTCGTGCTGTCGGTGGACATCAAGCTGCAGGCGCTGGTGGAGCAGCTCTTCGGCGAGCGCCGCGGCGCGTTGGTCGCGATGGACCCGCGCACCGGCGAGGTGCTGGCCTTCGTCAGCAAGCCCACCTTCGACCCCAACCTGTTCGTCGACGGCATCGACGTCGAAAGCTGGCGCGAGCTGAACGAGAGCATCGACAAGCCGCTGCTGAACCGGGCGCTGCGCGGCACCTACCCGCCGGGCTCGACCTTCAAGCCCTTCATGGCGATGGCCGCGCTCAACACCGGCAAGCGCGCACCGGGCACCGTCATCCACGACGGCGGCACCTTCCAGTTCGGCAACCACACCTTCCGCAGCCACGGCGACACCGGGCTGGGGCCGGTCGACATGGCGCGCTCGATCATCAAGTCGAGCAACGTCTACTACTACTCGCTCGCCAACGAGATGGGCGTGGACCTGATGCACGAGCAGCTCGAGCCCTTCGGCTTCGGCCGCAGGACCGGCATCGACGTCGAGGGCGAGCTCACCGGCGTGCTGCCGTCCACCGAGTGGAAGAAGAAGGCCTACAAGCGCCCCGAGCAGCAGAAGTGGTACGCCGGCGAGACGATCTCGCTGGGCATCGGCCAGGGCTACAACAACTTCACGATGCTGCAGCTGGCCACCGCCACCAGCACGCTGGTCTCCGGCGGCCTGCGCTTCAAGCCGCGGCTGGTGCGCGAGATCGAGGACGTCATCACGCGCGAGCGCCGCCGCGTCGCCAGCGACGCGCTCGATCCCCTGCCGCTGAAGCCCGAGCACGTCGAGGTCGTCACGAAGGCGCTCTACGGCGTGACGCAGGAAGGCACCTCGGTGCGCTCGTTCCTGGGCGCGCCGTACAAGAGCGGCGGCAAGACCGGCACCGCGCAGGCGGTGACGATCCGGCAGAACGAGAAGTACAACGCCGCGAAGATGGAAGAGCACCTGCGCGACCATGCGCTGTACATCGCCGCCGCGCCGATCGAGGCACCGACGGTGGCGCTCGCGGTGGTGGTGGAGAACGCCGGCTTCGGCAGCGACTCGGCGGCGCCGATCGCGCGCCGCGTCTTCGACTACCTGCTGCTCGGCCAGTACCCGAGCGAGGAAGACCTGGCCGGCGTCGCCCAGGGCAAGGTCGTCACGCCGATCGGCAAGCCGCGCAATGCCGCCGACGTGCCGCTGCCCGGCCAGCCCTCGCCGGTGGCCGTGGTGCCGATGGCGAACAAGGTGGCGGTGGGGCGATGAGCATCGTCTTCGAGCGCCCTTCGCTGTGGCAGCGCGCCAAGCCGGTGTTCGGCGGTTTCGACGGCCCGCTGGCGGTGGCGGTGCTGCTGCTGGCGGCGATCGGCCTCGTCAGCATGTACTCGGCCGGCTACGACCACGGCACGCGCTTCGTCGACCACGGCCGCAACATGCTGCTCGCGCTGGCGGTGCTGTTCGTCGTCGCCCAGGTGCCGCCGCAGAAGCTGCAGCAGCTGGCGGTGCCGCTGTACGTGGTGGGCGTGCTGCTGCTCGTCATCACGGCGCTGCCCGGCGTGGGCATCACGAAGAAGGGCGCGACGCGCTGGCTCAACGTCGGCATGGTGATCCAGCCGAGCGAGATCATGAAGATCGCGATGCCGCTGATGCTGGCGTGGTGGTTCCAGAAGCGCGAAAGCCAGCTGCGGCCGCTGGACTTCCTGATCGCCGGCCTGTTGCTGGCCGTGCCGGTGGGGCTGGTCGTCAAGCAGCCCGACCTGGGCACCGCGATCCTGATCCTCGCCGCCGGCGTCTACGTGATCTTCTTCGCCGGCCTGTCGTGGAAGCTGGTGATCCCGGTGCTGCTGCTGGGCGCCGCCGGCATCGCGGCCATCGTCATCGCCGAGCCGACGATCTGCCAGCCCGGCGTGAACTGGCCTCTGCTGCGCGAGTACCAGCAACACCGCGTGTGCACGCTGCTCGACCCCACGAAGGACCCGCTGGGCAAGGGCTTCCACATCATCCAGGGCATGATCGCCATCGGCTCCGGCGGCCTGTCGGGCAAGGGCTTCATGCAGGGCACTCAGACGCACCTGGAGTTCATCCCGGAACGCACGACCGACTTCATCTTCGCCGCCTTCAGCGAGGAGTTCGGCCTTGCCGGCGTGCTGACGCTGCTGGCGGCCTTCGTGTTCCTGATCTTCCGCGGTCTGATGATCGCCGCCGAGGCGCCCACCGTGTTCACGCGGCTGCTCGCCGGCGCGGTGTCGCTCAGCTTCTTCACCTACGCCTTCGTCAACATGGGCATGGTGAGCGGCATCCTGCCGGTGGTGGGCGTGCCGCTGCCGTTCGTCAGCTACGGCGGCACGGCGATGGTGACGCTCGGCCTGGGCCTGGGCATCCTGATGAGCGTGGCGCGCAGCCGGCGCCTGATGCAGTCGTGAGCACGGCGGGCGCGCGCGTCGGCGTCATCGGCATCGGCCTCATGGGCTGGGCGATGGCGCAGCGCCTGAAGGACACCGGGCACGACCTGGCCGTGTGCGACATCGACCCCGCGCGCACCGCGCTCGCGCAGGCGGCCGGCGTGCGCACGGTCGATTCGCCGGCGGCGCTGGCCGACCGCGAGCTCGTGATCGTCGCCGTCGTCGACGGCGCGCAGACGCGCGAGGTGCTGTTCGGCGCGCGCGGCCTCGCCGCCGCGCTGCCCGCCGGCGCCACCGTCATGCTGTGCCCGACGATCGCGCCGGTCGACACCGAGGCCTGCGCCGCCGGCCTTGCCGCGCGCGACATCGCCTGCCTGGACGCGCCGATGAGCGGCGGCCCCGAGCGCGCGCGCGACGGCACGATGAGCCTGATGGTCGCCGGCGCCGACGCTGCCTACGCGCGCTGGCAGCCGCTGCTGGCCACGCTGTCGTCGCGCCTGTTCCGCGTCGGCCCGAAGGCCGGCGATGGCGCGCGTACCAAGCTCGTCAACAACCTGCTCGCCGCCGTCAACCTGGCCGGCGCGGCCGAGGTGATGGCGCTCGCCGAGCGCATCGGCCTCGACGCCGCGTTCACGCTGTCGGTCATCGAGCAATCGAGCGGCCAGAGCTGGATCGGCAGCGACCGCCTGCGGCGCGCGCTCGCCGGCGACGCCGCGCCGCGTGCCCACATGACGCTGCTGGCGAAGGACTCGGCGCTGGCCCTGCAGGCCGCCGCCGACGCCGGCGCCACGCTGCCGGTGGGCCAGGCGGCGGCTCGCCACTTCGCGCAGGCGGTCGAAGGCGGGCTCGCGCGCGCGGACGATTCGGCGCTCTGGCGCTGGCTCGCCGAGCGCTGAGCGCCGCGCCGCGTCAGGCCTCGTCGGCCGCAGCCTGCACCGGGAAGCGCACCGTGAACAGCGCCCCCGGCGTCGCCGCCGGCGAGCCGGTGCGCGCGTGGGCGTCGGTCACCGAGATCTCGGCGCCGTGCGCGGTGGCGATCTCCTGCACGATGGCCAGGCCGAGCCCGCTGCCGTCCACGTTCGTGCCGAGCGCGCGGTAGAACGGCTGGAACACCAGCTCGCGCTCGGCCGGCGCGATGCCCGGGCCGGTGTCTTCCACCTGCAGCACCACCACCTGGCCGAAGGGGTCGGGCGTGACGCGCGCGGTGACGGTGCCGCCGGCGGGCGTGTACTGCAGCGCGTTGTCGACGAGGTTGCGCACCATCTCGCGCACCAGCACCGGCTGGCCGACGAGGCGCGCCGCGTCGCCGCCTTCCGGGCCTTCGTAGCCGAGGTCGATGCGCTTGTCCATCGCCTTGGGCACGAAGTCGCGCACCGTCTCCATCGTGATCTCGGCCAGGTCCAGCGGCTGGTGCCGCAGCGACTGTTCCTTGTCCTCGGCGCGCGCCATCGCCAGCAGCTGGTTCACCATGTGCGCGGCACGCTGGCTCGACAGCGCGATCTGCTGCAGCGAGTGCTTCAGCGACTGCGGGTTGCCGTGCCCGCTGTCGATCTCGCGTTCGGCCAGCTCGGCCTGCGTGCGCAGGCCCGCCAGCGGCGTCTTCAGCTGGTGCGCGGCGTCGGCGAGGAAGTGGCGCTGGGTGGCGATCGACTGGTCCAGCCGCGTCAGCAGGTCGTTGATGGCGCCGACCAGCGGCGCCACTTCCTCGGGCACGTGGCGCTCCTCGATCGGGCTGAGGTCGGTGCTCTCGCGCTCGCGGATGCGCTGCTGCAGTTCGGCCAGCGGCCGGATGCCGCGGGCCAGCGCCATCCACACCAGCAGCACCGCCAGCGGCAGGATGACGAACTGCGGCAGGATCACGCCCTTGATGATCTCGGTGGCCAGGCGCGAGCGCTTGTCCAGCGTCTCGGCCAGCTGCACCAGCGAGGCGGGCTCGCCCTCGGTGCCGCCGGGGCGCGCCCACACGTAGGCCACGCGCACCGGCTCCTCGCGGATCACGTCGTCGCGGAAGCGCACCTCGACGCCGCCGGGCACGTCGGCCGGCACCGGCAGGTCGGGGTCGCCGGCGACGAGCTCGCCGCGCGTGCCCAGCACCTGGAAGAACACGCTGTCGTTGTCGTCGGGTCGCAGCAGCAGCGTGGCGGCATGCTCGAGGTCGCTCTTCAGGCGCCGGCGCGCGGCCGCGTCGGGCGCCGACACGGTCGGCACCTGGCGCGCCACCGCACGCGCCAGCTCGCCGAGTTCGCGGTCATAGGGGCGGTTGGCGATGTTCTGCGCCACCAGCCAGGTGAGCGCCACGCTCATCGGCCACAGCAGCAGCAGCGGCGCGAGCATCCAGTCGAGGATCTCGCCGAAGAGGGAGCGTTGTTCGCGCGGGGTCGACATCGGCGTGCGGCGCTCGCGGCCGCCGCCCGGGGCTCAGGGCGGGATCAGGCCGCGATCTTCTCGAGGCAGTATCCCAGACCGCGCACGGTGGCGATGCGCACCGGGCCTTGCTCGATCTTCTTGCGCAGGCGGTGGATGTAGACCTCGATCGCGTTGTTCGAGACCTCCTCGCCCCATTCGCACAGGCGCTCGACGAGCTGGTCCTTGCTGACGAGGCGCCCCGATCGCTGCAGCAGCACTTCGAGCAGCGAGAGTTCGCGCGCCGACAGCTCGATCATCTGGTCGTTCAGGTAGGCCACGCGGCCGGTGGCGTCGAACGACAGTGGCCCGTGCTTGATGATGCTGCTGGCGGTGCCGAGTCCCCGGCGCGTGAGGGCGCGCACGCGCGCTTCCAGCTCCTGCAGCGAGAACGGCTTGGCCATGTAGTCGTCGGCCCCGAGGTCCAGGCCCTTCACGCGCTGCTCGACGCTGTCGGCGGCGGTGAGGATCAGCACCGGTACCGCGCTGCCGCGCCCGCGCAGCTTCTTCAGCACCTCGAAGCCGTGCATCTTCGGCAGGCCGAGGTCGAGGATCAGCAGGTCGAATTCGTGCGCCGCGAGCGCCGCGTCGGCTTCGCTGCCGCTGCCGACCTGGTCGACGGCATAGCCCGACGCGCGCAGCGAGCGCAACAACCCGTCGGCAAGCACCTGGTCGTCTTCGGCGATGAGAATGCGCATGGCGTTTGTCTCCTGGGCGCGGGGCGGTCGACCGGGGGCTCTTCTCGGCCCTCCCGTACATTCTAGGCACTCGGGGTCGCCGGCCCGCCGGCCCGCACCCGCTTTCGGGGGCACCCGAAAGAACTGTACAAATATCCAGTCTTCTGGCGATAATGCGGCCCACACCAGGAGGCCGCGATGGACGCACCCGTGAAAGCTCTGAACACCGAAAAAGCCAAGGCCCTGCAAGCTGCGCTCGCCCAGATCGAGAAGCAGTTCGGCAAGGGTTCGATCATGCGCCTGGGCGAAGGCGAGGTCATCGAGGACATCCAGGTCGTGTCCACCGGCTCGCTGGGCCTGGACATCGCCCTGGGCGTCGGCGGCCTGCCGCGCGGCCGCGTGATCGAGATCTACGGTCCCGAAAGCTCCGGCAAGACCACGCTCACGCTGCAGGTCATCGCCGAGATGCAGAAGATCAACGGCACCTGCGCCTTCATCGACGCCGAGCACGCACTGGACATCCAGTACGCACAGAAGCTGGGCGTGAACCTGCAGGAACTGCTGATCAGCCAGCCCGACACCGGCGAGCAGGCGCTCGAGATCGTCGACGCACTGGTGCGCTCCGGCTCGGTCGACCTCATCGTCATCGACTCGGTGGCGGCCCTCACCCCGAAGGCCGAGCTCGAAGGCGAGATGGGCGACTCGCTGCCCGGCCTGCAGGCGCGCCTGATGAGCCAGGCGCTGCGCAAGCTCACCGCGACGATCAAGAAGACCAACTGCATGGTCATCTTCATCAACCAGATCCGCATGAAGATCGGCGTGATGTTCGGCAACCCCGAAACCACGACCGGCGGCAACGCGCTGAAGTTCTATGCCTCCGTCCGCCTGGACATCCGCCGCACCGGCAGCATCAAGAAGGGCGAAGAGGTCATCGGTTCGGAAACGAAGGTCAAGGTCGTCAAGAACAAGGTCGCGCCGCCCTTCAAGACCGCCGAGTTCGACATCCTCTACGGCGAAGGCATCAGTCGCCAGGGCGAGGTCATCGACATGGGCGTCGAAGCGCGCATCCTCGACAAGAGCGGCGCCTGGTACGCCTACAACGGCGAAAAGATCGGCCAGGGCAAGGACAACGCGCGCGAGTTCCTGCGCGAGAACCCCGAGATCGCCATCGAAATCGAGAACAAGGTTCGCGAATCGATGGGCATCCCGCTGATCGGCGCCGACTCCACGTCGGCGGGCTGATCCACCGGCGCGCCATGGCCTTCGACGGGCCATCGGTCAAGGGCCGCGCGCTGCGCTACCTGGCACAGCGCGAGCACTCGCGCGCCGAGTTGCAGCGCAAGCTGGCGCGCCACGTCGAAGACAAGCCGGGCGCCACGGCCGCCGAGCAGATCACGCAAGCGCTCGACGAACTCGCGGCGCGTGGCCTGCAGAGCGAGGCGCGCGTGGCCGAGTCCGTGGTCGCCCACCAGGGGGCGCGCTACGGCGTGCGCCGCCTCAAGCAGACGCTGCAATCCAAGGGGTTGCCCGGCGAGCTGATCTCGCAGGCGGTGCACAGCGCGCAGGCCACCGAGTTCGAACGTGCGCTCGAAGTCTGGAAGCGACGCTACGGCGAGCCGGCGCCCGATGCAGCGGGCCGCGCAAAGCAGGCGCGTTTCCTCACGGCGCGCGGCTTCAGCACGGCGGTCGTCATGCGCATCGTCAAGGGCCTCGTCGACGTCGACTGAGCCTTCGGGTTGCTGCGCTGCAGCATGCTACATTCGCCGCCGCGCCCGCGGCGCGCCGCCCCGAGCGGCGTGGTGCGCCGCGACAGGCCCGCGTGCCGCCCCACCCCAGCTTCCCGAGGAACCCCGATGAAGATCCACGAATACCAGGCCAAGGAACTGCTGCGCGCACACGGCGTGCCGGTGCCGCGGGGCCATGCGGCGTTCACCGTGCTCGAAGCGGTCGAAGCCGCGCAGAAGCTTGGCGGCGCGGTCTGGGTCGTCAAGGCGCAGATCCACGCTGGCGGCCGCGGCAAGGGCGGCGGCGTCAAG
>CAUJHQ010000034.1 GCA_963204815.1 Pseudomonadota bacterium | reverse complement strand
CGCACAGCGTGATCCTGCCGCAGGTGACCTTCGGCATCGCGGTGCGCATGGCGGTGATGAGCACGATCGCGGGGAACGCAGCATGAAAGTCCTCATCAAGAACGGCCGCGTGGTCGACCCCGCGAGCGGCCGCGACGAGACCGCCGACCTTGCCATCGCCTCCGGCCGCATCGTCGGCATCGGCAGCGCCGCCGACTTCGCCGCCGACCGCACGATCGACGCCACCGGCCTCGTCGTCGCGCCAGGCCTCGTCGACCTCGCGGCGCGGCTGCGCGAGCCGGGCCAGGAACACGAGGGCATGCTCGAGAGCGAGCTCGCCGCGGCCGCCGCCGGTGGCGTGACGAGCCTCGTGTGCCTGCCCGACACCGACCCCGTGCTCGACGAGCCGGGCCTGGTGGAGATGCTGAAGTTCCGCGCCCGCAAGCTGAGCCGCTGCCGCCTGTTCCCGCTCGGTGCGCTGACGCGCCGGCTCGAAGGCGGCGCGCTGACCGAGATGGCCGAGCTGACCGAGGCCGGCTGCGTCGGCTTCAGCCAGGTCGACGTCCCGCTCACCGACACCCAGGTGCTGCTGCGCGCGCTGCAGTACGCGTCGACCTTCGGCTACACCGTGTGGCTGCGCCCGCAGGACGCCTGGCTGGGCAAGGGCATCGCGGCCTCGGGCGCGGTGGCCACGCGGCTGGGGCTGTCGGGTGTGCCGGTGGCGGCCGAGACGGTGGCGCTGCACACCATCCTCGAACTCGTGCGCGCCACGAAGGCGCGCGTGCACCTGTGCCGCCTGTCCAGCGCCGCCGGCGTCGAACTGGTGCGCCGCGCGAAGGCCGAAGGGCTGCCGGTCACGGCCGACGTCAGCATCAACTCGCTGCACCTCACCGATGTCGACATCGGCTACTTCAACCCCGACATGCGGCTCACGCCGCCGCTGCGCCAGCAGGCCGACCGCGATGCGCTGCGCGCCGCGCTGGCCGACGGCACGATCGACGCGCTGGTGTCCGACCACAACCCGGTCGCCGAGGACATGAAGAACCTGCCCTTCGGCGAGGCCGAGCCCGGCGCCACCGGGCTCGAGCTGCTGCTGAGCCTGGCGCTGCGCTGGGGCACCGACGCCGGGCTGCCGCTGGCGAAGACGCTCGCGCGCGTGACGCAGGCGCCGGTGCGCGTGCTCGGCGACGCGGTCGGCTCGCTGGCGTCCAGCGCCGGCCGGCTCGTCGAAGGCGGCGTCGCCGATGTCTGCCTGTTCGACGCCGCCGCCGAGTGGCGCGTCACGCCGGACCAGCTGGCCAGCCAGGGCAAGCACACGCCGTTCGCGTTCGCCGCCACCGGCATGGCGCTGCCGGGCCGCGTGCGTGCCACGCTGGTGGCGGGCACCGTGGCCTACGAGGCGGCTTGAAGACGCTGCGCGCCGTCTGGCGCCTGCTGCGCGCCGTGCTGCACGGCCTGCACGGGCTGCTCGTCGTGCTGCTGCTGTTCCCGCGGCTGTCGCTCGACGCGCGGCGTGCACGAATCCGCTGGTGGGCCGGGAAGATGCTGCGTATGCTCGGCATAAAGCTTCATGTCGAAGGCATCTTCAAGCCCGGCTCGAAACTGATCGTCGCCAACCACATCTCCTGGCTCGACATCATGGCGGTTCACGCGGTCTGCCCAGAAGCGCGCTTCGTCTCGAAGGCCGAGGTGCAGGGCTGGCCGCTCGTCGGCAGGCTGGTGGCGTCGGCCGAGACGCTGTACCTGGAGCGCGAACGCAAGCGCGACGCGCTGCGCATCGTGCACCAGATGGCCGACGCGATGGCCGCCGGCGGCACCGTGGCCGCCTTCCCCGAAGGCACCACCGGCGACGGCCAGGCGCTGCTGCCCTTCCACGCCAACGTGCTGCAGGCCGCCATCTCGACCGGCACCGCGATCCAGCCGGTGGCGCTGCGCTATGCCGACGCCCGCCACGCGGTGAGCCCGAGCGCGCTGTGGCTCGGCGACACCACGCTCGCCGGCAGCCTTTGGATGCTGGCCGCCGCCGACGGCCTCGTCGCCCACGTGCGCGTGCTGCCGCCGATGGCCAGCGCGCACGCCGACCGGCGCGCGCTCGCCGCCACCTTGCGCAGCACGATCGAGGAAGCGCTGGGGTGAACGAGCCGGTGCGCCGGGTGCCGCTGGTCGAGGTGAGCGACCTGCTGGCCCCGGGTGCGCCGCTGCCGTTCCGGGTGCTCGACGCGCAGGGCCGCCTGCTGCTGGCCGACGGCCAGCGCATCGCCGACGCGCGCCAGCTCTCGGCGCTGATGGAGCGCGGCGCCTGCGTCGAATGGCCCGACGTCGAACGCGTGCGCCGCGAGCGCGGCGCCGTCGGCGTCGACCCGGGCATCGAGCACGCGGTGCGGCGCGAGACGCTGTTCGACCGCTGGGAGCAGTTCGTCTGGAAGCTCGACACGCTGCTGCGCGTGCTCGGCCGCGATGCCGGGCAGGTGGTGGACATCGACGCGCTGGCCACGCAGTTCATCGGCCTCGTCGACCGCGAGGTCGACGCCGCGCTCTTTCTCGGCATGCGGCAGGACGACCGCCGCTTCGCGCTGTACGGCATCACGCACGCGATGCACACCGCCACCGTGGTGCTGCTGGCGGCGCGCACGCTCGGCTGGCCGCTTGCGGCACAGCACCGCATGGTGCTGGCGGCGCTGACGATGAATGCCGCCATCGTCGAACTGCAAGGCCGCATGGCCGAGCAGGCGGACCCGCCGACGAAGAAGCAGATCGAGACCATCCGCGCCCACCCGCAGGCCTCGGCCGACCTGCTGCGCGCAAGCGGCGTGACCGATGCCGACTGGCTCGCGGCCGTCGAGGAACACCACGAACGGCCCGGCCCTGGCGGCTACCCGCGCGGCGTGCAGGCGACGTCCGACGCGGCGCACCTGCTGCGCGCCGCCGACGTCTTCATGGCCAAGGTGAGCCCGCGCGCGCTGCGCGCGCCGATGGTGCCGCAGCAGGCGGCGCGCCAGCTGTTCCAGGAAGAGGGCGGCGGGCCGATCGCCGGCGCGCTGATCAAGGCGATCGGCGTGCACCCGCCGGGCGACCTCGTGAAGCTGAAGAACGGCGAGGCCGCGATCGTCGTGCAGCGCGCCGCGCCGGGCCGCGCCACGCAGGTGGCGGCGCTGCTCGATGCGCGCGGCAAGGTGCTGTCGGGCGCGCCGCGGCGCGACACCGCGAAGCCCGACTTCGCGATCGCCGGCCCGCTGCTCGACCGCGGCGGCCTGCCGCGCGTGCTGCCCGAGCAGGTCTACGGGTTGCTGGAGCCTTGAGCGCTCAGCCCTTCCTGCCTTGCGCCGCCACCGCCGCGGCGGCCTTCGCCGCGGCTTCGGGGTCGCCGAGGTAGTAGCTCTTGATGGGCTTCAGGTTGGCGTCGAGCTCGTAGACGAGCGGGATGCCGTTCGGGATGTTCAGGCCCACGATCTCGGCGTCGCCGATGCCGTCGAGGTATTTCACGAGTGCGCGAATGCTGTTGCCGTGCGCCGCGATGACGATGCGCTGGCCGGACTTGACGGCCGGCGCGATGCGCTCGTGCCAGAACGGCAGCACGCGCGCCACCGTGTCCTTCAGGCATTCGGTGAGCGGCACCTGGCCGGGCGCGAGCCCGGCGTAGCGCAGGTCGCCGCGCTCGCAGCGCGGGTCGTCGGCGGCCAGTGCCGGCGGCGGCGTGTCGTAGCTGCGGCGCCAGACCAGGACCTGGTCGTCGCCGTACTGCTTGGCGGTCTCGGCCTTGTTCAGGCCCTGCAGCGCGCCGTAGTGGCGCTCGTTCAGGCGCCAGTCGTTCTGCACCGGCAGCCAGGTGCGGTCCATCACGTCCAGGCAGTGCCAGAGGGTCCAGATGGCGCGCTTGAGCACCGAGGTGTAGGCGACGTCGAATTCGTAGCCGGCCTCGCGCAGCAGCGCGCCGGCCGAGCGCGCCTGGGCGACGCCGGTGTCGGTGAGCGGCACGTCGGTCCAGCCGGTGAAGCGGTTCTCCAGGTTCCAGGTCGATTCGCCGTGGCGGATGAGGACAAGCTTGTGCATAGGAGGCGAATTCTATAATCCGCCCCCTTTGCCGAACCCCGGCGCCACGCCCCGCCCCCGCCTTGAAGTTCCTCATCGACAACTGGATCCTCGTGCTGATGGCCGCCACCTCCGGCGTCATGCTGCTGCTGCCGATGCTGCGCGGCGGCGCCGGTGCCGGCGCGGTCGGCACCGCCGAGGCGGTGCGCCTCATCAACCGCGAGAAGGGCGTGCTGATCGACGTCAGCGAGCCGGCCGAATTCGCCGCCGGCCATGCCGCCGGCGCGAAGAACGTGCCGCTCGGCACGCTCGACGATCCGAAAGCCGGGCTGCCCACCAACAAGACGCTGCCCCTGGTGCTGCTGTGCCCGAGCGGCGCGCGTGCCGGCCGCGCCGCGGCGCTGCTGCGCAAGGCGGGCTACGAGAAGGCGGTCGCGATGGCCGGCGGCACGGCGGCCTGGCGCGACGCGAATTTCCCGATCGAGAAGGCGGAGAAGAGCGCCTGATCGGGCGCGATCAGTTCGCGCCCGCCAGAATCCCGTCTTCGACCACGAGCCGCCCGCCGCATGAACCCCGTCCGCATGTACACCACCCAGGTCTGCCCGTTCTGCGTGCGCGCGAAGGCGCTGCTCAAGCAGCGCGGTGTCGCGCAGATCGAGGAGATCCGCGTCGACCTGCACCCGGCCGAGCGCGACAAGATGGTCAGCGAGACGGGCCGCCGCACGGTGCCGCAGATCTTCATCGGCGACACCCACGTCGGCGGCTGCGACGACCTGGTCGCGCTCGACCAGCGCGGCGGCCTGTTGCCGCTGCTCGGCGCGACGGCCTGAAGCGGCGCCGCGGCCTGAGGCCGCGCCGGCGCCGCGAAGGCGCCACGACCCCTCGGCGATAATCGCCGCCCGCAGCTGCGCCGCCGTCCCGGTGGCGGGCGCGCCCCACCTTTGCGAAGACCACCATGGCCGACGAGACCCCCGTTTTCCAGATCCAGCGCATGTACCTGAAGGACCTGTCGCTGGAGCAGCCCAACTCGCCGCAGATCCTGCTCGAGCAGCAGCAGCCGCAGGTCGACATCAACCTCGGCCTCGGCGCCGAGTCGGTGGCCGACGGCATTTACGAGGTCAGCGTCACCGCCACCGTCACCACGAAGATCGGCGACAAGGTGCTGTTCCTGGTCGAGGCCAAGCAGGCCGGCATCTTCGAGATCCGCAACGTGCCCGAAGACCAGATGCAGGGCATCATCGGCATCGTCTGCCCGCAGATGATCTACCCCTACCTGCGCGCCATCGTCTCCGACGTCTGCACGCGCGCCGGCTTCCCGCCGATCCTGCTGACCGAGGTGAACTTCCAGGCCATGTTCGAAGCGCAGCAGCAGCAGGCCGCGCAGCAGGGCAACGGCTCGCGCATCATCACCGGCGTCAACTGACCTGCCGACGATGAAGATCGCCGTGCTCGGCGCCGGTGCCTGGGGCACGGCGCTGGCCGCGGCCGCCGCGGCGCGCCACGAGGTGCTGCTGTGGGCACGCGACGCCGCCCAGGCGCGCGACATCGCCGCCACGCGGCGCAACGGCCGCTACCTGCCCGGCATCGACCTGCCGGCCGCGCTCGCGGTCACGTCGGACCCGGCGCAGGCGCTCGCGCACGGCGCGGCCGGGCTCGTCGTCATCGCCACGCCGATGGCGGCCTTGCGCGAGTGCCTGCGCGCGCTGCCCGCCGGGGTTGGCGCACTCTGGCTGTGCAAGGGTTTCGAGGCCGGCAGCGGCCTGCTCGGCCATGAGATCGCGCGTGCCGAGCGCCCGCACGAGGCCTGCGGCGTGCTGTCGGGCCCGAGCTTCGCGGTCGAGGTCGCGCGCGGCCAGCCGACCGCGCTCGTCGCCGCCAGCGCCGACGAGGCGCTCGCCGCCGCTGCCGTCGACGCCTTCCACAGCGATGCGCTGCGGGTCTACACCTCGCGCGACGTCGCCGGCGTCGAGGTCGGCGGCGCGGTGAAGAACGTGCTCGCGATCGCCACCGGCATCGCCGACGGCATGGCGCACACCGGCCTGAACGCGCGCGCCGCGCTCGTCACGCGCGGGCTGGCCGAGATGACGCGGCTGGGCGTGGCGCTCGGCGCGCAGCCCGAGACCTTCATGGGCCTGTCGGGGCTGGGCGACCTCGTGCTCACCGCCACCGGCGACCTGTCGCGCAACCGGCGCGTCGGCCTGCTGCTGGCGGCGGGGCGCAAGCTGCCGGACATCCTGGCCGAACTCGGCCACGTCGCCGAAGGCGTGTACAGCGCCGCCACCGTGCTGGCGCGGGCGCGCGCGCTCGGCGTCGAGATGCCGATCACCGAAGGCGTGGTCGCCGTCATCGAGGGCCGCGTCTCGCCGGAAGACGCGCTGATGCGGCTGATGGCGCGCCAGGCGCGGCCCGAGTCGACTTGAAGTTCAACCGGCGCCGGCGTGGCCGTGCTGCCGCCAGGCCTCGAACACCGCCACCGCCACCGCGTTGCTGAGGTTCAGGCTGCGCTGGCCGGGGCGCATCGGCAGGCGCACCTGCTGTGCCGGCGCGAAGCGTTCGCGCACCGCCTCGTCGAGCCCGGCCGACTCGCGGCCGAAGACCAGCCAGTCGCCCGGCTGCCACGCGATGGCGTCGAAGGTCTGCGTCGCGCGTGTCGTGAAGGCGAAGCAGCGTGCCGGGTCCGGCGCCTCGGCGGCGACGAAGGCGTCCCACGACGCGTGGCGGCGCACCGGCGCGTACTCGTGGTAATCCAGGCCGGCGCGGCGCAGCAGCTTGTCGTCCATCGAGAAGCCGAGCGGCTCCACGAGGTGCAGCGCGCAGCCGGTGTTGGCGGCCAGGCGGATGACGTTGCCGGTGTTCGGCGGGATCTCCGGCGCGACGAGGACGATGCGGAACATGCGGACGGCGGCCGATCAGGGCGTGCGGGCGAGCACCCAGACATCGACCGCCCCGGCACCGGCGGCGAGCAGGGTGATCGCGGCTTCGCGCGCGGTGGCGCCGGTGGTGAACACGTCGTCGACGAGGGCGACGCGGCGGCCCTGCAGCGCGGCGCGGCGTGCGGCGTCGACGACGAAGGCGGCGCGCAGGTTCTTCATGCGTTCGGCGCGCGGCAGGTCGGCCTGGTGCGCGGTCTCGCGCGGGCGCCGCAGCACGTCGGGGCGGGCCTCGGCGCCGAGCCGGCGGGCGGCGCGACGCGCCACCTCCCAGGCCTGGTTGTAGCCGCGCTCGGCCAGCCGGCCGGGCGCCAGCGGCACCGGCAGCACCCAGTGCGGCGCCGGCGTGGCGCGGGCGGCGCGGGCCAGCTCGTGTGCCAGCGGTGCCGCCAGCTCGACGCGGCCGCGGAACTTGAAGGCGGCGATGAGCTGGACCCACGGGAACGCGTAGTCGGCGACGCAGACGGTGTGCTCGAAGGGCGGCGCGCTGCGCAGGCACTCGCCGCAGACCTCGACCCCCGCGGGCAGCGGCAGCGCGCAGCGCCGGCAGCGCGGCCGTGGCGCCGCATATCGGCCGGTGCAGTCGGCACACAGCCGGGCCGGGCCCCAGCGTCGGCAGACCTCGCACTGGCCCGGCAGTCGATCGAGCATCGGCTCAATATACTGCCCGCCGATGGCCGACCCCGCCCCCGAGCGCGACACCCGGCGCGCGCTCGACGAGCGCGCGCTGTCGCACCTGCTCGGCCGCCTGCGCCGCGCCGAAGGGCCGCCCTGGCTGCACGGCGAAGCGGCGCGGCGCATGGCCGAGCGGCTGCCGGTGATCCGCTCGCAGCCCGACGTCGTCGTCGACTGGTGGGCCGGCCTGGGCGCCAGCCGCGAAGCGCTGGCAGCGGCCTACCCGAAGGCGCGCCACCTCGCCGCCGAGCCGCTGGCCGCGCCGGCGCCGGCGCCGGCGCCGGGGTGGTCGCCGCGCCGCTGGTCCGCGCGCGGGCCCGAGGTGGTGGCCGAGGCGTCGCTCGCCGCCGGTGCCGCGCAGCTGGTGTGGGCCAACATGGCGCTGCACTGGTGCGCCGATCCGGTGTCGTTGATGCGCGCCTGGCACCGCGCGCTCGCGGTCGACGGGTTCCTGATGTTCTCGACCTTCGGCCCCGGCACGCTCGAGGCCTTGAGCGCGCTCTACCGGCGCGAAGGCTGGCCGCCGCCGTTCGCGCCCTTCGTCGACATGCACGACCTCGGCGACATGCTGGTCGAGGCCGGCTTCGCCGACCCGGTGATGGACCAGGAGACGTTGACGCTGACCTGGGCCGACGCACCGGCCGCGCTGGCCGAATTGCGCGCCCTGGGCGGCAACCTCGCGCCGATGCGCTTCGCGGGGCTGCGCACGCCGCGCTGGCGGCGCCGGCTGGAGGCCGCGGTCATGCAGGCGACTGCCGGTGCCGACGGCCGCCCGGCGCTGCGCTTCGAGATCGTCTACGGCCACGCGTTCAAGCCCGCTCCTCGTGCCCGTGTCGGCCCGGAGACGCGCGTGTCCGTGGACGAACTGCGCACGATGGCGCGCACAGGGCGTTCCCGAGGATGACGCGCTTATAGCTGCTATAGAATCGGCGGCGATTGAGCCAGGTCAGGGTACGCGCAGTTAGCGGCTCCCGCGTCCGCATCTCCGCGGTTGCTCGATCCGCCAAAGACCCAAGCTGCCTGCCCGATGAGTGCCACCTTCGCCCCCAGCCCCTGGCCCGCGCCCGCCGCGCCGGCCGTCGGGGGCACGTGGCACTTCGGCCGCGAACTGCGGCTCGAAGGGTCGGGCGGGCACCGCACGGTGCTGCAGTGGGTGCTCAAGCGCAACTGCTCGATCACGCCGCGCCAGCTGTTCGCCGTCTATGCGTCGCTGTGCCTGCTGGCCGCGGCGATCTCGGCCGGTTTCTGGATGCAGGGCGCGCGCATCGTCTCGGTCTTCGCCGGCATCGAACTGCTGCTGGTGGGCCTGGCGCTCGTGGTCTACGCCCGCCACGCCGCCGACCGCGAGGTGCTGACGCTCGCCGAGCGCTCGCTCGCCGTCGAGCAGCACCTGGGCGCGCGCATCGAACGCACCGAATTCAACGCCGACTGGCTCGTCATCGAGCCGGCGGCCGGGCAGGGCTCGCTGGTCGAGCTCACCGACCGCGGCCGCACGCTGCGCGTCGGCCGTTTCCTGCGTCCGGAGGTGCGTGCCGCCTTCGCCCAGGAACTGCGCCGCGCGCTGCGCCGTGGCGCCCGCCCCGAACACGATTGATTGACGCAATCCGAACCCGAGTGACGACGACGATGAAGATGATCACCTCCCTGCGGCAGCGCCTGTCCCACGCCGCTCTCGCGCTCGGTGCCGCGCTCGCCGCCGGCACCGCCTTCGGTGCGGTCAACGACCTGCCGGGCGGGCCCGCCGTGCGCCAGCTCGACCTGCACCCGCCGGTGACGAAGATTGCCGAGCAGCAGCAGTGGCTGCACTACGTGGTGCTGGGGATCTGCGTCGTCATCTTCATCGCCGTCTTCGGGGTCATGTTCTATTCGATCCTGAAGCACCGCAAGTCGCTCGGCCACAAGTCCGCCAACTTCCACGAGAGCGTGGCGGTCGAGATCGCGTGGACGATCGTGCCTTTCATCATCGTCATCTTCATGGGCGCGCTCGCCACGAAGACGGTGGTGGCGCAGAAGGACACCACCAACGCCGACATCACGATCAAGGCCACCGGCTACCAGTGGAAGTGGGGCTACGACTACCTCAAGGGCGAGGGCGAGGGCATCCAGTTCCTGGCCACGCTGGACCTCGCGCACCGCGAGATGTCCAACTCCGGCAAGCCGTCCGGCGACGACTATCTGCTGAAGGTGGACAACCCGGTCGTCGTGCCGGTGGACAAGAAGGTCCGCATCGTCACGACCGCCAACGACGTCATCCACGCCTGGATGGTGCCCAGCCTGGGCGTCAAGCAGGACGCGATCCCCGGCTTCGTGCGCGACACCTGGTTCCGCGCCGAGAAGACCGGCGACTTCTATGGCCAGTGCGCCGAGCTCTGCGGCAAGGAGCACGCCTACATGCCGATCCACGTGAAGGTGGTGTCGCAGGCCGACTACGCCAAATGGGTCGAGGGCAAGAAGAAGGAAATGGCCGCGCTCGCCGACGACCCGAAGAAGGAATGGAAGCTCGATGAGCTGGTGGCGCGCGGCGAGAAGGTCTATGCCGCCAACTGTGCGGCCTGCCACCGCGCCGACGGCAAGGGCGCGGGCCCGATCAAGCCGCTGGACGGTTCGGCCATCGTGCAGGACGCCGACAAGTCCAAGCAGATCGCGATCCTGCTCAACGGCGCGCTGAACGGCGCGATGCCGGCGTGGAAGTCGCTCTCGGACACCGAGATCGCCGCCGTGATCACGTACACGAAGAACAACTGGAGCAACAAGACCGGCCAGCTGGTGCAGCCCGCCGAGATCGTTGCCGCCCGCAAGTAATCGCCCAGGAGCCTTCCCGATGAGCGCCGTTCTCCACCCCGCAGGCCACGCCGACCACGGCCATGACCACGACCATGGCCACCCGCATGGCTGGCGCCGCTGGCTCTTCGCGACGAACCACAAGGACATCGGCACGATGTACCTGTTGTTCTCGTTCACGATGCTGATGATCGGCGGCGTGCTCGCGCTGCTGATCCGCGCCGAGCTGTTCCAGCCCGGCCTGCAGTTCGTGAACCCGGAGCTGTTCAACCAGCTCACCACGATGCACGGCCTGATCATGGTGTTCGGCGCCATCATGCCGGCCTTCGTGGGCTTCGCGAACTGGATGATCCCGCTGCAGATCGGCGCCGCGGACATGGCCTTCGCGCGCATGAACAACCTGAGCTTCTGGCTGCTGATCCCGGCGGCGCTGATGCTCGCGGGCTCGTTCTTCATGCCTGGCGGCGCCCCCGCCGCCGGCTGGACGCTCTACGCGCCGCTGACGCTGCAGATGGGCCCGAGCATGGACGCCGGCATCTTCGCGATGCACATCATGGGCGCCAGCTCGATCATGGGCTCGATCAACATCATCGTCACGATCCTGAACATGCGCGCCCCCGGCATGACGCTGATGAAGATGCCGCTGTTCTGCTGGACCTGGCTGATCACGGCCTACCTGCTGATCGCGGTGATGCCGGTGCTGGCCGGCGCCATCACGATGACGCTGACCGACCGCCACTTCGGCACCAGCTTCTTCAACCCGGCCGGCGGTGGCGACCCGGTGATGTACCAGCACATCTTCTGGTTCTTCGGGCACCCCGAGGTCTACATCATGATCCTGCCGGCGTTCGGCATCGTGAGCGCCATCATCCCGACCTTCGCGCGCAAGCGCCTGTTCGGCTACACGTCGATGGTGTACGCCACGGCCTCGATCGCGATCCTGTCGTTCATCGTCTGGGCGCACCACATGTACACCACCGGCATGCCGGTGACGGGCCAGCTGTTCTTCATGTACGCGACGATGCTGATCGCGGTGCCCACCGGCGTGAAGATCTTCAACTGGCTGGCCACGATGTGGCGCGGCTCGATGACCTTCGAGACCCCGATGCTGTGGAGCGTGGGCTTCCTGTTCGTGTTCTCGATGGGCGGCTTCACGGGGCTGATCCTGGCGATGGCGCCGATCGACATCCAGCTGCAGGACACCTACTACGTGGTGGCGCACTTCCACTACGTGCTGGTGGCCGGCTCGCTGTACGCGCTGTTCGCCGGCGTCTACTTCTGGGGCCCCAAGTGGACCGGCGTGATGTACTCCGAGACGCGCGGCAAGATCCACTTCTGGGGCTCGCTGATCTTCTTCAACATCACCTTCTTCCCGATGCACTTCCTCGGGCTGGCCGGCATGCCGCGTCGTTATGCCGACTACCCCATGCAGTTCGCCGACTTCAACGCCATTGCCTCGGTCGGCGCGCTCGGCTTCGGCCTGATGCAGGTGTACTTCTTCCTCTTCGTCTGCATCCCGATGATGCGCGGCAAGGGCGAGCCGGCGCCGCAGAAGCCCTGGGAAGCCGCCGAAGGCCTGGAATGGGAAGTGCCGTCGCCGGCGCCCTGGCACACCTTCGAGACGCCGCCCAAGCTGGACGCCACCGCCACCAAGGTGATCGGCTGACCGGGGCATGGCGATGCTGAGCGAAGAGCAACGCAAGGCGAACCTGCGGCTGGCGCTGATCCTGGCGTCGGTGGCGGCGGTGTTCGCCATCGGCTTCGTCGCCAAGATCGCCTGGCTCTGAGGTTGCGATGAGCGATTCCGCGGTCGCCCGCACCGACAACCGCCGCATGATGGGCAAGCTGCTCGTCGTGACGCTGGCGATGTTCGGCTTCGGCTACGCGCTGGTGCCCATGTACCGTGCCATCTGCTCGGCACTGGGCATCAACGTGCTGTCGGTGGCCGAGCGGCAGGTGCCCGGCAATGCGCCGGCCGAGCGCAACACGCAGGTCGACACCAGCCGGGTGATCACGGTGGAGTTCGACGCCAACGCCCGCGGCCCCTGGGACTTCAAGCCGGCCAAGCGCTCCATCGACGTGCATCCGGGCGAGATGGCCACGGTGATGTACGAGTTCCGCAACAAGCAGAACCGCACGATGGCCGCGCAGGCCATCCCGAG
>CAUJHQ010000033.1 GCA_963204815.1 Pseudomonadota bacterium | reverse complement strand
GCGGAACTTGCGGAAGGCCTCGCGGATCCGGTCGAAGATCACCACCGACTCGTTGACCGAATAACCCAGCACCGCCAGCACCGCCGCCAGCACCGACAGCGAGAACTCCCACTGGAAGAAGGCGAAGAAGCCCAGGATGATCACCACGTCGTGCAGGTTGGCCACGATGCCGGCCACCGCGAACTTCCATTCGAAGCGGAACGCCAGGTAGATCATGATGCCCAGCACCGTGAAGCCGAGCGCGAGGGCACCGTCGCGCGCCAGTTCGTCGCCGACCGACGGGCCGACGAATTCGGTGCGCGACAGCTTCAGCGGCTCGGCCCCGGCCGCGTTCGTGCACGACGGGCGGCTGACCTGCTCGCCCTGCGGCGTCGTGTACTGCTTCGTGCCGACGCTGCCGCTTTCGGCCCTGCACAGCTCGGCGAACACCTGGCTGGCGATCTCGCTCTGCTTGACGTCGCCGCGCACGGGCAGGCGCACGAGCACGTCGCGCGAGGTGCCGAAGTTCTGCACCTGCACCTCGCCGAAGCCCATCTTCTCGACCGTCTCGCGGGTGCGGTTGATATCGGCCGTCTGCGCGTACTCCACCTCGAGCACGGTGCCGCCGGTGAACTCGATCGACAGGTGCAGCCCGCGCGTGAAGATGAAGAACACCGCCGCCGCGAAGGTGACGAACGAGATGACGTTGAGCACGAGCGCATACCGCATGAACGGGATGTCGCGCCGGATCCTGAAGAATTCCATCTGAGCGCTCCCGTTCAGGCTTCGGTGGTGGCCGGCGGCTTGTCGCCGTCAGGCCGCCAGACCTGCCCGATCGATACCGACTTCAGGCGCTTCTGGCGCCCGTACCAGAGGTTGACCAGGCCACGCGAGAACATCACCGACGAGAACATCGAGGTCAGGATGCCCAGGCAGTGCACGACCGCGAAGCCGCGCACCGGGCCGGAGCCGAAGGCCAGCAGCGCCAGGCCGGCCACCAGCGTGGTGACGTTGGAGTCGAGGATGGTCGCGAAGGCGCGTTCGTAGCCGACGTGGATCGCCATCTGCGGTGGCGCCCCGCCGCGCAGTTCCTCGCGCACGCGCTCGTTGATCAGCACGTTGGAGTCGATCGCCATGCCGAGCACGAGCGCGATGGCGGCGATGCCCGGCAGCGACAGCGTGGCCTGCAGCATCGACAGCACCGCGATCAGCAGCAGCAGGTTGAAGCCCAGCGCCAGCGTGGAGAACACCCCGAACAGCAGGTAGTACGCGCACATGAAGATCGCGATCGCCGCGAAGCCGTAGGTGACGCTGTTGAAGCCCTTGGCGATGTTCTCCGCGCCCAGGCTGGGGCCGATGGTGCGTTCCTCGATGATCTCCATCGGCGCGGCCAGCGAGCCGGCGCGCAGCAGCAGCGCCTGGTCGTTCGCCTCCTGCGTCGTCATGCGGCCGGAGATCTGCACGCGACCGCCGCCGATCTCGCTGCGGATCACCGGCGCGGTGACGACCTCGCCCTTGCCCTTCTCGAACAGCAGGATGGCCATGCGCTTGCCGACGTTCTCGCGCGTCACGTCGCGGAAGATGCGCGCACCCTTGCTGTCCAGCGTCAGGTTGACGGTGGGCTCCTGCGTCTGGCTGTCGAAGCCGGGCTGGGCGTCGGTCAGGTTCTCGCCGGTCAGCACGACCTGGCGGAACACGATGATCGGCTGGCCGCCGCGCTCGACGTAGCGCTCGCTGCCGAACGGCACCGGGCCGCTGCCGCCGACGGCGTCGCGCGCCTCGGTGGTCTCGTTGACCATGCGGATCTCGAGCGTCGCCGTGCGGCCGATGATGTCCTTCGCCTTGGCCGTGTCCTGCACGCCAGGCAGCTGCACGACGACGCGGTCGCTGCCCTGCTGCTGGATCACGGGCTCGGCGACGCCGAGCTCGTTGACGCGGTTGTGCAGCGTCGTGATGTTCTGCTTGAGCGCCTGGTCCTGGATGCGGCGCGCCGCGTCGGGCTTGAGCTGACCGGTGAGCTTGCTGTCGCTGCCGTCGGCCGCCACGGCCCACTGCAGGTCGGGGATCTGGTCGGACAGCAGGTTCGCCGCCTGCTGCGCCACCGCCGCTTCGCGGAAGCGGATCTCGACCGAATTGCCGTCGCGCGAGATGCCGGCGTGGCGGATGTTCTTGTCGCGCAGCAGCGTGCGCGCGTCGCCGACGAAGGCATCGGCCTTCTTCGTCAGCGCGGCACGCATGTCGACCTGCATCAGGAAGTGCACGCCGCCGCGCAGGTCCAGGCCCAGGTACATCGGCAACGCATGCAGCTTCGCCATCCACTCCGGCGAGCGCGAGACGAGGTTCAGCGCGACGATGTAGCCGGGGTCCGCGGCGTCGGGGTTCAGCGCCTTGCCGATGGCGTCCTTTGCCTTGATCTGCGTGTCGGTGTCGCGAAAGCGTGCGCGCACCGAGTTGCCGTCGAACTGCACGAAGTCGGGGGTCAGCCCGGCGGCCGACAACGCGCCTTCGACGCGCGGCACCATCGAGTTGTCGATCTTCAGCGTCGCCTTGCCGGAGGACACCTGCACCGCCGGCGCCTCGCCGTAGAAGTTGGGCACGGTGTACAGAAGGCCCACCAGCAGCGCGATGCCGAGGATGGCGTACTTCCACCAGGAGTAGCGGTTCATGCGGAGGTCCTCGCACTGCCCGCCGCGGCGGGCACGCGCGTCAAGGTCGCCAGGGCGACGGGCTTACTTGTAGGTGCCCTTGGGCAGCACTTGCAGCACCGAGGCGCGCTGCACCTGCAGTTCGACGCCGCCGGCGACCTCGACGTTGACGATGCTGTCGCCCAGCTTGGACACGCGGCCGAGCACGCCGCCGGCGATCACGACCTCGTCGCCCTTGGCGAGCGCGTCGATCATCGCCTTGTGCTCCTTCTGCTTCTTCATCTGCGGGCGGATCATGATGAAGTACAGCACCACGAACATCAGCACCAGCGGCAGCAGGCTGAGCAGCGAGGATTCGGCGCCGCCTGCGGCGGCGGTCTGGGCGTAGGCGGAAGAGATGAACACGTCGGGAGGCCTCGGAAGGGAGTTAACGGGTACAGCCCGGCATTGCGGGCAAAAGTACCGCTGATTCTAGGGCGCCCGCCCGCCCCCTCCGCCGAAGGGCCTGGAATCCGCTCGCCGGCGGGGCCCCGCCACTGGGGGCCGCCGGCTCAGAGGCGCCAGACCCGGTAGCCGGCGCCCTCGAGCGCCTGGGCGTCAAAAGCCGCCTTCACGTCGATGAAGACGCCGTTCTTGACCAGCTTGCGACCCAGCTCTTCCTGGGACAACGCGGCAAACTCGCGGTGTGCCACCGCGGCGACGATGGCGTCGGCGCGCGGCAAGGCGTCCCAAGCCTCCAGATCGACCCCGTACTCGTGCTTGGCTTCCTCGACCTCGGCCTGCGGGTCGGCGACGTGCACGTCGACGCCGTAGCTCTGCAGCTCGTGGATGATGTCGATCACCTTGCTGTTGCGCAGGTCGCCGCAGTTTTCCTTGAAGGTGAGGCCCAGCACGTTGACCTTCGCGCCCTTGATGTAGCTGCCGGCGGCGATCATGTGCTTGATGGTCTGCTCGGCGACGAACTTGGCCATGCCGTCGTTGATGCGTCGGCCGGCAAGGATGACCTGCGGGTGATAGCCGACCATCTCCGCCTTGTGCGTCAGGTAGTACGGGTCGACACCGATGCAGTGGCCACCGACGAGGCCCGGGCGGAACTTGAGGAAGTTCCACTTCGTGCCGGCCGCTTCGAGCACTTCCGTGGTGTCGATGCCGAGCTTGTCGAAGATGATCGCCAACTCGTTCATCAGCGCGATGTTCAGGTCGCGCTGGGTGTTCTCGATGACCTTCGCGGCCTCGGCGGCCTTGATCGAACTGGCCCGGTGCACGCCGGGCACGATGATCTTCTCGTAGACCTTCGCCACGGTCTCGAGCGTCTGCGGCGTGTCGCCGGAGACGATCTTGAGGATCTTCGTCAGCGTGTGCTCGCGGTCGCCCGGATTGATGCGCTCGGGCGAGTAGCCGACCCAGAAGTCCTGCTTCCACTTCAGGCCCGACTCCCGCTCGAGCACGGGGATGCAGACCTCTTCGGTCGCGCCGGGATACACCGTCGACTCGTAGACGACGACGGCACCCTTCTTCATGTTGCGCCCCACGCTGGTGGACGCCCCCACCAGCGGCCGGAAGTCGGGGATGTGCGCCTCGTCCACCGGGGTCGGCACGGCGACGATGATCACGTCGGCCTCGCCCAGCATCTTCGGGTCGTCGGTGTAGACCGCCAGCTTGCCCGCCTGGACCTCGGCGTCGGTCAGCTCGCGCGACGGGTCGGTGCCGCGCTGGCAGGCCTGGACCTTGTTCGTCGCGATGTCGAAGCCGATGGTGCGAATGTGCTTGCCGAATTCGACGACGAGGGGCAGGCCGACGTAGCCGAGGCCGATGACCGCAAGGGTGTTCATGTTGTTGCTTCGGGTGAGTTGATGTGGGATACGAAGGTCTTCAGCGACGTGCACGCATGCCGTCGAGCCAGTTGGAGATCACCGGCAGCTGCCGGGCGACGAAATCGTCGAGCGCCGCGTCCGCGACCTCGGGGTCGGCGCCGGGCATCGAGAAGGTGATGGCGGCCGCATCGTCGCCACGCCCGGCAAGTTCGCCGCGGACCGCGTACAACACCGCGGCAACGTCGGAGATCGTCAGCCGGCCGTCCGACCAATACACGGAGCGGACGTGCCGAGGCAGCCCGCCACCGTGCTGACCGACCGCGCCGCTGCGCAGCTCGGCCGTGCGAACGACGACGCGCCGCCCGCCGACCTGCAGTTCACGCGTGCCTGCGGACACGCTGCGCCACACCTTGTCGTTCGACGCCGCGAGCACATTCTGGGAGCTGACCAGCTTGCGGCCGGCGGCCTGTTGCCGGTAGTACGCGACATGCACGGTGATCGGCCCGGCGGCATCGGCATAGGTGCGGCTGGCCTCGGCCGTCGCGCCCTCGAAGACCGGCGCGAACGCCGGCCCGGCTTCACCTACTTGCTCCGGCCCCGCCACCAGCATCGGCAGCACCATCGGCGTGGCCAGTGGCGCTGGCCCGCCGCGCCCCCCCTGCACCGCCTGCGGCACAAGCCAGACGAGGACGATCGCCAGCGCGGTACCCCACAGCAAGGGCTGCGAGCCGGTGCCGGCGGCCGCGAACATGCCGCGCGCCGGAGGGTCGGCGGGCGCCGGCGCCTCGCTCCAGCGCGCGCCGACGATGAACATGAGCGAGATGACGATGCCGAAGAAAATCCAGCCGTAGATCAGGTGGTCGACGCCGGCTGCGAGGCGGTTGTTCGACAGGTGCCCGAGCAGCACGATGAGCACCGCACGCGCCCAGTTGGCGACGATCGGCACGACCAGCGAGAACAAAGCGAAGGCGACGCGGCGCCGCGTCGACCGGTACTGCAGGTACGCGAACAGCGTGCCAACCATGAAGGAGGCGATGAGGTAGCGAACCCCGCTGCAGGCTTCGATCACCGACCAGGTGCCCGACGGAATGACGAAGGTCAGGCCCTCGCGGTAGACCGGAATGCCGAAGGCCCGCAGCGAGGCGACGGTGACGTCGGCCGTCCACTGCATCAGCAGCGGCATCACGAATTCGCCGGTCGGCACCATGAAGAGCAGGAACGCAAGCGGGAACGCGATCACCCGCGCAACGGGCAGGCCGAGCACCGTCGGCACGGCGAGCACCACGGCCAGCACGCCGCAGAACTGGGTCACGACGTTCGCGCCCGCGAGATCGCCGACGAACCACAGCAGGGCGAACAGCGCCATCGGCAGGAGCAGCCAGGGTTGCGGCTGCGGCACGGCAGCACGCAGTGCCCCGCGGCGGCGCCAGACGAGCCAGAGCGCGATCGGCGGCACCAGAAACGCATGGGCGAAGGTGTCCGAGCGGGCCCAGATCGCCACCATCGAGGCGAACGTGTCGCGGTAGACGGCGAGCGCGGCGACGAGCACCAGCGCCAGCGCCGGCAGCGCGCCGCGCCACGCCGACGACAGGCGCGGCAGTGCCAGGACGGCGCTCACCGCCGCCTCCAAGCCAGCCGGCCGCATACGCGAGCGCCGGTGGCGCACGCCGCGGCCCGCGGAACCGGCCTCGATGCGTCAGGCCGCGGGCAGCGCACGCTCTGCACGATCGAGAAAGATCCGGTCCATGCGGCCCCAGCGGAAATCGGCCAGCAGCTGCTGCAGGCGTGTCTCGACGCGCGGGATGTTCACGTAGTGGCGAAAGCGCGTCTTCGCGTCGATGCCGGGAATGCGCGGCTGCCCGGCGTCGATCTCCCAGGGGTGGAAGTAGAACACCGCGGACTCGCGGTCCTCCCGGTTCACCCGCCGCAGCATCCAGCGCGACAACGCATAGGGCAGAAGACGGAAGTAGCCACCCCCACTGGAAGGCAGGTTGCGGTTGAACATGCGCACGGTCGTCACCGGCACCTCCAGCAGGCCGCTGTCCAGCGGATACGCGAATCGCGGCGACTCGGGCATGCCGTAGTGGTCGTGGCGGATCGGGTAGATGCTGCTGCTGTACCGGTAGCCGGCGCGCGCCAGTTCGTCTAGCGCCCAGAGGTTGCCGGTGCCGATCGAGAAGCTCGGCGCGCGGTAGCCCTGCACCGCCACGCCCCCGAGATCTTCGAGCAGCCGCTTCGCCCGCGTGACGTCCTCGCGGAACGCCTCGGGTGACAGGTCGCTCGCACGTTCGTGGCCGTAGCCGTGGCTGGCGAGTTCGTGGCCCTGGGCGACGATGTCGCGCACGACGTGCGGGTAGCGCTCGGCAATCCAACCCAGCGTGAAGAACGTGGCCTTGACGTCGCGCGCCGCCAGCATCGCGAGGATGCGCTCGACGTTCCGCTCGACGCGGCATTCGCGCGCGTCCCACTCGTCGCGGCGGATGTACGGCGCGAAGGCCGAGACCTGGAAATAGTCCTCGACGTCGATCGTCAGCGCGTTCGTGATGGCAGGGGCGAGCATCGGCGGAACTCTCTAGTCACGGCGGCGCGCAGCGCCGACCGGCTCAACGGTTGGCGTCGTCCTTGGTCTTCTGGGCCGCGGCGACCAGCTTCTGCAGCATCGCGAGCGTCTGCACGTTGATGCGCTCCAGGCGCAGCAGGCTGCGCTCGAGGCGCTGCAGCTGGTCGCCACGCTGGTCGGCGGTCAGCTGGGCGAGCTGACGGGTCATCTTCTCGGCATCCTCCGGGTCGAGCTTCAGCTTGGACAGGTCGACATCCAGCACCATCGGGCCGGACACAGGGCCCGCCAGCGCGGCGTCGTCGCGCGCGGCGGCCGCCGGCGCCGAGGCCCGGGCCGGCGTTCCGGTCTCCTGTTGCAGTTCGCCCACGACCTCGCTCACGTCGCCGACCGAGATGGACGTGCGGCCGGCGAGGAAGCCGGCCAGCAACAGGCGGTCGGCGATCGTGTTGATGCGGCGCGGAATGCCGCCGCTGGCCTTGTGGATGGCGTCGAAGGCCGCCGGCTCGAAGCTGGGCTTGCCCGTGCTGCCGGCACACTTCAGGCGGTGTTCGATGTAGGCCCGCGTCTCGTCGTTCTCGAGCGGGCCGATGTGGCAGGTGGCCGCCACGCGCTGGCGGAACTGCTCCATTTCGGGCTGCTGGAGGATCTCGCGGAACTCCGGCTGGCCGACCAGGAAGCTCTGCAGCAGCGCCTGATTGCCGAACTGGAAGTTGCTCAGCATGCGCAGTTCCTCCACCGCGCGTGGCGTCAGGTTCTGCGCTTCGTCGACGATCAGCAGGCAGCGTTTGCCCTTGCTCGTCTGGCTGATCAGGAAGGCCTCGAGCGTGATCAGCAGTTCCGACTTCGGCACGTCCTTCACGCGGAAGCCGAAGGCGGCGCCGACCATGCGCAGCGTGTCTTCGGCACCAAGCTGAGTGGTCACGAGGTGGCCGGTGATCACGTTGCTGCCGTTGAGGCTCTCGATCAGCGAGCGCAGGACCATCGTCTTGCCGGCACCGATCTCGCCGGTGATGACGATGAAGCCCTCGTTGCGCGAGACGCCGTACTCGAGGTACGCCTTCGCACGACGGTGCTGCTTGCTCGCGTAGTAGAACGCCGGATCAGGGTTGAGCTGGAACGGCTTCGTGCTCAACCCGTAGAAAGCTTCGTACATGTTTCAGAACCGCAGGTTGAGAACGGACGCACCCCGACGCCCGCGAGGGCCGGCCGGCAGAACAGGCATCCAGGGACGTGTTGAGGGCGGTGGCGACATGGACGTTGCGTCCTGAAGATCGGAGCCCGATGGTCCGGCGGGCGTAGTGCGCATGAGGGCCGAACCCCTATTGGCACAAACCATCATGGCGAAACCAATCCCTATGGTGACACAGGCGGACACAACCGCCTCCGATGCCCTGGCAGCGAAGCCGCTGCTGCCGGCAATTTTCACGCCGTGACCCGCGAACGCGGGGCAGCAGCCCGAATCCGGGCATCGTTCACGCTGCCTAGCGATCATGACCGGCTGTTGTCAGCCTCTGTGATCAATGACACGCGCGCCCCCTCATCACGGGGATTGTCCCGCGCCTGCACGCGTCCTTACAGTTTGTGAACAGGCAGGAACCCTGAGTCGACCACTGCCGCGGCACGCCGCCCGAGCACGTTCCGATCCTCCGAACCCTCGGCCCCCCCCGACTGGCAGACGACCCCACGACGCACCGACCATGATCCGCATCTTCAATCACTACGTTCATCGCGCCGCCCTCCGCGGCATGATGTCCGACGTGGCCCTCGCGATCCTCGTCGCGATCGGCGCAATCGCCTTCCTGGCGGGCGACGCGATGCACTCGATGCCACTGACCGGAACGCACGTGGTGTCGTTCGCCGCGTGCCTCTTCGTCATCAACAGCGCTTCCGGTCTCTACGAGATCGGCGCCAATGGTGGCCCGAGCCGCGCCCTGGCGCGCGCCATCGTCGTGCTGATGGTCGCGCTGCCGCTGGCCTATATCATCTTCGGCCTTCTGCCCACGGATTCGTCGAGCCGTACCGCCGTGCAGACCACGGTGATGGCAGGCGTCGCGGCGCTGGTGCTGCGCCGCGTGTACATCTCCAACTGGAACGTCGTGCCGCGCACCCGCACCCGCATTCTCGTTTTCGGTGCCGGCCCGGCCGCGCAGGTCGTCGGCAACACGCTGAAGGCGTCCGACCCGAACGCCCTGATCGTCGGCTACGTTCCGGGCCCCAACGAACCCGAGATCGCCGTGCCTGCTGGCGAAGTGCTCACGCCCAGCGGCACGCTGGTCGAGACCGCCAAGCACTTCCGCGTCGACGAGATCGTCGTCGCGCTGACCGAGCGGCGCGCCGGCAGCATGCCGCTGCGTCAGTTGCTCGACTGCAAGCTGTCGGGCATCAAGTTCTACGACCTGAACAGCCACTTCGAGAAGACGCTGGGCCAGATCCGCATCGACTACCTGAACGCGAGCTGGCTGATCTTCGGCGACGGTTTCAACCAGGGCACACTGCGCACCGCCGTCAAGCGGGTGTTCGACATCGTCTGCGCGCTGATCCTCACCGTGCTGTCGGCGCCGATCATGGCGATCACCGCGCTGCTGATCAAGCTGGAGAGCCCGGGCCCGATGCTGTACCGGCAGGAGCGCGTGGGCCAGGCCAACAAGACCTTCTTCGTCACCAAGTTCCGCAGCATGCGGACGGACGCCGAGAAGGACGGCAAGCCGCAGTGGGCCACCACCAACGACAGCCGCGTCACCCGCGTCGGCAACGTGATCCGCAAGCTGCGGATCGATGAACTGCCCCAGCTTTTCAACGTGCTCAAGGGCGAGATGAGCCTGGTCGGCCCGCGGCCGGAGCGGCCGTTCTTCGTCGAGCAGCTCACCAAGGACATCCCGTTCTACGCCGTGCGGCACAGCGTGAAGCCGGGGCTGACCGGCTGGGCCCAGGTGCGTTATCACTACGGGTCGACGGTCGAGGACTCCCAGCAGAAGCTCCAGTTCGACCTCTACTACGTGAAGAATCACACGCTGTTTCTCGATCTGGTCGTGCTGATGGAGACCGTCGGAGTCGTCCTCACGGGCAAGGGCGCACGCTGAACGTATCGTTGCGGCCAGTCCGCAATCCGCTGGCGGCGCTGAGGCGCCGCTTTGCATTTCTGGCGCGCGAGTCGAATGTTCCCCACCGATGACATGTCGGCCGCCGGCCACTGGGGCGCGGCGCTTCTGCATCTGCTTCTTGCGGCCCACATCGCGTTCACCGGCGTCCGCCGCCGCGATGTGTCGTTCCCGGTCGGCGCACTGCTGGCCACGGCGGCGTGGGCCGCCTGCGAAGGCGCCGCCAGTCACTGGCCGTCGAACGCCTGGCCTGCCGCGGCTGCGCTGCTGGACCTGCTGCGCTACGCGCTCTGGTTCACCTTCCTGTTCCGCCTCGTCGGCCGGCCGAACGGCGAGTCCCCGACCGCCGCCCTGCGCGGCCTGCGCATCGCGCTCGTGCTCGTCGTCGGAGTCGTCCTGGTCCTCCAGGGACTTCGCGTCGCCACGGGGCAGATCGATCTCACGCCTTCCAAGCCGGTCATCGCGGCCCTGCTGGCGCTGCCCGTCGTCGGCGCGTTGCTGCTGGAACAGCTCTTCCGAAACCTGGGCGAAGACTCGCGCTGGAGCGCAAAGCCGTTCTGCATCGGTCTGGCCTGCGTGTTCGCATTCGACATCTACCTGCACTCGACAGCGATGATGTTCGGCGCCCACGACCCGGACGCGCTGGCCGCGCGCGGCGCCGTGCACACGCTGGCGCTTCCGTTCCTGCTGCTGGCCACGCGCCGGGGCTCGAACTGGATCACGCGACTGCAGGTGTCGCGCACCATCGCCTTCCACTCGGCGACGCTGCTGCTGGCGGGTGTCTACCTGCTGTTCATCTCCAGCATCGGCTACTACCTGCGCTTCTTCGGCGGCAGCTGGGGACGGGCGCTGCAGCTGAACCTGCTGTTCGCCGCGGTCGCCCTCGGCGTGGCGTTCATGTTGTCCGGATCGCTGCGCGCCAAGCTGCGCGTGCTGCTGGGCAAGCACTTCTTCAGCTACCGCTTCGACTACCGCGAAGAGTGGTTGCGCTTCACGGCCAAGCTGTCGACGCAGGGTTCGCCGGCGCAGGTGGGCCAGCACGTCATCCGCGGCCTCGCCGACATGGTCGAGTGCCCGTCGGCGGCCCTGTGGATCCGCACCGAGACGAAGGCACCGTATGCGCTGGCCGCGCGCTGGAACCTGCCGGCCGTCGATGTCGGCGAACCGGAGGACTCTCCCTTCAGCCGCTTCCTGCGCGAGACCAAGTGGGTCATCAACATCGACGAGTTCCGTGCGTCGCCCGGCCGCTACCGGCAGCTCGTGCTGCCCGACTGGCTGCTCGCCCTGCCCGACCCCTGGCTCGTGGTGCCGCTGCTGGTGGGCGACAACCTGCTGGGCTTCGTCGTGCTGGGCCGTCCGCGCACGCCGATCGACGTCGACTGGGAAGTGCTCGACCTGCTCAAGACCGCCAGCCGCCAGGCGGCCGGCTACCTGGCGCAGATGCACGCGACCGAGGCTCTGCTGGAGGCGCGAAAGTTCGAGGCCTTCAACCGCATGTCGGCGTTCGTCGTGCACGACCTGAAGAACATCGTCGCCCAGCTGTCGCTGATGCTGAAGAACGCGGAACGTCTGCACGCGAACCCTGAGTTTCAGCAGGACATGCTGTTGACGGTGGAGAGCTCGCTGGAGAAGATGCGTCGTTTGATGCTGCAGCTGCGGGAAGGCGCTGCGCCCCCCGGCGGCAGCAGTGGCGTGGAACTGGTGCCGATCGTGGCCCGGCTGCAGGCCATGGCCGCGGCGCAGGGCCGCAAGCTCGAGGTGGCCGCGCTCGAACGGCTGGCCACACGCGGCCACGACGACCGCCTCGAGCGCGTGCTGGGCCACCTGGTCCAGAACGCGCTCGACGCCACTGCACCGGACGGACGGGTGTGGATCGGCGTCGAGCGGTTCAGCGGCGAAGTGCTGATCGAAGTAGGGGACACCGGAGCGGGAATGTCCGAGGAATTCATTCATTCGCGGCTCTTCAAGCCGTTCAACTCCACGAAGCGCAACGGCATGGGCGTCGGCACCTACGAGAGCCACCAGTACGTCCGCGAACTCGGCGGCAGCATCGCCGTCGCCAGCGAGCCCGGCAACGGCACCGTGATGACGGTGCACCTGCCGCTGTTCGACCGCACCGAAGGGTCCGACCTGATGCCGCTGGACGAAGCTCGATGAGCGAAACGCGGCCTTCGCCCCTGCTCATCGTCGAGGACGACCTCGCTCTGCAGAAGCAGATCAAGTGGTCGCTCGACCGCTTCGAGTCCGTCACTGCGAGCGACCGCGAGAGCGCCCTGCTTCAGTTCCGGCGCCACCAGCCGGTGGTCGTCACGATGGACCTCGGGCTGCCGCCCGACCCCGATTCCACATCCGAAGGCTTCAAGCTGCTGCAGCAGTTGATCGAGCTCGACCCCGGCGTCAAGGTCATCGTGCTGACGGGCCAGAATGAACAGTCCCACGCGCTGAAGGCGGTGGCGCTCGGCGCCTACGACTTCCTCGCCAAGCCCTTCGACCCCGACGTGCTCGCGCTGACCATCACGCGCGCCTATCGCCTGGCCGAGTTGCAGGCCGAGAACCGTCGCCTGCTGGCGCTGCAGCAGCCCGACGCGCTCGGCGGCCTGATCACGCGTGACCCCGAGATGCTGCGCATCGCGCGCACCGTGGACCGCGTGTCGTCGAGCAACGCCACCGTCATGCTGCTTGGCGAGAGCGGCACCGGCAAGGAGGTGCTTGCGCAGGGCCTGCACGCGTCGAGCAAGCGCGCGGGCCGCTTCATCGCCATCAACTGCGCCGCGATCCCCGAGAACCTGCTCGAGAGCGAACTCTTCGGCTACGAGAAGGGGGCCTTCACCGGCGCCGCCAAGACCACGCCCGGCAAGATCGAGACGGCACACAACGGCACGCTGATGCTCGACGAGATCGGCGACCTTCCGCAGTCGCTGCAGGCCAAGCTGCTGCGCTTCCTGGAGCAGCGCACGATCGAGCGCCTCGGCGGCCGCCAGGAGATCCCGGTCGACGTGCGCGTGGTCTGCGCCACGCACCAGGACCTGAAGAACCTGATCGCCGAAGGCCGCTTCCGCGAAGACCTGTACTACCGGCTGGCCGAGATCGTGGTCACGATCCCGCCGCTGCGCCAACGCCTGGGCGACGCCGTGATGCTGGCGCACGCCTTCGTGCGCCGCTTCGCCCAGGAGCAGCGGCGCGGCACGATGGCCCTCTCCGACGACGCCGTGCGCGCGATCGAACAACACGGCTGGCCGGGCAACGTGCGCGAACTGCTGAACGCCGTCAAGCGCGCGACGATCATGTGCGAGGGCGACCGCCTCGGGCCCGACGACCTGGGCCTGCCCTCGCCCACCGACAACATCGGCGAGCGCTCCGACCTGGACCTGCGCACCGTGCGCGAGGCCGCCGAGCGACAGGCCATCCTGGCGGCGCTGGCGCGCACGAACGACAACGTCGTCAAGGCGGCGGAGATGCTCGGCGTCAGCCGCCCCACGCTCTACGACCTGATGCGGCGCCTCTCGATCCGCTGAGCGCCGAAGGAACCTGTCCATGACCTCCCGCACCCGGACGACCGTCGCCGCCCTGCTCCTGGCGGTTTTCCTCGCCGGCTGCTCCGGCGATTCCGAAGAGAAGCTGCTCGAGTCGGCCCGTGGTTACCTCGACAAGAAGGACCCGACCTCGGCGCTCATCCAGTTGCGCACGGCGCTGCAGAAGAACCCGAAGAGCGGCCAGGCACGCCTGCTGCTCGGCCGGGCGCTGCTCGACACCGGCGACGCGAAGGGCGCCGTCATCGAGCTCGGCAAGGCCCTGGACGCCGGCATCCCGGCCGAGCAGATCGTGCCCGACCTCGCGCGCGGCACGTTGCAGTCTGGCGACCCCGCCAAGACCATCGCGCAGTACGGCGCCACGGAGCTGAAGGAAGCTTCAGCGGCCGCCGACCTCGCGGCCACGCTCGCCGCCGCCTACGCCGCGACCGGCGACAGGACCAAGGCGGCCGAGCAGGCCGGCAAGTCGCTGCGCGCTGTCCCCGACTTCATCCCGGCGCTGCTCGTGCAGGCGCAGCTGAAGGTCGCCGATGGCGACAGCGACGGCGCCATCGCGCAGCTCGACGCCATCCTCGCGAAGGACGCCACGCAACAGCGCGCCGGCCTGATGAAGGGCGAGCTGCTCTGGGTCGTGCGGCAGGACCGCGAGGGGGCTCTCGCCGCCTACCGCCAGGTCGTCGCCGCGCACCCGAAGTCGGTGATCGCCCGTTCGGCCGTCGTGCGCCTGCTGTCCGAGAAGGGCGACTCCGAGCAGGCGGCCGCCGAGGTGGCGGCGCTCGCGAAGGTCGCCCCCGACCACCCCGAGACCCTGGTGCTGAAGGCGCTGGCGGCGTACGCCCGCCAGGACGACGCCGACGTGCAGGCACAGACCGGCCGCGTGCTGAAGATCCTGCCCGACCATGTGCTGGCGCTGGAACTCGCCGGCGCCTCCGCCCTGCGGCAGCGCAACTACGGCCTCGCCGAGAACCATCTGTCGCGCGCCGTGAAGTCCGCGCCCAACCGCCCGCTCGCACGCAAGCTGCTGGCGCAGACGCTGCTGCGCGTGAACCAGCCGACCCGCGCCGTCGAGACGCTGCTGCCGCTGCTGCAGGCCGAGAACGTCGACGGTGCCCTGCTGGCGCTGGCCGGCGAAGCGATGATGCAGATGGGCGACGTCAAGCGTGCCGACGAGTTGCTCAAGCGCGCGCTCGAGACGGCGCCCAAGGACGCCCGCGTCCGCATGAGCGCGGCACTCGCGCGGCTGGCGCGCGGCGAACCGGCGGCGGTGCGTGAGCTCGAGGCGCTGGCGGCCGACGACAAGGGCCCGCGCGCCGACCTGGCGGTCGTCAGCGCACGCCTGTCGTCGAACGACTTCGCCGGCGCCCTGCAGGCCGTCGACGCGCTGGCCAAGAAGATGCCCGAGCAGCCGCTGCCGCCCTTCCTGCGCGGCCGCGTGCTGCTGGCGCGTGGCGACGCCGCAGGCGCCACCCGCGAGTTCGAGGCCTCGCTTGCCAAGGACGCCAACTACTTCCCGGCCGCCGCCACGCTCGCGTCGCTGGAGATGCAGGCCGGCAAGAACGACGCCGCGAAGAAGCGCTTCGACGCGCTCGCCAAGGCCGACCCGGCCAACTTCCGCGCCCACCTGGGCCTGGCGAGGATCGCCAGCCAGACCGGCGCCGGAACCGACGTGGTGCTGCGCCATCTGGACGACGCCGCCAAGGCAGCGCCGATGGAACCCGAACCGCGCCTGCTGATCGTCACCGAGCAGTTGCGCGCCGGCGACACGAAGGCGGCACTGGCCAGCGCCCAGAGCGCCGCGAAGGCGATGCCCGAGCGACCCGAGGTCGTCGAGGCGCTCGGCCGCGCCCAGCTGCTGAGCAACGACGCGGCGCAGGCCGTGGAGACGCTGCGCGGCGTCATCGACATGCAGCCGCGCAACACGCGCGCGATGATCCTGCTGGCCGACGCCCAGATGGCGACGAAGGATGCCCCCGGCGCGCGTGCCACGTTGCGCCGCGCCGTCGACGTCGACCCGCACGCGCTGCCGCCGAGGCGCGCGCTCATCGCGCTGTCGCTGCAGCGCAAGAAGTTCGACGAGGCGCTGACCGTGGCGCGCGAGCTGCAGACGCTGACGCCGAAGGACGGCGCCGGCTTTGCGCTCGAAGGCGACATCGAGGCCGCGCGCGGCAACAGCGCCGCCGCGGCCGCCGCGATGCGCGCGGCGCTGCTGCGCTCGCGCACCACGCCGTACGCGATCGGCCTGCACAAGGCGCTGCTGGCCGCCGGCCAGCGCGCCGACGCCGACCGGCTCGCCGCCGACTGGCGCAAGGAGCAGCCCAAGGACGCCCTCTTCCTGCTCTACGTGGGCGACGAAGTGCTCAAGCGCAAGGACTGGCCGGCCGCCGAGGCCGCCTACCGCGAGGTGCTGGCGGTGCAGCCGAACAACCCGATGGCGCTCAACAACGTGGCCTGGCTGATGGTGCAGCAAAGCAAGCCGGGTGCGCTGGCGCTGGCCGAGCAGGCCAACCAGGCGCTGCCCGGGCGCGCCCCGCTGCTCGACACGCTGGCCAGCGCACTGGCGGCGGAGAACCAGGTGCCGCGCGCCATCGAGACGCAGAAGAAGGCGATCGCGGCAAGCCCGCGCGACGATGGCCTGCGGCTGAACCTGGCGCGCCTTTACCTGAAGGCTGGCGACAAGGCGGCGGCGCGCACCGAGCTGCTCGCACTGGCCAAGCTCGGCAGCGCCTTCGGTGGCCAGTCCGAGGTCGAACAGCTGCTGAAGTCGGCGCAGTGAGCGCCGCCGGCTGACCCGCAGGCACCGCGCCGGTTGGCGCGGTCGCGTTCAGACCTTGCGGTTTCAGACCTTGTAGTACTCGCGGTACCAGGCCACGAAGCGGCCGATGCCGGTGCGGATGTCGGTCTTCGGCGCGAAGCCGGTCCACGCCGTCAGCGCATCGACATCGGCGTAGGTGGCCGGCACGTCGCCGTCCTGCAGCGGCATCAGGTTCTTCTGCGCCTTCATTCCGAGCGCGTCCTCGATGCAGCCGATGAAGTCCATCAGCGGCACCGGGTCGTGGTTGCCGATGTTGAACACGCGGTACGGCGCGTTGCTGGTGCCGGGGTCGGGCTGCAGTGCGTCGTACGTTGGGTCGGGCGCGGCGACGCGATCGAGCACGCGGATCACGCCTTCGACGATGTCGTCGACGAAGGTGAAGTCGCGCTGCATGTTGCCGTGGTTGAAGACGTCGATCGGCCGGCCTTCGAGGATCGCCTTCGTGAACAGGAACAGCGCCATGTCCGGGCGCCCCCAGGGACCGTACACGGTGAAGAAGCGCAGGCCGGTGGTGGGCAGTCCGAACAGGTGGCTGTAGGTGTGCGCCATCAGCTCGTTGGCCTTCTTCGTCGCCGCGTACATGCTGACCGGGTGGTCGACGCTGTCGTGCTCGGAGAACGGCATCTTCGTGTTGCCGCCGTAGACGCTGGAACTCGACGCGTAGACGAGGTGCTGCACCTTCGAGTGGCGGCAGCCCTCCAGGATGTTCATGAAGCCGACGACATTGCTGTCGATGTAGGCGTGCGGGTTCTTCAGCGAATAACGCACGCCGGCCTGCGCCGCGAGGTGGATCACGCG
>CAUJHQ010000032.1 GCA_963204815.1 Pseudomonadota bacterium | reverse complement strand
TTCGTCGGCGACGTGCGCGCCACCGGCGAGCGCCGCATGCTCGCGCACCGCACCGTGCGGCCGGCCGGCGTGCCGGTGGACAAGCCGCTGGTCGTCGCCGTCAGCCGCAGCGTCGACGCGATGTTCGCGCCCTGGCGCCGCCACACCGCGCTCTACGCCGTGTTGTACGCGGCCTTCGCCGGCACGACGATCGCCGCGCAGCTCGCGATCCGGCGCCGCCAGCGCGCGCTGGAGCGGCTCGAGAGCGAAGGCGCCGAGCGCCTGGCGCTGGCGCTGCGCGGTGCCGACCTGGGGCTCTGGGACCTGGACGTGCGCAGCGGCGACTCGATCGTCAACGAACGCTGGAACTCGATGCTCGGGCTGCCGCACGAGCCGGTGAACCGCAACTCGCAGGCTTGGTACACCCGCATCCATCCCGACGACCGCGCCCGTGTCGAGGCCGCCCAGCGCGCCCACTTCGAGGGCCGCAGCGCGCGCTTCGACGAGACCTACCGCATGCGCCACGCCGACGGCCGCTGGGTCTGGGTGCTCGACCGCGGCCAGGTGCTGGAGCGCGACGCCACCGGCGCGCCGCTGCGCGTGGCCGGCACCCACCTGGACGTCACCGAGCCGATGGAGCGCCAGCTCGCGCTGCAGGCCCAGCAGCGGCGCTTGCAGGCCCTGCTGGACCACCTGCGCACCGGCGTCATCGTGCACGCGCCGGACGGCAGCGTGCTCGATGCCAACCCGGCCGCCCGCGCGATGACGGGCCTCACGCTCGACCAGCTGCGCGGCATGGCCGCGGTCGACCCGTACTGGTCCTTCGTCGACGAGGCGGGCGCGCCGCTGGCGCCGGCGCACTTCCCGGTGGCGCGCGTCATCGCCAGCGGAAAGCCCGTGCACGACCTCGTGATCGGCTTCCGCCACCCGGGGCGCCCGGGCCCGACCTGGGTGCTGGTCGATGCCTACGCGATGGCCGGCCCCGACGGCCTCCCCGAGCAGGTCGTCGTCACCTTCTCGGACATCACCGACCGGCGCGACGCCGCGCAACAGCTGCAGGCCACCCTCGAGGCGGTGCCCGATCTGCTGTTCGACATCGACCTCGACGGCACCTTCCATGCCTTCCACTCGCCGCGGCGCGACCTGCTCTACGCGCGGCCGGAGGACTTCCTTGGCCGGCGCGCCGACGAGTTCCTGCCCGCCGCCAGCGTCGCGGTGCTGAAGCAGGCACTCGCCGAGGCCGACGCGCAAGGCACCTCCATCGGCCACCAGTACCACCTGCAGGTGCCCGGCGGGCAACGCTGGTTCGAGCTCTCGGTGTCGCGCAAGGCCACGCCGGCCGGCGAGCGCCCGCGCTTCATCGTGCTGGCGCGTGACATCACGGCGCGCCGGCAGGCCGAGCAGGAACTGCGGCACCTGAACCGCTCGCTGCGCGTGCTGTCCAGCTGCAACATGAACCTGCTCGAGCAGCGCGACGAGGCGAGTTATCTCGCCGAGGTCTGCCGCTCGGTCGTCGCCGCCGGCAGCTACCTCATGGCCTGGGCCGGCAGCGCCGAGGACGACGCGGCGAAGACCGTGCGCGTCGTCGCGCAGGCCGGCGACGACAGCGGCTACCTGCAGAGCCTGGTGGTCTCCTGGGACGGCGAGCGCCCGAACGGCCGCGGGCCCACCGGCACCGCCATCCGCACCGGCACCACCCAGGTCAACCAGAACTGGCTCACCGACCCCGTGCTCGGGCCCTGGCGCCACCTCGCGCTGGCGCGCGGCTACCAGGCCAGCATCGCGTTGCCGCTGGTGGTGCAGGGGCGCACGGTGGGCGCGCTGTCGCTCTACGCCGCCGAGCCCAACGCCTTCGGCAGCGCCGAGGTGGCGCCGCTGGAGGAGCTGGCGCGCAACGTGTCGGTCGGCATCGAGTCGCTGCGCACGCGGCACCAGCGCGACGCCGCCGAAGGGGCCAACCGCGCCAAGAGCGTCTTCCTGGCCAACATGAGCCACGAGATCCGCACGCCGCTGAACGCCATCATCGGCCTCAACTACCTGGTGCGGCGCGACGGCGTGGCGCCGCAACAGCTGGCGCGGCTGGACAAGATCGACAGCGCCGGCCAGCACCTGCTGTCCATCGTCAACGACATCCTCGACCTGTCGAAGATCGAGGCCGGCCGCATGCAGCTGGAAAGCACCAGCTTCCACCTGTCGACGGTGCTGGACAACGTGCGCTCGATCGTCGCCGAGTCGGCGCGCGCCAAGGGGCTGGCGATCGAGGTCGACGAGAACGCCGTGCCGCACTGGCTGCGCGGCGACCCGACGCGGCTGCGCCAGGCGCTGCTGAACTTCGCCGCCAACGCGGTCAAGTTCACCGAGCGCGGCTCGATCGCGCTGCGCGCCAAGCTGCTGCACGAGGACGGCGACGACCTGCTGGTGCGCTTCGCCGTCGTCGACACCGGCATCGGCATCGCCGCCGAAGACCTGCCGCGCCTGTTCCAGGCCTTCGAGCAGGCCGACCCGTCGACCACGCGGCGCTTCGGCGGCAGCGGCCTCGGGCTGGCCATCACGCAGCGCCTGGCGGAGCTGATGGGCGGCGAGTGCGGCGTCGACAGCCGCGTCGGCGAAGGCAGCACCTTCTGGTTCACGGCGCGCCTGAAGCGCGGCCACGGCGTGATGCCGGCGCTGCCGCGTGCCGGTATCGCGAGCGCCGAATCGGTGCTGCGCCAGCGCCACCGCGGCGCCCGCGTGTTGCTGGCCGAGGACAACGAGGTCAACCGCGAGGTCGCGCTCGCGCTGCTGCACGGCGTGGGGCTGGCGGTCGAAGTGGCCGTCAACGGCCGCGAGGCCGTCGAGCGCGCCGCCGCCGGTGCGCCCGATCTCGTGCTGATGGACCTGCAGATGCCCGAGATGAGCGGCCTGGAGGCGACGCGCGCGATCCGCGCGCTGCCCGGCGGCGCCACGCTGCCGATCCTGGCGCTGACCGCGAACGCCTTCGACGAGGACCGCCAGGCCTGCAGCGCCGCCGGCATGAACGATTTCGTCGCCAAGCCGATGGACGTGCCGGCCTTCTACGCGACGCTGCTGCACTGGCTGGACGCTTCCCAGGCGGCCCGCGGCCGCGCCGCCGCGGCGCCCGGCCCCGCGCCGGCGCCGCCCGCCGGCCTGCCCGCGGCGGCGACCCTGCAGCGGCTGGCGTCTGTGCAGGGGCTGGACCTCGAGCGCGGCCTCGCGGCGGTGCTCGGCAACGCCGAGCTCTACGTCGGCGTGCTGGCGCGCTTTGCGACCGGGCAGGAACTGGCGGCGCTGCGCACGGCGCTCGGTGCCGGCCGGCGCGCCGATGCCGAACGCGCGGCGCACTCGATGCGCGGCGCCGCGTCGACGCTCGGGCACGATGCGATCGCCGCGCTCGCCGGCGAGGCCGAAGTGCGGCTGCGCGGGGCCGACGACGCGGCAGTGTCGACCGCGCTGGTGGCCGACCTGCTGGGGCCGATCGAGGCTCACTTCTCCGCGCTGGCGGCAGCTGCTGAGACCCACGTCGCACCTTGAGCCGGCGCAAGGTCGGTGCCGGTGGCGGTGCTACGGTGATCCGTATCGTCCACTCCCGGAGATCGCCATGTCGATCACCCGCCGCACCGCGCCGCTGCTCGCGGCACTCGCTTTGCTCTCGATGGGCGCGCTCGCCCAGCCGGCTTCCGCGCCGATGGGCGGCCCCGGCCCGGCGGCCAGCATGCCGCGCGGCGGCATGGGCCCGGGCCGCATGATGGGCCCGCGCTACGGCAACGGCGTCACGCCCGGCTGGACGATGATGAAGCCCGACGAGCGCCTGGCGCACCGCAAGGCGATGGGCGAGGCCAAGACCTACGACGAATGCGTCGCCGTGCGCGACAAGCACCGCGAGGCGATGCAGGCGCGCGCCAAGGAACGCGGCGTGACGATGCCTGCGGCGCCGCGCCGCGACGTCTGCGCCGGCCTGCCGAAGCCGTAGCCGCTTGATACGCCAGGGGGTGTCTGCTAAGATACCCCACATGGTATCCAGACGCACCCTGCTCGCGGCCGCTGCCGCGCTCTCGTTCGCCGGCGCCGCCGGCGCTGTCGAGGCCCCGGCCGTGCCCACGGTGGCGGTCGGCGCCGCCGGCGCCGCCAGCGGCTTCGAGATCGACGGCAGCCTGCAGGCGCTGCGCCAGAGCACGCTCGGCGCGCAGGTCGGCGGCAACGTGATGCAGCTGGCGGTGAAGGCCGGCGACCGCGTGAAGGCCGGCCAGCTGCTGGTGCGCATCGACGAACGCGACGTGCAGGCCGGCCTGGCGCGCGGCGACGCCGGCGTCGCCCAGGCCGAGGCCGAGTTCCGCAATGCGCGCCTCGCCGCCGAGCGCAGCCGCGAGCTGCGCGCGCAGGGCTTCGTCAGCCAGGCCGCGCTCGACGTCGCCGAGACACAGCTGAAAGGCGCGCAGGCCGGGCTGCAGCAGGCGCAGGCAGGCCGTGCGCAGGCGGCGCTGGCGCGCAGCTTCGCCGCCGTGACGGCGCCGTTCGACGCCATCGTGCTGGCCACGCACGTCGAGGCCGGCGACCTCGCCACGCCGGGCCGCCCGCTCGTCACGCTGTTCGCCCCCGGCGCGCTTCGCGCCGTGGTGCAGCTGCCGGCGTCGCGCTCGGCGCTGGCGCGTGCCGCCACCGGCGTGCAGGTGCAGCTGCCCGGCGGCGCCTGGGTCGCGCCGGTGGCGCGTGCCGAACTGCCGGTGGCCGACGCGGTGTCGCAGACCGTCGAATGGCGCCTGGACCTGCCGCGTGACGCCGCCGCCGGCCTGGCGCCGGGGCAGAACGTGCGCGTCCGCTTCGCCGGCAGTGCCGCGCCGGCGACCGGCGGCGCGCGCCCCAGCGTGCCCGCCAGCGCCGTGCTGCGCCGTGGCGAGCTGACGGCGGTCTACGTGCAGCAGCCCACGGGCTTCGTGCTGAAGGCGGTGCGCCTGGGCGCGGCCAGCGGCGATCAGGTCGAGGTGCTGGCGGGCCTGAAGGCCGGCGAGCGCGTCGCCGTCGACGCGGTGCGCGCCGGCCTGGCGGGAGCGGCGGCGAAATGAGCGACGCGCCGCTCGGCATCTCCGGCCGCCTGGCGCGCGCCTTCCAGGCGAACGCGCTGACGCCGCTGCTGGCGCTGGTGGCGCTGCTGCTCGGCGCCTTCGCGGTGCTCGTCACGCCGCGCGAGGAAGAGCCGCAGATCAACGTGACGATGGCCAACGTGCTGATCGCCTTCCCCGGCGCCAGCAGCGCCGACGTGCAGAACATGGTGGCGCGCCCGGCCGAGCAGGTGCTGGGGCAGATTGCCGGCATCGAGCACACGTACTCCGTGTCGCGCCCTGGCCTGGCGGTGCTGACGGTGCAGTTCCAGGTCGGCGTGCCGCGCACCGAGGCCCTGGTGCGCCTGTACGACGTGCTGAACGCGAACCAGGACTGGCTGCCGCAGGGCCTGGGCACGCTGCCGCCGATCGTCAAGCCCAAGGGCATCGACGACGTGCCGGTGCTCGCCGTCACGCTGTGGAGCCGCGACGACACCGCGGCGGCCGACCTCGAGCGCGTTGCGCATGCGGTGGAAGCCGAACTGAAGCGCGTGCCCGGCGCACGCGAGGTGCAGACCCTCGGCGGCCCCGGCCGCGTGGTGCAGGTGAGCCTGCAGCCGGCGCGCCTGCGCGAGCGCGGCGTCGACCTGCTGCGCCTGAAGCAGACGCTCGCCGCGGCCAACGTCGGCCTGCCGGCCGGCAGCGTGATGGACGACGCCGGCGCGCGCACGCTCGCCGTCGAGACCGGCGAGTTCCTGCACAACGCCACCGAGGTGGGCGACCTCGTCGTCGGCACCAGCAACGGCAAGCCGGTCTACCTGCGCGAGGTGGCCCGCGTCGAGGACGGCGCCGCGCAGGCGTCGCGCCACGTGTGGTTCACGCCCGGCGCCGCCACGGCCGCCAGCGGCGCCGCCGGCGGCCACCCGGCGGTGACGATCACGCTGACGAAGAAGCCGGGCCAGAACGCCGTCGACGTGGCGCGCGGCGCGCGCGAACGGCTCGACGCCCTGCGCAACACCGTGATCCCGGCCGGCATCGAAGCGACCGTCACGCGCGACTACGGCGAGACCGCCGCCGAGAAGGCCAACAAGCTAATCCAGAAGCTCGCCTTCGCCACCGGCTCGGTGATCCTGCTGGTCGGCCTGGCGCTCGGCCGGCGCGAGGCGGTGATCGTCGGCGCCGCCGTCATCCTCACGCTCACCGCCACGCTGTTCGCCAGCTGGGCCTGGGGCTTCACGCTGAACCGCGTGAGCCTGTTCGCGCTGATCTTCTCGATCGGCATCCTCGTCGACGACGCCATCGTGGTGGTGGAGAACATCCACCGCCACCAGGCGCTGGAGCCGGGCAAGCCGCTGCTGGAGATCATCCCTGCGGCGGTCGACGAGGTCGGCGGCCCGACCATCCTGGCCACGCTCACCGTCATCGCGGCGCTGCTGCCGATGGCCTTCGTCAGCGGCCTGATGGGGCCGTACATGAGCCCGATCCCGATCAACTCGAGCCTGGGCATGGCGATCTCGCTGGCCATCGCCTTCACGGTGACGCCGTGGCTGGCGGCGCGGCTGATGAAGCCGCACGCCGGCGCCGCGCACGGCGACGCGCCGGCCGCCGGCGCCGGGCGCGTGCAGCGCCTGTTCACGCGCGTGCTGATGCCTTTCCTGGACAGCGCGAGGAAGCGCTGGCTGCTGCTCGCCGGCATCCTGGCCGCGCTGATGCTGAGCGTGGGCCTGGCGGCGGTGCAGTGGGTGGTGCTGAAGATGCTGCCGTTCGACAACAAGAGCGAGTTCGCTCTCGTCGTCGACATGCCCGCCGGCACGCCGCTGGAAGACACCGCGGCCGCGCTGCATGAACTGGGCGGCTTCCTCGCCACCCAGCCCGAGGTGCGCGACCTGCAGGGCTACGCCGGCACCGCCAGCCCCATCACCTTCAACGGCCTGGTGCGCCAGTACTACTTCCGCGCCGACGCCGAGCAGGGCGACCTGCAGGTGAACCTGGTCGACAAGCAGCACCGCCACGAGCAGAGCCACGCCATCGCGCAGCGCCTGCGGCCGGCGCTGGAGAAGATCGCCGCGCGCCACGGCGCCAAGCTGAAGGTGGTCGAAGTGCCGCCCGGCCCGCCGGTCATGAGCCCGATCGTCGCCGAGGTCTACGGCCCCGACGAGGCCGGCCGCCAGCAGGTGGCGGCGCGGCTGGAGAAGGCCTTCCGCGCGGCCCCCGACATCACCGCCATCGACACCACCCTGCGCGAGGACGCGCCGCGCGCCTTCCTGCGCGTGAACCGCCAGCGCGCCGAATCGCTGGGCATCCCGGTGGCGGCGATCGCGCAGACGGTGCAGGGCGCGCTCGCCGGCGCCGACGCCGCCTGGCTGCACGACGGCCAGAGCAAGTACCCGGTGCCGGTGCGGCTGCAGCTGCCGCGCGAGTCGCAGGTGGGGCTGGACGCGCTGCTGGCGCTGCCGCTGCGCGCCGCCAACGGGCAACTCGTGCCGCTGTCGGAGCTCGTGCGCGTGGAGCGTGGCGTGATCGACAAGCCGCTCCACACGAAGGACCTGCAGGGCGTGAGCTACGTCTTCGCCGACGTCGGCGCCGGCGGCAAGACGCCCGATTCGCCGCTCTACGGCCTGTTCGGCCTGCGTGGCAGCTTCGAGCAGGTGGCGCTGCCGAACGCCGGCGCGCTCGGCGAGTACTGGATCCGCCAGCCGGCCGACCCCTACCGCGCCTACGCCGTCAAGTGGGACGGCGAGTGGCAGATCACCTACGAGACCTTCCGCGACATGGGCGCCGCCTACGGCGTCGGCCTGATCCTGATCTACCTGCTGGTGGTGGCGCAGTTCAAGAGCTATCTCGCGCCGCTGGTCATCATGGCGCCGATCCCGCTCACCATCATCGGCGTCATGCCGGGGCACGCGATCCTGGGTGCGCCGTTCACGGCCACGTCGATGATCGGGATGATCGCGCTGGCCGGGATCATCGTGCGCAACTCGATCCTGCTCGTCGACTTCATCGAGCTGGAAACGGCGCGCGGCCTGCCCTTCAAGCAGGCGGTCGTCGGCTCGGCCGCGGTGCGCGCGCAGCCGATCGTGCTGACCGGGCTGGCCGCGATGATCGGCGCCCTCTTCATCCTCGACGACCCGATCTTCAACGGGCTCGCGATCTCGCTGCTTTTCGGCATTGCGGTGTCGACACTGCTCACGCTCGTCGTCATCCCGGTGCTCTATTTCGCGCTGTACCGCAAGCGCCACGAAACGCCCGCAGAGGCGCGCTGAACCCCACCCTCACAGGAGACACACCATGGCCCACATCGTCGTCGTCGGTGCCGGACTCGGCGGCATGCCCGCCGCGTACGAGTTGCGCGAACTGCTGCCCGCCGAACACAAGGTGACGGTGGTCAACGCCACCGACACCTTCCAGTTCACGCCGTCGAACCCCTGGGTCGCCGTGGGCTGGCGGCAGCGCGCGGAGACCACGCTGCCGATCGCGCCCTACCTGGAGAAGAAGGGCATCGCGTTTGTCGGCAAGGCGGTCGCGGCCATCGACGCGGCGGCGAACCGGCTCACGCTGGACGGCGGCGACACGCTGGACTACGACTACCTCGTGCTGACCACCGGCCCGCGCCTGGCCTTCGACGAAGTGCCGGGCGCCGGCCCGCACGGCGGCCACACGCATTCGGTGTGCACGGTCGGCCACGCCGAGATGTTCTTCCAGGACTACGAGAAGTTCCTGCAGGATCCCGGCCCCATCGTCATCGGCGCGATGCCGGGCGCCAGCTGCTTCGGCCCGGCCTACGAGTTCGCCTTCATCGTCGACGCCGACCTGCGCAAGCGAAAGCTGCGCCACAAGGTGCCGATGACCTACGTCACCAGCGAGCCGTACATCGGCCACCTCGGGCTGGGCGGCGTGGGCGACAGCAAGAGCATGCTCGAGAGCGAGCTGCGCAACCACGACATCAAGTGGGTCACGAACGCGAAGACGACGAAGGTCGAGGCCGGCCGCCTGTTCGCCACCGAGCTCGACGACCTCGGCGCCGCGCGCAAGGAACACGAGCTGCCGTTCAAGCTGTCGATGATGCTGCCCGCCTTCAAGGGTGTGGACGCGGTGGCGGCGGTGCCGGGCCTGTGCAACCCGCGCGGCTTCGTGCTGATCGACGAGTTCCAGCGCAGCAAGGCGCACAAGAACATCTTCTCGGCCGGCGTCTGCGTGGCGATCCCGCCGGTGGAGGCGACGCCCGTGCCCACCGGCGCCCCGAAGACCGGCTACATGATCGAGACGATGGCAAGCGCGATCGCGCACAACATCGTCGACGAACTGGCCGGCCGGCCCGTCACCGCCAAGGGCACCTGGAACGCGATCTGTCTGGCCGACATGGGCGACACCGGCGCCGCCTTCGTGGCGCTGCCGCAGATCCCGCCGCGCAACGTGAACTGGTTCAAAAAGGGCAAGTGGGTCCACCTGGCCAAGATCGCGTTCGAGAAGTACTTCATCCGCAAGATGAAGACCGGCAATTCCGAACCGGTCTACGAGAAATATGTGCTGAAGGCCCTGGGCATCGTGCGCCTGGCCGACCGCTGACCCCACTCCCTCACTTTCCTCTTCTCCCTCTCATTTCCACAGGAGTCTTCCCATGACCGTCGAACGCTACATCCGCCTGATGGCCGGTGCCTTTGTCCTGCTCTCGCTGGCGCTCGGCGTCGACGGCAGCCCGGTGTTCGTGAGCAAGTGGTTCCTGGCCCTCACGGCCTTCGTGGGCCTGAACCTGTTCCAGTCGGGCCTCACGAACTTCTGCCCGCCGAGCTTCCTGCTGAAGAAGCTGGGCGTGCCGGAAGGCGGCCAGAGCTGCGGCACGCGCTGACGGTTTCACGCACGGCCGGCATCTCCGACACAATGGCCGCCTCGACCGCTCCCGCGCCCGCTGCCGAAGCCTGCACCATGTCCACGCTTGCCGACACCGCCTCCCGCACCGACCTGTTGAACCGCCTGAAGCGCGCCGAAGGGCAGTTGCGCGGCATCCAGCGCATGATCGAAGAGGGCCAGCCCTGCCTGGACATCGCCTCGCAGATGGCGGCGGTGCGCAAGGCGCTGGACAGCACCTACGTTCGCATGACGGTGTGCTTCATGCAGCAGGAGCTGCAGTCGCGCCTGCACCTCGACGATCAGGGCGAAGGCGAGCTCGGCACGCTGCTCGACGAAGTCCAGGTGCTGCTCGGCAAAGTGCGCTGACCGCCACCGCCCCGGAGCTCCCGATGCCGATCACCCGCCGCGCGCTCGGCACGCTGGTCGCCGCGGGCCTGCTGGCGCGGCCCGCCACCGCCGCGCGGTCGGCGCTGCTCGACGCGATGGTCGCCTTCGACGCCGTCTACATCCCGGCGCTGGCGCTGACGCAGGCGGTGCAGCAGGACGCCGGCGCCGCGCCGCGCGCTCGGGCGGCGATGCAGCGGCTGCACGGCCGCTGGCCGGCGTTGCGGGTGGCGCTGGAAATCCGGAAGCCGGCCGACTGGTCGGCGACGTTCGAGACCGTCGCGCGCCAGATCGACACCGCCGACGCCGCGGTGGCGCTGGCGAACTGGGCCGCTGCGCACGACGCGCTGGAACCGGTGCGCGCGGCGCTGCTGAGGGCGCGCGAGGGCGCCGGCATCGACTACTTCCCCGACCGCCTCGCGCGCTTCCACGAGCCGATGGAACTGCTGGCCTCGGCCGGCGCGCGCGGGCTGCTGCCGATCTCGCCGCCGATGCGCAGCGAGATCGAGCGCGCCTTCGCCGAGGCGCGCGCGCACTGGCGCGGCATCGAGCAGAACCTGCCCGAGGCGGCCGACCACCGCATGAGCTCGCGCCGCTTCCTGCAGTTCAAGGCCGCGCTGGCCGACGGCTCGAAGGCGCTGACGGCGCTGTCCGACGCGCTGCGCGGCAGCGACGACGCGGCGCTGCTGAAGGCGGCACGGTCGATCAAGCCACCGTTCGCGCGCCTGTATTCCGCGTTCGGCGCCGACGCCGACGAGACCATCGACCCCTGACGCACCGCCGATGAGTGCCTCGCCGACCCCGCTGAAGTTCCTGTTCCCCGGCTGGTACGCCATCGTCATGGGCCTGTGCGGCCTGGCGCTGGCCTGGCACCGCGCGGTGCCGCTGATGGGCGAGATGGCCGGTGCCGCCGCGTTCGCGATCGGCACGCTCGCCGCCGCGGTGTTCGGCGTGCTCGCCGTCGCCACCGTGCTGCGCGGCCGGCGCTACCCCGAGGCCTGGGCCGAGGACCAGCGCCACCCGGTGCGCCACACCTTCGTCGCCACGCTGCCGATCGCGATGATCCTGCTGGCCACGGTGGCCGTCGCGCTCGGCCTGCGCCACGCCGTGGTCGATGCGCTCTGGTGGGCCGGCGCGGTGCTGCAGTTTGCGCTCACGCTGTGGGTGCTGGGCCGCTGGTGGAAGGGCAAGGAACAGGGCGGCCTGCAGTGGGCCAGCGCGACGCCGGCGCTCTTCATCCCGATCGTCGGCAACGTGCTGGTGCCGCTGGCCGGTGTGCCGCTGGGCCATGCCGACTGGGCGGCGGCGCAGTTCGGCGTCGGCCTGCTGTTCTGGCCGGTGGTGATGATCCTCGTCGTCGTGCGGCTGGCGGTGCAGGGGCCGTGGCCCGAGCGGCTCAAGCCCACCAGCTTCATCTTCATCGCGCCGCCGGCGGTGGTCGGGCTGTCGGCGCTGCAGTTCGGTGCACCTCCGGTCGTCGGCTGGCTGCTCTGGGGCATGGCGCTGTTCAGCTTCCTGTGGGTGGGCACGCAGGCGAAAGCCATCATGGCGCTGCCTTTCGGACTGCCGCATTGGGGCATGAGCTTCCCGCTCGCCGCCTTCGCCGCGCTCACGCTGCGGCTGGCGCAGCCCGGCACGCTGCTCGCGGTGCTGGGGCCGGTGCTGCTGGCGCTCTGCTCGCTGGTCGTCGTCGTGCTCGTGCTGGGCACCGTGCGCGGCCTGCGCGACGGCACGCTGCTCGCGCCCGAGCCGGTGGCGGCCCTCCATCCGGTCGCCGGCTGACCTACCATCCGCGCATTGCAGGAGACCATGCCGATGAACCTCACCCGACGCGCGGTCGCCGTGGCCGCATCCGCCGCGCTGGCCTTGCTGGCCGCCGCCCCGCAGGCGCTGGCGCAGGCGAAGAAGGACACGCTGACGCTGGCGATGACGCTGGAGCCGCCCGGCCTGGACCCGACCGCGGGTGCCGCGTCGGCGATCGCCGAGATCGTCCAGTACAACGTTTTCGAGACGCTCACGAAGATCAACAGCGACAGCCGGACGACGCCGCTGCTGGCCGACAGCTGGACCGTCAGCCCCGACCTGAAGACCTGGACCTTCAAGCTCAAGAACGGCGTGAAGTTCCAGAACGGCGAGCCCTTCTCGTCGGCGACCGTGAAGTTCAGCTACGAGCGCGCGGTGGCAAAGGAAAGCACCAACAAGGACAAGGCGGTGTTCGCCAACATCGAGCGCATCGACACGCCCGACGCGAACACCGTGGTGCTGAACCTGAAGAACGGCAACCCCGACCTGCTGTTCCAGCTCGGCCAGGCCACGGCCGTCATCGTCGAGCCCAAGAGCGCGGCCACCAACAACACGCAGCCGGTGGGCACCGGGCCCTTCCGCGTCGACAACTGGGCCAAGGGCTCGGCCGTCACGCTGGCGCGCTGGGACGGCTTCCGCAACGCGAAGGACGTGAAGCTGCGCCGCGTGACGGTGCGCTTCGTCAACGACCCGGCGGCGCAGGTGGCGGCGCTGCTGTCGGGTGACGTCGACGTGTTCCCGCGCGTGGCGGCGGCGCGCAGCTTGAAGCAGTTCCAGGAGAACAAGAAGTTCCAGGTGCTGATCGGCGGCTCGCGCGCGAAGACCATCCTCGCCATCAACAACAAGCGCAAGCCGCTGGACGACGTGCGCGTGCGCCGCGCCATCGCCGCCGCGATCGACCGCGCGTCGGTCATCGAAGGCGCGGCCGACGGCTTCGGCTTGCCGATCGGCAGCTTCTACGTGCCCGGCGCGCCGGGCTACGTCGACACCACCGGAATCAACCCGTTCGACCAGGCGAAGGCGCGCGCGCTGCTGCACCAGGCCGGCGTGACGCCGCCGCTGGAGCTGACGATGAAGCTGCCACCCACGCCGTACGCGCGGCAGGGCGGCGAGGTCATCGCGGCGCAGCTGGCCAAGGTGGGCATCGTCGCCAAGATCGAGAACGTGGAGTGGGCGCAGTGGCTGTCGGGCGTGTACGGCCAGAAGGCCTACGACCTGACCGTCATCTCGCACGTCGAGCCGCTGGACTTCGGCAACTTCGCGCGCCCGGGCTACTACTGGAACTACGACTCGGCCGAGTTCAACGCGCTGTGGGCGAAGATCAACGCGACCATCAAGCCCGAGGAACGCAACCGGCTGCTCGCCGAGGCGCAGAAGCTCGTGGCCACCGACGCCGTGGCGGCCTATCTCTACCAGCCGACCTGGATCACGGTGGCCAACGCGCGCGTGAAGGGGCTCTGGAAGGACATGCCGGTCTTCGCCAACGACCTGTCGGCGCTGAGCTGGCAGTGAGTCTCGAGACGATCCGGCTCTGCCGGTCGCCTCGATCCCCCGGCGCGGCGCGGGCCGCGGCGCAGCCCGGCGCTGGGGGCGGTCAGATCGGCTGAAGCAGGTCGGCGACGTGCGCGTCGTCGGCCCAGACCTCGATCTCCAGCCGGTCGCCCACCCAGCGCAGGCGGTTGATGCCGGTGTTGGGAATCACGCAGTCGCGCCGGCCGTGCAGTGGCAGCGCGTTCGCGTGGCGCCACAGCATGTCGAGCACGCCGCCGTGCGTGACGACGGCGATGCGCTCGCCGGCATGGGCTTCGGCCAGCGTGCGCACGGCGCCCAGCACGCGCTCGTGGAAGCGGCGCAGGCTCTCGCCGCCGGGCAGCGCGAAGTCGGCCTGGTGCTGCAGCCAGTGGGCCCACAGGTCGGGGTGCAGCGCCGGCACGTCGGCCACCGGCACGCCTTCCAGGATGCCGAAGCTCTGCTCGCGCAGCGCCGGCAGCGGTTCGGCCGGCCGTGCCCACGCGGCGGCCAGCGGCGCGGCGGTCTGGCGCGCGCGCTGCAGGTCGCTGGTGAAGAGGCGGTCGTGCGGCACGTCGGCCAGGCGCGTGGCCAGCCGCTGCGCCTGCGCGAGGCCGTTCGCGTTCAGCGGGGTGTCGATCTGGCCCTGGAAGCGCAGCTGCCGGTTGGCGTCGGTCTCGCCGTGGCGGATGAAGGTGAAGAGCGTCATGGAGCGCTTCGAGTATGCCCGCGCACGGATATTCGGCCGTGGGATATGCATCACCGAAAGCCTTCGTTCGTGAACGGCGCGGCGCTCGCGATCATGCCGCCATGGCTGAAACGCACCGCAACCTCTCCGTCGTCGGCATCGCCGGCAGCCCGACCGCCGGCTCGCGCTCGGCCGCGCTGCTGCGCTTCGTCGAGCGCCGGCTGGCCGACCGCGCCCTCTTCACCTGCCACCTGCCGCTGCGCGAGCTGCGGGCGGCCGACCTGCTGCTGGCCCGCGCCGAGGCGCGCTGTCGGGCTTCGCGCTCGGCGGCGGCCTGGCGCTGGGGCTGGGGCTGCTGACCGGGTCGCAACGCTTGGCCGAGACCGCGCTGGACTCGACGCTGCAGATGGTGCGCAACGTGCCGCCGCTGGCGCTGATCCCGCTCGTCATCCTGTGGTTCGGCATCGACGAGGCGGCCAAGCTCTTCCTGGTGTCGCTGGGCGTGTTCTTCCCGATCTACCTGAACACCTTCCACGGCATCCGCGGCGTCGACAAGGGGTTGATCGAGATGGCGAAGAGCTACGGCCTGTCGGGCTGGGCGCTGTACCGCGACGTCATCCTGCCGGGCGCGCTGCCGCAGATCCTGGTGGGCGTGCGCTTCTCGCTCGGCTTCATGTGGGTGATCCTGATCGTCGCCGAGACCATCTCGGCGCAGGCCGGCATCGGCTACATGACGATGAACGCGCGCGAATTCCTGCAGACCGACGTGGTGCTCGTCGGCATCCTGCTCTATGCGCTGATGGGCAAGGGCGCCGACCTGCTGGCGAAGGGGCTGGAACGCTGGTGGCTGCGCTGGCACCCGGGCTACCAGCGCGCAGCGGCGTGGCGGTGTCGTTGAAGGGCGTGGGCAAGCGCTTCGGCGAGCGCCGCGTGCTCGAAGGCATCGACCTCGACATCGCGCCGGGCGAGTTCGTCGCCATCGTCGGCAAGAGCGGCTGCGGCAACAGCACGCTGCTGCGCCTGCTGGCGGGGCTGGACACGCCGAGCGAAGGCACGCTGCGCGTCGACGGCGAGCCGGGCGACCTGCGCATCATGTTCCAGGACCCGCGCCTGCTGCCGTGGAAGCGCGTGGCCGACAACATCGGCCTCGGCCTCGCCGGCGGCGACGCGCCGGCACGGGCGCGCGGCGCGCTCGCGCAGGTGGGCCTGCCCGAGCGCGCGCACGACTGGCCGGCGGTGCTGTCCGGCGGCCAGCGCCAGCGCGTGGCGCTGGCGCGCGCCCTGGTGCACGCGCCGCGCCTGCTGCTGCTGGATGAACCGCTGGGCGCGCTGGACGCGCTGACGCGCATCGAGATGCAGCGCCTGATCGAGGGCCTGTGGCGCGAGCACGGCTTCACCGCCGTGCTGGTCACGCACGACGTCGGCGAGGCGGTGGCGCTGGCCGACCGCGTGCTGCTGATCGAAGGCGGCCGCGTGGCGCTGGACGGGCGCATCCGCCTGCCGCGGCCGCGTGCGCGCGGCGATGCCGCGTTCGCGGCCACCGAGGGGCGCGTGCTGGACCGCGTGCTCGGCGCCTAGCCCAGCGCGGCCAAGACGCGCGCGGCGGCGCGCGCCGGGTCTTCCTCGTGCAGCAGGTGGCCGCCCGGCCAGCGCTCGACCGTGGCGGCGGGCAGGTGGCGTTCGATCACCGGCCGCAGCGTGCGCTCGGGGATCCAGTGGTCGCGTTCACCGATCACGAAGGTGGCCGGGCACGCGAGCGCCGTGCAGGCGGGCAGCAGCGCAGGCAGGTCGGCCGCGGCCATGAAGCTCATGGCGCCGCGCACGTGGGCGGGGTCGGCGAAGAGGCGCCGGTACGCCGCGCGCTGCGCCGGCGGCAGCGTGCTGCCGGTGCTGGCCAGCAGGCCGTCGATCATCCCGGTGGGCCCGGCCACCCGGGCGAGCAGGTTCGTCACCAGCGCCGACGTGGCGATCGGCGTCACCAGCGGCGCCAGCCACTGGCCGTACTGCGCCGGCGGCGGCACCAGCGACGGCGCGAAGCCGAGCACCGCGCGTGGCGGCTCCGGTGCGTCGAGCGCCCAGCGCAGCGCGAGAGCGGCACCGGCGCTGTGGCCGGCCACGAGCGCCGGCGCCGGCAGGGCCAGCGCCGCAACCAGGTCGGCCAGCGAGTCGCGCAGTCGCGGCAGCGTCAGCGCGTCGTAGGGCGCGCCGGTCGTGAAGCCGTGGCCGGGCAGGTCCGGGGCGACGACGGTGGCATGCGCCGCCAGCGCCGGCAGCAGGCCGGCCCACGAGTGCGCCGAAGCGCCCGAGCCGTGCAGCAGCAGCAGCACCGGCCCGCGGCCGGCCACCTGCACGTGCCAGTCGATCGGGCCGACGCGCACGGCGCGGCTGTGCGCGCGCTGCGGCCAGTCGTCCGGCGGCAGGGTCACGTCGCCCGCGTCACTTGGCGAACAGCTGCGAGCGGTCCTTGAAGGCCTTGAACTCGAGCGCGTTGCCGGCGGGGTCGCGGAAGAACATCGTTGCCTGCTCGCCGACGAGGCCGGCGAAGCGCACGTAGGGTTCGATGACGAAGCGCATGTTGCCGGCGCGCAGCCGCGCGGCCAGCGCCTCGAAGTCGGCCCAGTCGAGCACGACGCCGAAGTGCGGCACCGGCACGTCGTGGCCGTCGACCGGGTTGTGGTGGTCGGCGCCCTTCTTCGGGCTCAGGTGGGCGACGATCTGGTGGCCGAAGAAGTCGAAGTCGATCCACTCGTCGCTGCTGCGCCCTTCGGGGCAGCCGAGCAGGCCGCCGTAGAAGCGGCGCGCGGCGGCGAGGTCGTCGACCGGGAAGGCGAGGTGGAAGGGGGCGATGGAGCTCATGGCGCCAGCATAGCCGGCGCGCGATCAGATCACGATGCGCGTGCCCGGTGCCGTGGTCAGCGCCCGTTCCACCAGCGCACGGTCCAGCGGCGGCGCGAAGGTGCGGATGAAGTCGTACGCGAAGTCGCGCAGGTAGGCGCCGCGGCGGATGCCCAGGTTCGTCATGTTCATCGCGAACAGGTGGCGCGCGTCGATGGCGGCGAGTGCGGGGTCGCGCGCTTCGTCGTAGGCGATCGACGCGATGATGCCCACGCCCATGCCCAGCTCGACGTAGGTCTTGATGACGTCGGCGTCCATCGCCGAGATCACGAGGTCGAAGCCCAGGCCCTGCTGCGCGAACGCGTCGTCGATCTGGCTGCGGCCGGTGAAGCCCGGTTCGTAGGTGACGATCGGGAAGTCGGCCAGCCGCTCCAGCGTGAGCGCGGTGCCCTGCGCCGCTTCGGCTGCCAGCGGGTGGTCGCGCCGCACCACCACGGCGTGCGTCCAGCGGTAGCAGGGCAGCGCGACGATCTCGTCGTAGTCGGCGATGGCCTGGGTGGCGATGCCGATGTCGGCCTCGCCGGCCAGCAGCAGCTCGGCGATCTGGCGCGGCGAGCCCTGGTGCAGCCGCAGCTGCACTTCCGGGTGCTGCTCGCGGAAGTCGCGCACGGCGGCCGGCAGCGCGTAGCGCGCCTGCGAGTGCGTGGCGGCGATCGTCAGCGTGCCGCGGCCCTGCGCCGCGAAGTCCTCGCCGGCGCGCTTCAGGTTGTCGGCCTCCTTCAGCAGCCGCTCGACGATCGGCAGCACGGTGCTGCCCGGCTCGGTGAGGCCGGTGAGGCGCTTGCCGGCGCGCACGAAGATCTCGATGCCCAGCTCTTCCTCCAGCTCGCGGATCTGCCGGCTCACGCCGGGCTGCGAGGTGTGCAGCACCGCCGCCACCTCGGTGAGGTTGAAACCCTGGCGCACGGCCTCGCGGACGGATCGGAGCTGTTGGAAGTTCACGGGGCTGAATATGCGAAAACCAAACTATCGAACCGCCAATCGCTCGGAAAGCGACTATTTCCGAGGATCGTTAGTCAGTCCTCGCATACCGGGGCGTCCCACCCCGTCTGGCACACTGGCCCGATGCAAAACGTGATCCTGCTGCCGGGCCTGGCGAGCGACGCAACGATCTGGCTGGGGCAACTGCCGGTGCTCGCCACGCGCCACCGCGTACACGTGACCGACGTGCATTTCCGTTTCGACACCCTGCCCGAAATGGCGGCGGCCTTGCTGGCCGAGTGCCCCGGGCCGCTGGTGCTGGTCGGCGCCTCGATGGGCGGCATGCTGGCGCTCGAGGCGGCGCGCCAGGCGCCGGAACGCGTGCGCGGCATCGCCTTGATGGGCAGCAGCGCGCGGCCGGACACGCCCGAACTCAAGCGCCTTCGCACCGACGCCATCGCCCTCTTCGAGCAGGGTCGCATGGAAGAGGTGTTGCAGGCCAACACCCTGTTCGCCTTCCATCCCGCGCACGCGAAGCGGCGCGACCTCATCGACGGCTACCTCGGCTTCGTGCGCGCCGCCGGCGCGGCGCAGCTGATCCGGCAGAACCGCGCCGTGATGGCGCGCCCCGACCTGCGGCCTTCGTTGCCGGCGCTGCGCTGCCCGCTGCTGGTGGCCTGCGGCGAGGCCGACCTGCTGACGCCGGTGGAGCATTCGCGCGAGATCGCGGCTCTGGTGCCGCATGCGCGGCTGGAGATCGTGGCCGGCGCCGGCCACATGCTGACGATGGAGCAGCCGGCGCGCGTGAACGCGCTGCTGCTGGCCTGGCTTCAGGGCTTGCCGGCGGGCGCGTAGACGCTGGGGTCGGTGGCCAGCAGGTCGAGCGGGAAGCGCCGGCCGGCGAGGTGGTCGTCCAGGCAGCGCAGCACCAGCGGGCTGCGCATGCGCGCCGCTTCGGCGCGCATCTCGTCGGCCGTGAGCCACAGCGTGCGGTGGATGCCGGCGTCGAGCGCGCGGCCGGCGATGCGCTCGCCCACGCTGCCGGTGAAGGCGAATCGCACATAGGTCACGTCCTCACCGCGTGCCGGCCGCGTGAAACGCGACAGGTAGATGCCGACCAGCGCGGTGGGGCTGAAGGCGTGCGCGGTTTCCTCGAGCGTCTCGCGCACCACCGCTTCGAGCGGCGACTCGCCCGGGTCCAGGTGGCCGGCGGGGTTGTTCAGGCGCACGCCGTCGGCCGTGTCTTCCTCGACCAGCAGGTAGCGGCCGTCGCGTTCGATCACGGCGGCCACGGTCACGCTGGGGCGCCAACGGTCGTCCGGCATGGCGGGATCGTAGCAAGCGGCCCCGCGGACAGTGCCCGTACACTTCGCGGCTGCCCACGCCGGCCCGTCCGGCCCATGAAACATCGGTTCCGAGGAGCAAGCCCACCATGTCGTTGCGGATCGGTATTCCCCGGGAGGTCTTCCCTGGCGAGAAGCGTGTCGCCACCGTGCCCGACGTTGTCGCCAAGCTGATCAAGCTGGGCTTCTCCGTCGGCGTCGAATCCGGTGCCGGCGACGCCGCCAACTTCGCCGACGACACCTACCGCGCCGCCGGTGCCGAGGTGGTACAGGGCGCCGCCGCGCTCTGGGCCGGCAGCGACATCGTCTTCAAGGTGCGCCCGCCCTCCGCCGACGAGGTGGCGCTGATGCGCGAGGGCGGCATGCTGATCGGCTTCGTGTGGCCGGCGCAGAACCCCGAGCTGATGCAGCAGCTGGCCGCCAAGCGCGCCACCGTGCTGGCGATCGACGCCCTGCCGCGCCAGCTGTCGCGCGCGCAGAAGATGGACGCGCTGACGTCGATGGCCGGCGTCAGCGGCTACCGCGCGGTGGTCGAGGCGGCCAACGCCTTCGGCCGCTTCTTCAACGGCCAGGTCACGGCCGCGGGCAAGATCCCGCCGGCCAAGGTCTTCATCGCCGGCGCCGGCGTGGCGGGCCTGGCGGCCATCGGCACCGCGGCGAACCTGGGCGCCATCGTGCGCGCCAACGACACGCGCGCCGAGGTGGCCGACCAGGTGGTCTCGCTCGGCGGCGAGTTCGTCAAGGTCGACTACGAGGAAGAAGGCTCCGGCGGTGGCGGCTACGCGAAGGTGATGAGCGAAGGCTTCCAGGCGGCGCAGCGCCGCATGTACGCCGAGCAGGCCAAGGACTGCGACATCATCATCACGACCGCGCTGATCCCCGGCAAGCCGGCGCCCAAGCTGATCACCGCCGAGATGGTGCAGACCATGCGCCCCGGCAGCGTGATCGTCGACATGGCGGCCGAGCAGGGCGGCAACTGCGAGCTCACCGAGCCCGGCCAGGCGGTGGTGAAGCACGGCGTCACGATCATCGGCTACACCGACCTCGCCAGCCGGCTGGCCAAGCAGTCGTCCACGCTGTACTCCAACAACCTGCTGCGGCTCACCGAGGAGCTGTGCAAGACGAAGGACGGCCAGGTCGACGTCAACTTCGACGACCAGGCGATCCGCGGCCTCACCGTCATCAAGGGCGGCGAGGTCACCTGGCCGGCGCCGCCGATCCAGATGCCGGCCGCGCCGGCCAAGCCCAAGGCCGTGGTCGCGGCGCCCGCCAGCAAGGGCCACGGGCACGGCGCCAGCGAGCCGATGTCGGCGAAGTCGCTGGCCATCGTGTTCGGCATCGGTGCCGTGCTGTTCGCGCTGGTGGGCCTTTACGCGCCGGCCAGCTTCCTCTCGCACTTCACCGTCTTCGTGCTGGCCTGCTTCGTCGGCTACATGGTGGTGTGGAACGTCACCCCGGCGCTGCACACGCCGCTGATGAGCGTGACCAACGCGATCAGCTCGATCATCGCCATCGGCGCGTTGGTGCAGGTGGCGCCGCCGCTGACCGCCAGCGGCGCGGCCGACCGGCCCAACACGCTGATCCTGGTGCTGGCGGTCCTGGCGCTGGTGCTCACGGCCGTCAACATGTTCGGCGGCTTCGCGGTCACGCGGCGCATGCTGGCGATGTTCCGCAAGTAAGAACCCAGAACAAGAGGCAGCACATGTCCGAAGGACTCGCCACCGTCGCCTACATCGGCGCCACCATCCTCTTCATCCTCAGCCTGGGCGGGCTGTCCAACCCCGAGACGGCGCGCCGCGGCAACCTGTTCGGCATGGTCGGCATGACGCTCGCGGTGCTGGCCACCGTGCTCGGCCCGCGCGTCAGCGCGGCCGGCGTCGGCTGGATCGTCGGTGCGCTCGTCGTCGGCGGGGCCATCGGCCTCTTCGCGGCGAAGAAGGTGCAGATGACGCAGATGCCGGAGCTCGTCGCGCTGATGCACAGCCTGGTCGGCCTGGCGGCCTGCCTGGTGGGCTTCGCGAGCTATGTCGACACCAGCACCGTGTTCGCCACGCCGGCCGAGAAGACCATCCACGAGTTCGAGGTGTATGTCGGCATCCTGATCGGCGCCGTCACGTTCTCGGGCTCCATCGTCGCCTTCGGCAAGCTGTCCGGGCGCATCGGCGGCAAGCCGCTGCTGCTGCCGGCGCGGCATTGGCTCAACCTGGCCGGCCTGCTGGTCGTGATCTGGTTCGGCCGCGTCTTCCTGAACGCCGGCGACCACGGCGCCGGCATGACGGCGCTGCTGGTGATGACGGTGATCGCGCTGCTGTTCGGCATCCACATGGTGATGGCGATCGGCGGCGCCGACATGCCGGTGGTGGTGTCCATGCTCAACAGCTACTCGGGCTGGGCCGCGGCGGCCACCGGCTTCATGCTGAGCAACGACCTGCTGATCGTGGTGGGCGCGCTGGTGGGCTCTTCCGGCGCGATCCTCAGCTACATCATGTGCCGCGCAATGAACCGCAACTTCATCAGCGTGATCGCCGGCGGCTTCGGAGGCGGCGCGCCGGCCCCGGCCGCGGCGGGCGGCGCGGCGCAGCCGCAAGGCGAGGTGTCGCCGGTCAGCGCGGCCGAGACCGCCGAGCTGCTGCGCGAGGCCAAGAGCGTGATCATCGTGCCGGGCTACGGCATGGCGGTGGCGCAGGCGCAGCACACGGTCAACGAGATCACCAAGATCCTGCGCGGCAAGGGCGTGACCGTGCGCTTCGGCATCCACCCGGTGGCCGGGCGCATGCCGGGTCACATGAACGTGCTGCTGGCCGAGGCCAAGGTGCCCTACGACATCGTGCTCGAGATGGACGAGATCAACGCCGACTTCCCGGAGACGGACGTCGCCATGGTCATCGGCGCCAACGACATCGTGAACCCGGCGGCGCAGGAAGACCCGGCGAGCCCGATCGCCGGCATGCCGGTGCTGGAGGTGTGGAAGGCGCGCACGTCCATCGTGATGAAGCGCAGCATGGCCAGCGGCTATGCGGGCGTCGACAACCCGCTCTTCTACAAGGACAACAACAAGATGTTGTTCGGCGACGCGAAGAAGATGCTCGATGAGGTGCTGGGAGCGCTGAACGGGTGAGCGCGGTGCGGCGTCATCTCGCGCCGCCCCCTTGCCCCGGCATCACCGGCAGCCTCGCCGCCTTCCACGCCTCCAGCCCACCCCGGTCCCACAGCACCTGCCGGTAGCCCAGCCGGCTGGCGCGCAGCGCGGCGTTGTAGGACATCCAGCACTGCATGCCGCCGCAGTAGAAGACCAGCGGCACGTCGTTGCGGCCCTGCGTCACTTGCTTCAGGAAGGCGCCGAACTGGCGCTGCGTCTCGTCGTCGAAGCTGCCGGCCTGGTGTGCGGGCACGGCGTTCAGCGCGTTCGGCAGCCGCTCGGGCCCGCGGAGCACGTCGAACACCAGCGCGCGCACACCGCTGTCGCCGTCGTTCAGGCGCCAGTGGTTCTTGTGGTCGTGCGGCAGCTCCACCGCCGACCCGCTGCTGCCGCGGCAGACATCGACCTCGCGGATCGTGCGCACGTTGTCGGCGTGCATGCGGTCCTGGCGGGCCGAACGGTCGCGCTGGATGCCGCTGTACGAAGCCCTGGCGGTCCACCACCTGCGCCACCTGCGCCACCTGCACGCGCAGCGCGCCGGCGGGCAGCTCGGCGGCGGGCGTGGCGGCAGCGCCCAGCAGCAGCGCGGCGGGGGCGATCAGGGCGGAGAGCGACGGCAGTCTCATGGGGCAGGCCTCCTCGGTCGGTGCACGGGAGGCACTGTGCCGGTCGAACGTTCCGCCATCGTTCGCCGGCGTCACCGGCCCGGCGTCAGTTGGCCGGCGTCAGCCCGTGGTCGAAGCCGTCGTTCACCCAGCGCTCGTTGCGCAGGTGCTGGCGCACGCCGCCGCTGCCGTCGGTGCGGATCAGGTAGCGGAAGGGCTCGCAGCCGCTCATCTCGGGGCGCACCGTCAGGATCAGCGTGTCCGGTGTGCGCTCCACCTCGGCCGGCAGGTCGCTGCGGCTGATGCAGGGGTCGCCGCGGCCGGTGGTGATCATGCGGAAGGTGGCCTTGCCGTCCTTCTCGTCGAGGCGGATCGTGCTGCTGAGGAACCGCTCCTTGTCGTACTGGCCGCTCAACGGGTCCTTGCGGTAGGACTTGTAGTTCCAGGTCTGCGTCTGCGCGGCGGCCGGTGCGGCGGCGGCGACGGCGATCAGGGCCGCGACGGCGGCGTGGGCGGTGCGGGCGAACGGGTGCTTCATGGCGTTCCTTCCTGGGGGTCGTCGGGGAGTGAGGGGGCGTGGAGGGCGCGTCGCGCGGCGCCGAAGCGCAGCAGCGCCGCGAGGTCGAGCAAGGCCGCGGCGTCGGGCCGCGGGCGCAGGCTTTCGAGGATGCGCACCAGCCGCGGCAGCTGGGCCGCGTAGTGCGCGTGGCCGGCGGCCGCGACGAACAGGCACACGCGCGCATCGCCTTCGATGCGCAGCGCGACGACGCCGGCGCGGCCGCGGAACAGCTGGCCGCCGTAGTCGAAGGCGGCGCGCGCGAGCGCGGGGCCGCGTTCGTCGACGAGCAGCGTGCGCGCCGGCTGCAGGCCGGGCTCGCCGGCCGCGAAGTCCTGCGCCAGCCAGCGGCCGAGCGCGGCGCCGGCGGGCAGCCGGCGCAGCCGGCGCATCGCGGCCGCGCCGCCGTCGGGCGCGACGACCGCCACGTCGCCGGGCGCGCCCTGCTGCACCGTCCAGTCCCGTGGGGCCAGCAGCGACAGCATGCCGTCGTCGCTGAAGAGGCGCCGCCAGGTGCGCATGGCCACGGCCTCAGCGGCGCGCGTGGCGCGGCGTGGCGGGGACGTTCGAGGTGGTCATCGCGGTCTCCTGCGGCCCCGGGCGGCGGGCCGTGGCGACAGGATCGGCGGCGACCGTTAGGCGAACGCTAGGTGTCTGCGCGGCCGTCCAGCGCCAGCGCGACCGCCTGCGCCAGCGTCAGCGCCTCGCCCTCGCGCCACAGGGCCTGCGCGCGCGTCGCGTCGGGGGCGCGCGCCAGCAGGCGTTGCACGCGGCGCACGAAGGCCAGGTCGCGCCGGTCCAGGTCGCCGAAGTGGCGCCAGTACGCGGTGGCGAACGCGAGCAGCTGCACCGCGGCGTCCGGTTGCCGTGCATGCGCGAGCGCGCGCGGCAGGTTCCACAGCCCGTAGGCGAGGTCGAAGGCCGCCAGCGACTGCCAGGCCACGCGCACGCACTCGCGGTAGACGGCCACCGCCTCGGGCCAGCGGCGCAGGCTGGCGAGTGCGTTGCCGCGCACGTTGAGCGACTGGCTGAGCCGCCGCGCATCGCCGAGGGCGCGGGCGGCGTCGATGACCGGCGCGATGCGCTCGAGCGCCTGCGCCGGGCGGCCGGCGCTTTCGGCGACCACCGCCAGGTTGTAGCGGCCGCTGTGCACGGCGTGCTGGTTGCCCTGCCGTTCCCAGAGCGCGAGCGCCTGCACGTGCAGCGCCTCGCCGCGCGCGAAGTCGCGGTGCGCGGCGTTGGCGACGAAGGCGCGCAGCGCCAGCAGGCTGGCCTGCAGCTCGGCGTCGTCTTCGGCCAGCGACGCCGCTTCGTCGAGCAGCGGCTCGACTTCGGCGGCGCGGCGCCGGCTGCGCCAGCGCACGCGGGCCAGCGCGTGCAGCGCGCGGCCGAGCGCGGCGCCTTCGAGCAGGTCGCGCCGCACGCCCGCCTCGGCGTGGCGCAGCGCGTCGTCGGCGTGGCCGGCGGTGTAGAGCAGCGGCGCCAGCAGCGCATGGCCGCGCGCCTGCAGCGCGGGGTCGCCGCAGCGCTCGACGGCCGCGCGCGCGTGCGCCAGGCCGTCGGCGGGCAGCTCCACGTCCTCGAGGGCGCGGCGCAGCTGCAGCAGCAGTTGCAGCGCGTCGGCCTCGGCACCGTCCTGCACCGCGCTGGCGAGCGCGGCCACGAGGTTGGGCATCTCGGCGCGCATCGCCGGCAGCGGCGGCGTGCGCGGCAGGCTGCGCGCCCAGTCGAGCGCCCAGGCGCGCAGCCGGGCGCGCGAGGCCCGCGCGCTGGCGGCGTCGGTGCGCGCGAGCGCGAACTCGCGCACCGGCTGGAAGACCGAGTAGCGCGTGACCTCGCCGTCGCCGCCGGCCTGCACCAGCGAGTGGGCGACGAGCTCGTCCAGCCGCAGCAGCACGTCGGTCGACGGGTCGGCGGCGAGGGCGGCAGCGGCGTCGCCGCCGAACGGGCCGGCGAACACCGTCAGCGCGGCCAGCAGCGCGGCCTGCTCGGGCGCGAGCAGGTCCCAGCTCCAGGCGATGGCGCGCTGCATGGTCGCGTGGCGCGGGTCGCTCGCGCTGCGCGCGCCGCCGCGTGCCAGCAGGTCGAGCCGTGGCGTGCCGCGGCCGGCCAGGTGGCGCAGCATCTCGGCCGGTGCGACGCTGCGCGCGCGCGACGCCGCCAGCTCGATGGTCAGCGGCAGCCCTTCGAGTGTGCGCACCAGCGCGACCAGCGTGGCGGCGTTGCGCGCGCCGAGGTGGAAGTCGGCCCGCACCGCCTGCGCGCGTTCGACGAACAGCGCCACCGCGGGGTTCGCGGCCGCGGCCGCGAGGTCGGCATCGGCCGGCGGCAGCGGCAGCGGCGCCTGCATGAACGTGCGCTCGCCGTCCAGCCCGAGCGCGCGGCGCGAGGTCACCAGGAGGTGCAGCGCGGGCGCCCTCGCGGCCAGCTGCGCGACCACGTCGGCCGCGGTGTCGACCAGCTGCTCGAAGTTGTCCAGCACCAGCAGTGCGCGGCGCGTGGCCAGCGCATCGGCCAGCGCGTGCAGCGGTTCGGCGCCGGGCGTGCCCAGGCGCAGCGCGCCGGCGATCGCGTCGACCACCTGTGCGCGCGTGGCGCAGGCCACCAGCGAGACGAAGGCGATGAGGTCGAAGGGCTCGGCCGGCTCGGGCACCGGCAGCGGCCAGCCGGCGCGGCCGCGCAGCGAGTGCGCCACTTCGATGGCCAGGCGCGTCTTGCCGCTGCCGCCCGGACCCAGCAGCGTGACGACGCGGTGCGCGAGCACGGTGTCGCGCAGCGCGCGCGCCGGGGCCTCGGCACCGAACAGGCGGCTGACGAAGCTGGGCAGCCGCACGTCGGTGGCGGCGTGCGGCGCCGAAGGGGGCGCTGCCGACGGTGGTGCCGCCGGCGCGCCGGCGGCCGCGGGCGCCGGGCTGCGGGCGGCGAGGCGGTCATGCAGCGCGGCCAGGCGCACGCGCTCGTCGTCGATCCATTCGTCGTAGAAGCCCGGCAGCAGCTCGCCGCCGTACAGCGCGGCGGCCGCGGCGGCGTCGCCGCGCTTCAGGGCCGCTTCGAAGAGCACGGCGTCGCAGGCGAGTGCGCCGTCGGCGACGCGCACGCGCTGGCGGTCGGCCAGCAGCACCGTGCGCGGCGGCTGGCGGTCGGGCGGCTCGAGCAGGCTCTTCAGCGTGGACAGCGCCTGGCGCAGCCGGTTGCGGCCGACGTCGAGCTCGACACCGGGCCAGAGCCGTTCGATCAGCTCCTCGCGTGCGTGGTCGCGCTGCGGCGCCAGCGCCAGCCGCGCCAGCAGCGCGGCGACGGCGCGGCTGGGCAGGCGCGTGATCTCGCGCTGGCCGTCGTCCAGCCGCAGCCGGCCGAGCAGCTGCACGCGCCACACCGCGCCGGCGGGTGCGGCACCGTTCAACGCTGCCTCCCGTTCAGCGTGTCGTGCATCGAGGCGATCCGAAAGTGATGGGGTCGATCATGCGCGCTGCCGGCGCGCGTGCCGCCCCCGCGAACGCGCACCTATGAACGGCGGAACGCATACGCAGGCGCGGCCCTCCGCGATTACCCTGAGTCGACCGCGCTATCGAATCCCCTGATCCGCCGCGGGTGACCCCTCCGTCAGAATCGCCTGTCACAGAGGAGCGGGAATGGAGAAGGTCTGGCTGAAGCAATACCCCGAGGGCGTGCCCGCGGAGGTGAAGACCGACCTCTATCCGTCGCTCGTCGCGCTGGTCGAGGAGAGCTTCCGCAAGTACCGCGACCTGCCGGCCTACAAGTTCATGGGCCGCACGGTGACCTTCGGGCAGGTCGACGACGCGTCGCGCGCGCTCGCGGCCTACCTGCAGGGGCTGGGGCTGGCACGCGGTGACCGCGTCGCGCTGATGATGCCCAACGTGCCGCAGTACCCGGTGGCGGTGGCGGCCGTGCTGCGTGCCGGCTTCGTCGTCGTCAACGTGAACCCGCTGTACACGCCGCGCGAACTCGAGCACCAGCTCAAGGACTCGGGCGCGAAGGCGATCGTCATCCTCGAGAACTTCGCCGCCACGCTGCAGAAGGTGTTCGACGCCGTGCCGACGAAGAAGGTCGTCGTCGCCGCGATGGGCGACATGCTCGGCCTGATCAAGGGTGCCATCGTCAATCACGTCGTGCGCAACGTGAAGAAGATGGTGCCGGCCTACGACATCCCCGGCGCGGTGCGCTTCAAGGACGCGCTCTCGCAGGGCCGGCGCAAGGCGCTGACCGAGCCGAAGGTCGGCCCCGACGACATCGCCGTGCTGCAGTACACCGGCGGCACCACGGGCGTCAGCAAGGGCGCGATCCTGCTGCATCGCAACCTCGTGGCCAACGTGCTGCAGGCCGAGGCCTGGTACCAGCCGGCGCTGAAGAAGATCCCGCCGGGCGAGCAGATCGTCACCATCTGCGCGCTGCCGCTGTACCACATCTTCGGCTTCAACACGAACATGATGCTGTCCATGCGCATGGGCGGCTGCAACATCCTGATCCCGAACGCGCGCGACTTCCCGGCCACCCTGAAGGAACTGTCGCAGCACAAGTTCCACAGCTTCCCGGCGGTGAGCACGCTGTTCAACGCGCTCGCCAACCACCCCGACTTCGACAAGGTCGACTGGAGCCACCTGAAGATCAGCGTCGGCGGCGGCATGGCGGTGCAGCAGGCCACCGCACGCCTGTGGCTCGAGAAGACCGGCTGCCCCATCTGCGAGGGCTACGGCTTGAGCGAGACCAGCCCGTCGGCCACCTGCAACCCGGTCGACAGCACCGCCTACAGCGGCAACATCGGCCTGCCGATGCCGAGCACCGAACTCAAGCTGCTCGACGACGAAGGCCACGAGGCGCCCCCCGGCGTGCCGGGCGAGATCGCGATCCGCGGCCCGCAGGTGATGGCCGGCTACTGGCAGCGGCCCGACGAGACCGCGAAGGTCATGACGGCCGACGGCTTCTTCCGCACCGGCGACATCGGCACGGTCGACGAGCGCGGCTACTTCAAGATCGTCGACCGCAAGAAGGACATGATCCTGGTCTCGGGCTTCAACGTGTACCCGAACGAGGTCGAGGACGTCATCACGCAGATGCCGGGCGTGCTCGAGTGCGCCGCCGTCGGCGTGCCCGACGAGAAGGCCGGCGAAGCGGTGAAGGTCGTCATCGTCAAGAAGGACCCCGCCATCACCGAGGCCGACGTGCGCGCCTTCTGCGAGGCCAACCTCACCGGCTACAAGCGGCCCAAGCTGGTCGAGTTCCGCACCGACCTGCCGAAGACGCCGGTGGGCAAGATCCTGCGCCGCGAGCTGCGCGGCTGACGCCGCGCGGCGGCGCTGCGGCACACTCGTGCCGATGACGCTGCGTCTCTTCGTCGAACACCCGCTGGCCGAAGGCGCCGCGTTCGCGCTGCCGCCCGGCGCCGCCCGCCACGCTCAGGTGCGCCGCGTGCAGCCGGGCGACGCGCTCGTGCTGTTCGACGGCGCCGGCGCCGACTGGCCGGCCGAAGTCACCGCGATGGGCCGGCACGACGTGCAGGTGCGCGTCGGCGCGCCGCAAGCGGTGGACCGTGAGCTGCCCTGGCCGGTGACGCTGGCGGTCGGCATGCCGGCCAACGAGCGCATGGACTGGCTGGTGGAAAAGGCCACCGAGCTCGGCGTCGCGCGCCTGCAGCCGCTGGTCTGCGAACGCTCGGTGCTGCGCCTGGCCGGCGAGCGCGCCGAGCGCAAGCGCGAGCACTGGCAGGCCATCGCCGTCGCCGCCAGCGAGCAGTGCGGTCGCGCCCGCGTGCCGGTCGTCGAACCCGTGTGGCCGCTGGCGCGCTGGCTCGCCGACGGCGCGCCCGCGGGCCGCCGCCTGGTGCTGGCGCCGGGCGCCGCGCCGCTGGGCCCGCCGCGGCTCGACGGCCCGCTGTGCGCCCTGAGCGGCCCGGAGGGCGGCCTCGCACCGGCCGAGGAAGAGGCCGCGCGCGCCGCCGGCTTCGAGCCGGTGGGACTGGGCGCGCGCATCCTGCGTGCCGAGACGGCGCCGCTCGCGCTGCTGGCCTGGGCGGGCTTCGGCGCCTGAAGCTTGTGCGCTCCGGGGGTGGCGGCCAGAATCGCCGCTTCCTTCAAGCTTGCATGGAGTTGTGCGATGGGTCTGCTCGATTCGGTGGTGGGGGCTCTGGGCCAGGCGGGTGGTGGCGGCGGTGGCGGCGGCCAGGCCGAACTGCTGAACGCCGTCATCGGCATGCTCGGGCAGAACGGCGGCGGGCTCGGCGGTCTGGCCGGGCTGGTGAATCAGTTGCAGCAGGGCGGGCTGGGTGACGCCGTGCAGTCGTGGGTGTCGACCGGCCAGAACCTGCCGGTGTCGGCCGAACAGCTGGGCGGCGTGCTCGGCCAGGACACGCTCGGCCAGCTCGCGCAGCAGCTCGGCATGCCGCAGGCCGACGTCGCCGGCCAGCTGTCGCAGATCCTGCCGCAGGTGGTGGACAAGCTCACCCCCAACGGCCAGCTGCCTTCCGGCGGGCTGGGCGACCTGGGCGGGCTGCTCGGTTCGCTGCTGCAGCGCTGACCGCGGCTTGCGCCACGCCGACTACCTGACGCTCGACGCCACCGCGCTGGCCGCCCGCGTCGCGCGCGGCGAGACGAGCGCGGCCGAGCTGCTGGCGCTGGCGCGTGCGCAGGCGGCGCGCGTGCAGCCGGCGTTGAACGCGCTGGTGCGGCCGCTCGAGGCGCTGGCGGCGCAGCAGCTCGCGCGGCCGCCGCAAGGCCCGCTCGCCGGCGTGCCGATGCTGGTGAAGGACAGCGTGCTCGACGTCGCGGGCGTGCCCACCGGCTACGGCAGCGCCGGCTTCGCGAAGATCGTGCCGACCGAGCATGCGTTCGCACTGCGCCGCCTGCTCGACGCCGGCGCGGTGGTCTTCGGCAAGACCAACCTGCCCGAGATGGGGCTGAAGGGCGTGAGCGACTCGCGCGCCAACGGCCGCGTCCACAACCCGTGGAACGCGGCGCACGTGGCGGGCGGCTCCAGCGGCGGCTCGGCCGCCGCGGTCGCCGCCGGCGTGGTGCCGATGGCCGGCGGCAACGACGGCGGCGGCTCGCTGCGCATTCCCGCCGCCTGCTGCGGCCTGTTCGCGCTGAAGCCTTCGCGCGGGCGCATCTCCAACGGGCCGGGCATCGGCGAGGTCTGGTTCGGTGCCTGCAGCGAAGGCGTCATCTCGCGCAGCGTGCGCGACAGCGCGCTCGCGCTGGACGTGCTCTGCGGCCCCGAACCGGGCGACCCCTTCGTCACCGCGAAGCCGGCCGAGCCTTTCGTCAGCGCGCTGCAGCGTCCGCCGCCGCGCCTGCGCGTGGCCTTCAGCGCGGTGTCGCCGATCGGCACGCCGGTGCACGCCGAGGCGGTGGCCGCGGTGCAGCACGCGGCGCGCCGGCTCGAGGCGCTGGGCCACCACGTCGAGGAAGCGGCGCCGCCGATCGATGGCCGTGCGCTCGCGCAGAGCTTCCTGCACCTGTACTTCGGGCAGATCCCGGCCACCGTGGGCTGGGCGATGTCGATGGGCGCGAAGCGCGGCGACTTCGAACTGCTGACGATGGTGATGGCGGTGCTCGGCCAGAGCGTCGGCGCCGGCACGCTCACGGGCCACCTGGTCGGCTGGAACGGCTTCGCGCGCCAGCTGGCCGCGTTCCAGCAGCGCTTCGACGTCTGGCTCACGCCCACGCTGGCCTGCCCGCCGCTGCGCCACGGCGAGGTCGACCCGCCCGCCACGCAGCAGGCGGTGCTGAAGCTGCTGCTGAACACCGGGCTGCTCGGGCTGCTGGCGAAGACCGGCGTCCTCAAGGGCACGATCGAGCAGATCGCGATCGACAACCTCACGCCCTACCCGTTCACGCAGCTCGCCAACCTGACCGGCACGCCGGCGATGAGCGTGCCGCTGCACTGGACCGCCGACGGCCTCCCGCTGGGCGTGCAGTTCGTCGGCCGCATGGGCGACGAGGCCACGCTGCTGCAGCTGGCGGCCGAACTGGAGCAGGACCAGCCCTGGTTCGACCGCCTGCCGGCGATCGCCGGCGCGGCGACCTAGACGCCGGCCGCGATCTCGCGCAGCGCCTGCTCGAACACCTCGGGCGGCTGGCCGCCGCTGATGAGGTGGCGTTCGTTGATGACGACCGCCGGCACCGAGTTGATGCCCATGCGCAGCCAGCGCTGTTCCTCGGCGCGCACGAGGTCGGCGAACTCGTCGCCTTCGAGGATCTCGCGCGCGCGCGCTTCGTCCAGGCCGACCGAGGCCACGACGCTGGCCAGCACTTCGGGGTCGCTCGGGTTGCGGCCCTCGCCGTGGTAGGCCTGCAGCAGTGCCATCTTCAGCGCGTGCTGCTTCGCCGCGCCTTCGAGCCCGGCCCAGTGCAGCAGGCGGTGCGCGTCGAAGGTGTTCCAGATGCGCGAACGCTCGCCGAACGTGAAGCCCACCGCGGCGCCGCGCTCGCGGATGGCGGCGCGCGCGGCGGCGAACTCCTCCTTCGTGCGGCCGTACTTGCGCGCGAGGTGCTCGTCGACGTCCTCGCCCTCCGGCGCCATCTGCGGGTTCAGCTCGAAGGGGCGGAAATGCATGTCGAGCTCGACCTCGCCGGCCAGGCGCTCGGCCGCGCGGTCGAGCGCGCTCAGGCCGACGGCGCACCAGGGGCACGCGACGTCGGAGACGAAATCGATCTTCAGGGTCTTGGCCATCTCACACCTCCTTGTTCGAGCCCGCCACCATGTCGAACCGGAACAGCCGGCACTCGATGGGGCCATTCCACATCGGCACGCGCCGGCTTTCCTTCAGCCGCATCAGCGACGGCAGCTTCATCTCGGGCGACAGCACCCAGGCCGTCCAGCCCGCGTAGTGGCGCTTCCAGTGGCCCGCCAGCGTGGAGAAGAACTCCGCCGGCGTGCCGCCGCCTTCGAAGGCCTGGCCCTGCGTGCGGTCGGTGCCCTGGCCCTTGGCGCCGATGCGCTCGCCGTAGGGCGGGTTCAGCATCAGCGTGCCGTGTGGCGCGGGGGCGTGGCGCTGCAGCGCGTCGGCAGTCTTGAACTCGATCGCCTTCGCGACACCGGCGCGTTCGGCGTTGCGCGCCGCGAAGTCGGTCATGCGGAAGCTCACGTCGCCGGCAAAGAGCGGCACCTTCGGCGCGTGCACGCGCGCCTTCGCCTCGCGCTGCATCTCGCGCCAGGCCGCCTGGTGCGGCTTGAAGGGCAGCAGGCGCTCGAAGGCGAAGCGGCGCTGGATGCCGGGGGCGATGCCGCAGGCGATCTGCGCCGCTTCGATGGCGATCGTGCCGGCGCCGCAGCAGGGGTCGAACAGCGGGCCGTCTTCCTCGCGCCCCTGCCAGCCGGCGGCGGCCAGCATCGCGGCGGCGAGCGTTTCCTTCAGCGGTGCCTCGCCCTTCGCGTCGCGCCAGCCGCGCTTGAAGAGCGCCTCGCCGGAGAGGTCGATGTAGAGCGTGGCGTCTTCCGGGCCGACGAACAGCGCGATCGGCAGGTCCGGGCGCTGCGTGTCGACGCTGGGGCGCGCGCCGGTGGCGTCGCGCAGCACGTCGCACACCGCGTCCTTGATGCGCAGCGCGGCGAAGTTCAGGCTGCGCAGCGGCGAGCGCACGGCGCTGGTGTCCACGCGCAGCGTCTGCTCGGGCGTGATCCAGTCGGTCCAGGGCACGCGGCGCGCGATGTCGTAGAGGTCGTGTTCGTCGCGGTAGCGCCCTTCGATGAGCGGCCACAGCACGCGCTGGGCGAGGCGGCTCTCGAGGTTGAGCGCCATCGCCGTGCGCTCGTCGCCTTCGACCCAGACGCCGCCGCGGCCGGCTTCCGCGCGCTGGCCGGCGATGCGCGAAGCCTCGTCGGCCAGCAGCGCCTCGACGCCGCCGGCGCAGGGCAGGAAGAGTTGGGCCATCAGATGTTCCGGCGCAGCGAGGCGGGTGCGATCTTCAGCGCCTCGCGGTACTTCGCCACCGTGCGGCGGGCGACGTGGATGCCCTGCTCCTCCAGCATCTGCGAGAGCTGGCTATCCGACAGCGGCTTGTTGGCGTCTTCGGCCGCCACCAGCTGCTGGATGAGCGCCCGCACCGCGGTGCTGCTGGCGTTGCCGCCGGCTTCGGTGTTGAGGCTGGAGCCGAAGAAGTACTTCAGCTCGAAGGTGCCCTGCGGCGTCGCCATGTACTTCGCGGTGGTCACGCGCGAGATGGTGCTCTCGTGCAGGCCCAGCTCGTCGGCGATCTCGCGCAGCACGAGCGGCTTCATCGCGATCGCGCCGTGCGTGAAGAAGCTCTTCTGGCGCTCGACGATGGCCTTGCTGACGCGCAGGATGGTGTCGAAGCGCTGCTGGATGTTCTTCATGAACCAGCGCGCCTCCTGCAGCCGCGAGCTCATGCCGCCGCCGGTGCCGCGCTGGCCGCGGATGGCCTGCGCATAGAGATCGTTGATGCGCAGCTTGGGCATCACGTCGGGGTTGAGCACGACCTTGAAGCCGCGCCCGGAGCGTTGCACGACGACGTCCGGCACGATGATGTTCGACTCTGCGGCGGCGAACGGCCGCCCCGGCTTGGGCTCGCAGGCGACGATGAGGCCCTGCGCCAGCCGCAGCAGCGTCTCGTCGGCGCCGGTGGCGGCCGTCAGCTTCTTCACGTCGCGCCGGGCGAGCAGGTCCAGGTGCTGCTCGCAGATGCGCACCGCCACTTCGCGCGCCACGCAGGCCGGCGTGGCGCGCAGCTGCAGCACCAGGCATTCGGACAGCGAGCGCGCACCGACGCCGGTGGGTTCCAGGCTCTGCAGCCAGCGCAGCGCGCACTGCAGGCGGTCCTGCAGCGCTTCGCGCTCGTCGGCACCGGCCACGTCCAGCATCTCGGCCAGGCGGTCGCCGATCTCCGACAGCGGGTCGGCGAGGTAGCCGTCGGCGTCGAGCGACTCGATCAGCACGTGCAGCGCGGCGCGGTCCTCGTCGGACAGGCGCATGCCGGCGATCTGCGCGCGCAGGTGGTCGGCCAGCGAGCCGACCTCGGCGCGGCGGTCGTGCGCCTCCAGGTCGTCGCCGTCGCCGTCGCCGGAGGGGGCGTTGCCCGGCGTCTCGCGGATGCCGTCGAAGTCGTCGGCCTCGGTGCCGTTCTCCCAGTCGTCGCGCTCGGTGGTGCCGAAGTCCTCGCCGCTGACTTCCTTCACGGCCTCGCCGGCGTCGGGCGCGTCGGGCGCCTCGTCGCGTTCGGCGGCGGTGGTGGGGCTGGTGCTGCGCTCGGCGGGGGCGTCGTAGGGCGTGCCGGCGTCTTCCTCGACCTCGAGGAAGGGGTTCTGCTCGAGCATCTGCTCGACTTCCTGGTGCAGCTCGAGCGTGGACAGCTGCAGCAGGCGGATCGACTGCTGGAGCTGCGGCGTCAGCGCCAGATGCTGGGACAGGCGGACCTGAAGCGAGGGCTTCATGTCAGGTCACATCCGGAAGTGCTCGCCGAGGTACACCTTGCGGACTTCGGCGTTCTCGATGATCTCTTGAGGGGTGCCTTCCGCAAGCACGCTGCCCTCGGAAATGATGTAGGCGCGGTCGCAGATGCCCAGCGTCTCGCGCACGTTGTGGTCGGTGATCAGCACGCCGATGCCGCGCGACTTGAGGAAGGCGATGATGCGCTGGATCTCGATGACGGCGATCGGGTCGACGCCGGCGAAGGGCTCGTCGAGCAGGATGAAGCGCGGCTGCGTCGCCAGCGCGCGCGCGATCTCCACCCGCCGCCGCTCGCCGCCGGACAGCGCCGGCGCGGGGCTGTCGCGCAGCTTCTCGATCGACAGGTCGTGCAGCAGCTTGACGAGCAGCTCGTCGATGACGGCCTTGGCCAGCGGCCGGCCGTCGGCGCCGACCTGCAGCTCCAGCACGGCGCGGATGTTCTCCTCCACCGTGAGCTTGCGGAAGATCGACGCCTCCTGCGGCAGGTAGCTCAGCCCCAGGCGCGAGCGCTGGTGGATCGGCAGCCGCTGCACCGGCTTGCCGTCGATGCGGATCTCGCCTTCGTCGGCCCGCACGAGGCCGACGACCATGTAGAAGGTGGTGGTCTTGCCGGCGCCGTTCGGGCCCAGCAGGCCGACCACCTCGCCGGCGCCCACCGCGAGGTGCACGTCCTTCACCACCTTGCGGGCGCCGTAGCTCTTCTGCAGGTGTTCGGCCTCGAGCCGGCTCGTCGGCAAGGTCATCAGCGCCGCTCTCCGCCGAGGGCGCGGCTGGGCTGCAGCGGGGTCGGCGGCGCCGGCGGCGCCGAGGCGGCCTCGCGCGGGGTCAGCACGGCACGCACGCGGCCGCCGGGGTTGGCCGGCGTCGCCGCGCCGCCTTCGACGCTGAAGACCTCGGCGCGCGCATCCCAGGTGATCAGGTTGCCGGCGATCTCGTCGGCCACCGTGCTGCCGCGCAGCCGGCGCACCGCGCCGTTGCCGACGAAGCGCAGCGTCTCGGCGCGGCCGTCGAATTCGATGCGCTCGGCGGCGCCTTCCACCGTCTCGTCGACGCCGTCGCGCTTCTGGCGGTAGCTGGCCGGCTTGGCGGCGCTGCCGATCGCGGTGGCGGCGCGGTAGCCGTCGGCCATCTCGCGCAGCTCGACGCGCTCGGCGCGGATCACCATCGTGCCCTGCGAGATCGTGACGTTGCCGTTGAACACGACGACCTGGCGTTGCAGGTCGACGGTGCCGGGGCGGTCGGCCTCGACGACCATCGGCTTGGTGCGGTCGGCCTTCTCGGCGTGCAGCGCGGGCGCGGCGGCGCCGAGCACGAGCACGGCCGCAAGGGTGCGTAAGGCGGGTGTCAGACGAGTGGGCATACAAACGGCACGAAACTTGCAGGCCATTCTAGCCACAGTTTCGTGCCGCGCGGCACGGGTTTTGCACAGGCGGCGCCCGCCGCGTGTGCCCCGCGGGAAAGATCAGGCGCCGCTGCGCGAGCGCTGGATCAGGAAGTCGGCCACCGCCAGCGCGCGCTCATGGCTGCCGGCGAGCGCGCCCGACGTGAAGAAGCGGCCCTGGATGCCGAGCGCCGGCACGCCGTCGATCTTGTAGGCGTCGGTCAGCTGCTTGGCCTTGCTCGACTTGGTGGCGACGTCGAACGAGCGGAACGTCTCGCTGAACTTGGCGCCGTCGACGCCGCTGGCGCTGACGAACGCGACCATGTCGCTCTCGCTGATCAGGCGCTGGTTCTGCACGTGGATGGCCGCGAAGACCTTGCGGTGCAGCGCCTCGAGTTTGCCCATCGCCTCGAGCGTGTAGAAGAGCTTCTGGGCCGCGACGTGGCGCGCGGTGAAGCCGACCGGCACGCGGCGGAAGGCCACGTCGTCGGGCAGGCGCTTGGCCCAGCCGTCGAGCAGCGGCTCGAAGGCGTTGCAGTGCGGGCACTCGTACCAGAAGAACTCGACGACCTCGACCTTCTTGCCGGCCGGCAGCGTGACCGGCGCCGCCGTGCCCAGCCGCACGTACTGCTGGCCCTCGACCGGGCCGCCCTGGGCGCGCGCCGTACCGGCCAGCGCCACGCCGAGGCCTGCGCCCGCCAGTTGGATCGAGAAATCGCGCCGCTTCATGGAAATCCTTTCGAGTGTTGTCTTCGGGGCTCCGGTGGAGTCTGCCCGGGGGTTCGAGTTCCTGCCGGCTTCAGGGCCGTTCCACCCGCACCAGCCGCGCTTCGACGCCGGCTTCCTGCAGGCGCACCTGCGCGCCGTCGGCGGCGTCGCGCGATTCGTACGGCCCCGCCCTCACTCGGAAGACCGTGCGGCCGGACTGCTCGCGTTCCGTCACCTTCGCCTCGTAGCCCAGCATCGCGATGCGGGCACGCTGCTGTTCGGCGTCTTCGGAACGCGTGAAGGCGCCGACCTGCACGAAGTAGACAAACGGCTCTGCCGTGGCCGCGGTGGACGGCGCGCCGGAAAGAATCGCCGCCGGGTCGCGGCCGGGCTTGGTGGCGGTGGCCGGCGCCGGCGGCAGCGCGGGCGTGGCCGCAGGGGCCGCGGCCGAGGCGGCGGCGGGCGCGGCCGGCCTGGCGCCGGGCTTGCCGGCCAGCGGCGCGTTCGGGTCCCAGTTCTTGTTGCGCTCGGCCTCGGCGTTGTCCTGCTCGGCGGTGCGCTGCGGCACCTTGTTGACGAAGGGCACCGGCGCCTTCGTGATGTAGAGCGCCACGCCGAGCGCGAGCGCCAGGCCGATCAGCAGGCCGACGACGAGCCCGATGGCGAAGCCGCCGCGTTGCGACATCATGCTTGTGCCTCCGCCGCGGCGGCCGGGGCCTCGCGCGACATCGATTCGGGGGCGCTCACGCCGAGCACGGCGAGCGCGTTCTTGAGTACCTGGGCGGTCGCCGCCAGCAGCGCCATGCGCGCGCGCGCCAGCGGCGCGTCATCGACGAGGAAGCGTTCGGCCGCGTAGTACGTGTGGAACGCCGCCGCCAGGTCGCGCAGGTAGAAGGTGACGTCGTGCGGCGCCAGCTCGGCGGCGGCGCGCTCCAGCATGGCCGGGAACTCGGCCAGCTTGAGCATCAGCGCCGCTTCGCTGGGCGCGGTCAGGCGCGACAGGTCGGCGGCCGCGAAGTCGCGCACGCCGGCGTACTGAGCCAGCACCGAGCAGATGCGCGCATGCGCGTACTGCACGTAGAAGACCGGGTTCTCGTCGTTCGCCTTCAGCGCGAGGTCGACGTCGAAGGTGAACTCGGTGTCGCTCTTGCGGCTGATGAGGAAGAAGCGCACCGCGTCGCGGCTGGTCCAGTCGATCAGGTCGCGCAGCGTCACGTAGCTGCCGGCACGCTTGGAGATCTTCACCTCCTGGCCGCCCTTCATGACCGTGATCATCTTGTAGAGGCAGTAGTCGGGGAAGCCGGCCGGGATGCCCAGGCCCACCGCCTGCAGGCCGGCGCGCACGCGCGCCACCGTGCCGTGGTGGTCGGTGCCCTGCACGTTGATGACCTTGGCGTAGCCGCGCTCGAACTTGGCCACGTGGTAGGCGACGTCGGGCACGAAGTAGGTGTACGTGCCGTCGGACTTGCGCATCACGCGGTCCTTGTCATCGCCGTACTCCGTGGTGCGCAGCCAGAGCGCGCCGCCCTCTTCGAAGGTCTTGCCGGCGGCGACGAGGCGCTTGACGGTGTCCTCGACGCGGCCGTCGGTGTACAGGCTGCTCTCGAGGTAGTAGTGATCGAACCTGACGCCGAAAGCACGCAGGTCCAGGTCCTGCTCGTGGCGCAGGTAGGCCACCGCGAACTTCGCGATGCCGGGCAGGTCTTCGGGGTCGCCGCTGGCGGTGAACTCGCGGTCGTCGGCCTTCACGGTCTTCTTCGCCAGGAAGTCGGCCGCGATGTCGGCGATGTAGTCACCGTTGTAGGCCTGCTCGGGCCAGCCCGCGTCGCCCGGCTTCAGGCCCTTGACGCGGCACTGCGTGCTCGTGCCCAGGGTCTGGATCTGCACGCCGGCGTCGTTGTAATAGAACTCGCGCAGCACCTCGGCGCCTTGCGTCTGCAGCAGGTTGCTGATGGCGTCGCCGAGCGCGGCGTTGCGGCCGTGGCCCACGTGCAGCGGGCCGGTGGGGTTGGCGGAGACGAACTCCACCATCACGCGCTCGCCCGTGGCGGGCTTGCGGCCGAAGGCGTCGCCCGCGCCCAGCACCTCGGCGACGATGGCCTGCTTGGCGGCCGGCGCCAGGCGCAGGTTGATGAAGCCGGGGCCGGCGATTTCCAGCGCCTGCACCCAGCGCTGCACGGCCGGCTGGCGGTTCAACGCATCGACCAGCGCCTGCGCCAGTTCGCGCGGGTTCTTCTTCAGGCCGCGCGCCAGGCCCATTGCGGCCGTGATGGCGAGGTCGCCGTGGGCGGCCTGCTTGGGCGATTCGAAGGCCGCCGCGGGTGCCGAGCCGGGGGCCAGTTCGCCCAGGGCCGCCGCCAGCGCCTGCAGCAGCTCCTGCTTGGCTTGGATCATGGGCGGCGATTCTACTTTTCGCCCTGCGCCGGCCGCGCCGCGCACGCGAATCGTCACCACTTTGCCGTCCATCTCCGTGCATCGGCGCCGGCCCGGCGTGGCAACATGCCCCGTGCGTGGTGCCTGGCCACGACGTCGCACCATGTCCGCCCTGCCCACCTCCGCCCCCACGCGCCTGCCGGAACCGCAACTGCCCGACCAGATCGGCAAGTACCGCGTGCTGTCCAAGCTGGGCGAGGGCGCGACCAGCGAGGTCTTCCTGGCGCGCGACGAGTTTCGCAACCAGAACGTCGCCATCAAGCGCGTGCGCACCGGACTGCTCGCCGACTCGCGCGAGAACCACTTCCAGCAGCATTTCTTCGCCGCCGAGGCGGCGCTCGTCGGCCGCCTGCAGCACCCGAACGTGGTGCGCATCTTCGACGCCGTGTTCGACGCGCCGGCGCCCTACCTGGTGATGGAGTACGTGCCCGGCCCGACGCTGCGCCGCTTCTGCCGCGCCGACGCGCTGCTGCCGCTGGAGCAGGTGGTCGAAATCGGCTTCAAGTGCGCGATGGCGCTGGACTACATGTTCCGCCAGGGCCTGATCCACCGCGACGTGAAGCCGGCGAACATCCTCGCCGTGCTCGACGGCGAGCAGGTGGTCGACGTCAAGATCACCGACTTCGGCAGCGTCTTCGCGATCGACGCCGAGCGCACGCAGGTGTACCGCGTCGGCTCGCTGGCGTACATGTCGCCCGAGCAGCTCGACGGCGACACGGTCGATTCGCGGGCCGACATCTACTCACTGGCGGCGGTGCTCTACCACCTGATCGCCGGCCGGCCGCCCTTCGACGCCGTGCAGCAGCCGGCGATCATGAACCAGATCTTCACCGCCACGCCGCCGCCGCTGGCGAGCCTGCGCGAGGGCGTCTCGCCGCGCCTGGAGGCGCTGGTGATGAGCGCGCTGGCGAAGAAGCGCGACGACCGCCCGACCACCTGGGACGTCTTCGCGCGCGGCCTGTCGGCGCTGGTCTCCGAGCGCGAGGTGCCGCGCGGCCCGCAGCAGCGGGTGCTGGACTCCGAGCGCTTCAACCTGCTGCGCCAGCTGGAGTTCTTCATCGGCTTCGGCGATGTCGAGCTCTGGGAGGTGGTGCACCGCGCGAAGTGGCAGCGCTTCCCGTACGGCCACGCGCTGTACCGGCGCGGGCAGGAGGGCAACACCTTCCACATCATCGCCAGCGGCCAGGTCGACGTCTACCGCGACGGCGCGCGCGTCGCCCAGCTCGGCGCCGGCAGCTCGGTGGGCGAAATGGCCTACCTCGCGCCCAGCCCCGACCTGCGCACGCACAGCACCGACATCCTGGTGGCGGAGCCGGTGACCAGCGTCTCGTTCACGCCGGAAACGCTGCAGCAGCTGTCGATCAACACCCGGCAGCTCTTCGACGCCGCCTTCATCAAGGTGCTGGTGCGGCGCCTGCACGCGGCCCACGAAACGCTGGCCCACCCGCGCCGGATCCTCTGATTCGCCGCCGGGTCGTCCGCGGCGCGCATTGGCGCGTTGTAGGCGCACACCTTCGGCGCGCGTCGCGGCTTGCGGCGATGTCTCCGCTCTGGTGCAATCGCGGCGGGCGGGAGCCCGTCATTCATGACCACACGAGGAGAAGCCGAATGAAGAACCTGATCAGCGCGACCCTGTTGTCCCTGGGCCTGGTGGCGGGCAGCGCCTACGCCGCCGAGCCGACCGCGCAGCAAAGCAAGATGGCCACCTGCAACAAGGACGCGGGCGAGAAGAAGGGCGACGAGCGCAAGGCGTTCATGAAGGAATGCCTGTCGGCCAAGAAGGCCACCCAGCAGGACAAGATGAAGGCCTGCAACAAGGACGCCACCGGCAAGAAGGGTGACGAGCGCAAGGCCTTCATGAAGGAATGCCTCTCGAAGTGAGAGCGCTTCAGGCCGTGCGGCCTCAGCCTGTCTGAGGCTCCTGGCCCGGCGCGGCGGCCGGCCGGCTCCAGTAGCCGGGGTCGCCGTAGCTGTGCTTGATGAAGTCGATCCACAGCCGCACCCGCAACGGCAGGTGCTTGCGCTGCGGGAACACCGCGTAGATGCCGTTCGGCGGCGCCGCGAAGTCCTCCAGCACCGCCACCAGGCGGCCTGCGGCGATCTCCGACTCCACCTCCCAGGTGCTGCGCCAGGCGATGCCCAGACCGCCCAGGCACCAGTCGTGCAGCACCTGTCCGTCGCTGCAGTCCAGCCGCCCGCTCGGGCGCAGGTGCGTGACCTCGCCGTCCACCACGAAGGCCCAGCCGCGCGTCTGGCTGGCGTCGGAGCTCAGCGTCAGGCAGTGGTGCTGCGACAGTTCGGCCGGCGTCTTCGGCGTGCCGGCGCGCTTCAGGTAGGCCGGCGTCGCCACGCACAGGCGGCGGTTGTCGGCCAGGCGCACGCTCACCAGGCTGGAATCGGGCAGGTCGCCGACGCGCACGGCGCAGTCGTAGCCCTCGTTGACGATGTCGACGACGCGGTCGCTCAGGTTCAGCGACAGGCTCACGTCCGGGTGCTGCGCGATGAAGCCCGGCACCAGCGGCGCCACGTGACGGCGCCCGAAGCCCGCCGGCGCGGTGATGCGCAAGTGGCCGCTGGCTTTCACGCCGCCGGCACTGACGCTCGCCTCGGCGTTGGCCAGGTCGGCCAGCACGCGCTGCCCGTCTTCGAGGAAGGCGCTGCCCTCGTGGGTGAGCGAGATCTTGCGCGTGGTGCGCACGAGCAGCTTGACCCCGAGGCGTTCCTCGAGCGCGTCGATGCGGCGGCCGATGACCGCCGGCGCCACCCCTTCGGCCCGCGCTGCCGCGGTGAGGCTGCCCTTGGTCGCCACGGCGGCGAAGGTCTCGATCTGCTTGAGCCGGTCCATGGAGGTCGCACTATGCATCAAATCAGCACAAATCCATGTCCGATCGTGAAGTTAATGTCGGGCTGTGGTTCGAATAGAGTGCCGTGCGATGGCTCCCAAAGCGGTTCTCTTCGACGCCTACGGCACGCTGTTCGACGTCTACAGCGTCGGCATGCTGGCCGAGCAGCTGTTCCCCGGCCACGGTGAACGGCTGGCGCAGCTCTGGCGCGACAAACAGATCGAGTACACGCGCCTGACCTCGATGAGCGGCCGCTACCGGCCGTTCTGGGAGATCACGCGCGCCGGCCTGCGCTTTGCCGCGCTGCGGCTCGGCCTGAAGCTCGCGCCCGCCGCCGAAGACCGGCTGATGAACCAGTACCGCCACCTGTCGGCCTTCCCCGAGAACCGCGACGTGCTGGCCGAACTGAAGCGCCGCGGCGTGCCCGCCGGCATTCTGAGCAACGGCGACCCCGAGATGCTCGGCGTGGCGGTCAAGAGCGCCAGCTTCAGCGGTCTGCTGCGGCACGTGATCAGCGTGCACGCCGTGCAGAAGTACAAGACCGATCCTGCCGCCTACGCGCTGGGGCCGGCCGCGTTCGGCCTGCCGGCAAAGGACATCCTCTTCGTCTCCAGCAACGGCTGGGACGCCATCGGCGCCACCTGGTTCGGCTACACCACGCTGTGGGTGAACCGCGCCGGCGCGCCGCTCGAACAGCTCGACACCGAACCCACGCGCACCGGCACCAGCCTGCGCGACGTGCTGACCTTCTTCGCCTGACCCCACCCCACGACACCACCATGCGCACCCAACGCCACCGCCTGCAGGTCGACTCCGCCCTCGCCGACTTCATCGACACCCAGGTGCTGCCCGGCACCGGCATCGGCGCCGACGCCTTCTGGGCCGGCTTCGACGCCCTCGTCGCCGACCTCGCGCCGAAGAACGCCGCGCTGCTGGCCGAGCGCGACCGCCTGCAGGCCGAGCTCGACGCCTGGCACAAGGCGAACCCGGGCCCGATCAAGAACATGCGGAAGTACCGCAAGTTCCTGCAGGACATCGGCTACCTCGTGCCGGTGCCGGCCAAGGTGAAGGCGACGACGAAGAACGTCGACGCCGAACTCGCGCTGCAGGCCGGCCCGCAGCTGGTGGTGCCGATCACGAACGCACGCTACGCGCTGAACGCCGCCAACGCCCGCTGGGGCAGCCTGTACGACGCGCTCTACGGCACCGACGCGCTGTCCGAGGCCGACGGCTGCGAGAAGGGCCACGGCTACAACCCGAAGCGCGGCGCCAAGGTCATCGAGTACGCGCGCCACGTGCTCGACCGCTGCGTGCCGCTGAAGAAGGGCTCGCACCTCGATTCGACGCGCTACGCCGTCGTCGACAACGAGCTCGCCGTGACGCTGAAGAACGGCCACACCGTCGGCCTGAAGAACCCGGCGCAGTTCGTCGGCTTCCAGGGCGAGATGGGTGCGCCGTCGGCGGTGCTGCTGTCGCACCACGGCCTGCACATGGACATCCGCATCGACGCCGCGCACCCGATCGGCAAGACCGACCCCGCCGGCGTGGCCGACCTCGTGCTCGAATCGGCGCTGTCGACCATCCTCGACCTCGAGGACTCGGTCGCGGTGGTCGACGCCGAGGACAAGGTGCTGGCCTACGGCAACTGGCTCGGCATCCTGAAGGGCACGCTGACCGAGCTGGTCTCCAAGGGCGGCAAGAGCTTCCTGCGCGGCCTCAACCCCGACCGCCTCTACACCGGCCCGCGCGGCGAGGACGTCGCGCTGCACGGCCGCAGCCTGCTTTTCGTGCGCAACGTCGGCCACCTGATGACGAACCCGGCCATCCTCTGGGGCGACGACGGCCGCGAGATCCCCGAAGGCATCATGGACGCGGTGATCACGACGACGATCGCGCTGCACGACCTGAAGGGCAACACCGAAGGCGGCATCCGCAACTCGCGCCGCGGCTCGGTCTACATCGTGAAGCCGAAGATGCACGGTCCGGCCGAAGTGGCGTTCGCCAGCGAGCTGTTCGCGCGCGTCGAGAAGATGCTCGGCCTGCCCGACAGCACCGTCAAGCTCGGCATCATGGACGAGGAGCGCCGCACCAGCGTGAACCTCAAGGCCTGCATCGCCGCGGCGGCCAGCCGCGTGGCGTTCATCAACACCGGCTTCCTCGACCGCACCGGCGACGAGATGCACACCGCCATGCGGGCCGGCCCGATGCGCCGCAAGGGCGACATGAAGTCCAGCGAGTGGATCGCCGCCTACGAGCGCAGCAACGTGCTGGTGGGCCTGGAATGCGGCCTGCGCGGCAAGGCGCAGATCGGCAAGGGCATGTGGGCCATGCCCGACCTGATGGCGGCGATGCTGCAGCAGAAGATCGGCCACCCGAAGGCCGGCGCCAACACCGCCTGGGTGCCCAGCCCGAC
>CAUJHQ010000031.1 GCA_963204815.1 Pseudomonadota bacterium | reverse complement strand
CAGGTGGGCGTCGACCGCGTCCTCGTTCTCGCGCAGCGCCGCGAGCGTGAGCGCGGTCTCTTCCAGCACCGGCAGCGCGGCAGCGTCGAAGCACGCCACCCAGCCCGCCGCGTCGCGCGGGAGGCGGGTGATGAACGGGGCGGCGGTGGCACTCACGGCGTGAAGGTCCTCGCTCCGGTTATCGGCCGAAGCGCCGCTGCCCTTGAGCCGCCGTGTTCACAGCGACAGCATCAGACCTTCGCGCGCATCGGCCTTGCCGTCGAGCATCAGACGGTAAGCCGACTCGACGGCGGCAGCGCCGCGCTGGTGGCGGATCTTCAGCCACGGCGGGCTGGCGCCGTCCACGCGGTCGATGAACGCCTGCCACGCTTCGCCCAGGCGCAGGTTCAGGCCGTCGGCGCCCCAGCCTTCGGGCGGCGGCGCGCGCCGCTTGCGCACCTGCGCCGGGGCGAAGAAGAGCTCGGGCTTGGGCCCTGGCAGCCGGCCGGCGCCGCCGAGCGCGCCCCAGTGCGTGCCGCCGACGGCGCAGCTGTAGGCCAGCCGCTCGTCGAAGCGCTCGTGCACGGCGCGCCGCAACGACGTGCTGCCGGCGAAGTCGACGTACACCGTGGGCACGGCGGGGTCGAGGCCGGGCACCGCGTCGTAGGCGTGCAGCGTGTCGGAGCAGCCGAGCGACTGCGCGAACGCCAGGTTGGCCGCCGACGTCAGGCCGACGATGCGCGGCCGCTCGCGCCGCCGCGAGAGGCAGAACGCCGTGGCGTAGGCGGTCTTGCTCGACGCGCTCGACAGCAGCACCTGCGCGGCGCCGAAGAAGCCCGCCTCGGCGAGGAAGTCGTCGATCAGGAAGGCGGTCGTGAAGAGCGGCTTCAGCACCGCATGGTGGCCTTCGCGCGCCGGCTCGTAGGCCGGGTCGGCGGTGCAGAACAGGTACTGGTTGTAGACCGCGGCCAGCGCCGCACGGTGCGGCTGCGTGTCGCTGAAGCCGGCCGCCTTCACGTGGCCGGGGCGCACGACGAGGTGGGTGCCCATCGGCAGGTAGCCGTAGACGCGCTCGCCGACCGGCACGCCGCCGGCACGCGACTCGATCACGGTCGCGAAACCCCACACCGGCACGCAGCCCCAGTCGTCCTCGCCGGTGGGGAAGAACTGCCAGTACTGCATCGCGTCGCCGAAGGCGGCGTAGGTGATGTTGTTGGCGGTGAGCGCGAAGCGGTCGATCGCCAGCCGCGCCTCGCCGTCGGCCAGCGGCCGTGCGGCAGGCGCGTCGGGGTCGGGCGCCACGCGCACGTCGTGCAGGCGACGACGCGCGACCAGCAGGCGGGATCCGGCGTCTTGCACCATCGGCAGTCTCCTCATCAAGGGGGCGCCAGCATGAAGACGCCGGCCCGGCCCGGCTGTCACCCCGGCGACGCCGAGGCGCCGCGGGGCGGGCGTGAGCAGCCAGCCGTTCATCACAGGCGGCTCACGCCGGGCAGGGTGGCCACGAGCTGGCCGTCCACGTACAGCGCGCCCTCGGGTGCGCCGGCCTGGGCGTAGAACTCGAGCACGGGCTCGCCCGTGGACTCGCGCTCGGCGAGGTGCAGCCGGCGCGCGAGGCGGCCGAGCGTCACGCTCGCGGTCTGCAGCACCGCCACCGCCACGCGGCGCGAGGTGCTGGGGGCGCCCGCCGTGAGGCGGACCTGGAGTTGTCTCGTCGTCATGATCGTGCTCCACCGCGTGGCGCGCCCCGGCGCGCTCGGCGGTCGAAAGGTTCAGGGGCTGTGTCGCAGGCGGTCGATCTCGCCGCGCAGGGCGTGCCGCGCCTGCTGGCGCAGCGCGCCGGTGCCCGGGCGGTGCGAACCGGCGCGGCGCTGCAGGCTCGGCGCGACCAGCGGGTTGCGCGGCTTCAAGGTCTTCAGGGTCAGCTTCATCTCACGCTCCTTCGTCGGTGGGCCGGAATGCAAAAGGCCCGGGTTGCTGGTGCAACCCGGGCCTTGGAGGGGAAGGTTCCCGCGTGTCCTGCGGGAGCTATCCGTTCCAGCGGGCCCCGGGCGGGGCACCATCGTTCGCGACGCCACTACGTGCAGCCATGACGCCGAAACCGGCCGCGGCGTGGCGGCACAGCAGGGCGTTCAGGGGCATGCAACGGAACATGGCGCAGTCGGTTGGGTTGATCGGATGCAGTGTCGCCTTCATGAAGGCCTCTTCACCACACGCTTGCGCAGATGATAAACATGCCGTTATCAAAGCGCAAGACGACTTGCTCCCTCAACTTGATGAATCAGGGAAAGTCCGGGGCGGCCGCGGCCGGCGTCACTTGCGGCGCTTGAGCGGCGCCACGCCGGTCTGCGTGCTCAGCCAGAGCGCGTGCGCTTCGTCGGCCGGCGTCGGTGCGCCGGCGGCGGGCCGGCTGCGGGGCGCGGGCGCTGCCGGCTGCGGTGCCGGCGGTTGCGGTGTCAGCACCTCGCCCAGCAGGTCGAGCAGTCGCGTGCGCGCGCGCTGCGGGTGGCGCCGGTAGTAGGTGAGCACGAGGCCGACGATGAAGCGCTCGTCGTCGTCGCGCGGGGCGCCCTCGTCGGCCGGAGGCTCGGCAAGCAGCGGCGCCGGCGCCCCTGGCGCGGCAGCGGTCGCGCCGTGCGGCACGTCCATCCAGCCGCGCGGCTTGTGGCACAGGTGCTCGAACTGGCGCGCCAGCCGTTCGCCGATCTGGCGCGAGCGGCTCTTGATCTGGCTCCAGTAGCTGGGCTGGATCTGCACGCGTTCGGCGAAGCGGCGTTCCAGGCCGCGCAGCGTGGCGGCGTCGGCGTGACGCGCGGTGTGGCGCACGAACTCCTCGAACAGGGCGAGCGCATTGTCCAGGCGCACCTGCGCAAGGTCGATCGGTTCCGGTGGCATCGGGCGCGATGATAAATCCGCGTTGACCCGGTGCGGCCGGCCTACGATGGCGCCATGGACGCAACCCGCACCGTCGAGACACCGCAAGGCGACCGCTGGCCCGCACTGGGCCTGGGCACTTGTCGCATGGGCGAGGACAGTGCTCGCCGCGCCGCCGAGGTGGCCGCGCTGCGCGAGGCCTTCGAGATCGGCTACCGCCTCGTCGACACCGCCGAGATGTACGGTGAAGGCGGCGCCGAGGAAGTGGTCGGCGAGGCCATCGCCGGCGCGCTAGGTGCCGGCGGTCTTCGGCGCGAAGACCTCGTCGTCGTCTCCAAGGTCTACCCGCACAACGCCAGCGCGTCCGGCGTCGTCGAGGCCTGCGAGCGCAGCCTGAAGCGCCTGCGGCTCGACCAGATCGACCTCTACCTGCTGCACTGGCGCGGCAACGTGCCGCTGGCCGACACGGTGGCCGGCTTCGAGACCCTGCGTGCGCGCGGCCTGATCCGGCGCTGGGGCGTCAGCAACTTCGATGTCGACGACCTGCGGGAGCTGCCCGCCGGCGCCTGCGCCGCCAACCAGGTCTACTACTCGCTGAGCGCGCGCGGCCTCGAGTTCGACCTGCTGCCGTACCAGCGCGAGCAGCGCCTACCGCTGATGGCCTACAGCCCGCTCGACGTCGGCGCGCTCGCCCAGCACCGCGGCCTGCGCACGGTGGCGGGCCGCCATGCGGCGACGCCGGCGCAGGTGGCGCTGGCCTGGGTGCTGCACCGGCCGGGCGTGATCGCGATTCCGAAGGCCGTGCAATCGCGCCACCTGAAGCTGAACTGGGCGGCGGCGAAGATCCGCCTCACGCCGGACGACCTTGCCGACCTCGACCGCGCCTTCCCGCCGCCGCGCCGCAAGGTCGCGCTGGCGATGCTTTGACACCCCGCCGGAGCCTGCCGATGAAGCCCGCCGCTGCCCTGCTCGCCCTGGCCGCCTGCGCCGTGCCGGCCTTCGGCGCCGAACGCGCGATCGAGAAGGAGACCGTGCTCGCCGCCACGCTGGACCAGGCCTGGGAGGCGTGGACCACGCGTGACGGCATCCGCGCCTTCTTCGCGCCCGACGCCAACGTCGACGCGCGCCCGGGCGGCCCGTTCGAGATCTACATCGACCCCGGCGCGGCACCCGGCCTGAAGGGCGCCGACGACATGCGCTTCCTGGCCGTGCAGCCGAAGAAGATGATCTCGTTCACCTGGAACGCACCGCCGCACCTGCCCGAGGCGCGCGCGCAGCGCACCGTCGTCGTCGTGCGCTTCGTGCCGGTGGACGAGAAGCAGACCCGCATCACGCTGCACCACACGGCCTGGGGCGACGGCGGCGAGTGGGACAAGGCCTATGCCTACTTCGACCGCGCCTGGGGCGGCGTGCTCGGCAACCTGAAGAAGCGCTTCGGTACCGGGCAGCCGCAGGACTGGCGCCCCTGGCTCGAGCAGCTGCGCAAGATGCGCGAGGCGCAGGCGCCGAAGTAGCCCGCGCCGGCCTCGCCGCGGTTCAGGTGTCGGCCCACATGCGCAGCAGGTTGTGGTACGTGCCGGTGAGGCGCACCGCCTCTTCGGTCTCGCCATGGCGTTCGCGCAGCGCCAGCAGTGCGAGGTCCATCTCGTAGAGCAGGCGGCGCTGCTCGTCGCGGCGCACCAGGCTTTCGATCCAGAAGAAGCTGGCCACGCGGGCGCCGCGCGTCACCGGCTCCACGCGGTGCACGCTGCTGCTGGGGTAGAGCACCAGGTCGCCGGCAGGCAGCTTCACGCGCTGGGTGCCGAAGGTGTCCTCGACGACGAGCTCGCCGCCTTCGTAGTCGTCGGGGTCGGCGAGGAACAGCGTGCACGACACGTCGGTGCGGATGCGCTGGCCGGTCGCGCGGTGGATGCGTACGGCGTTGTCGACGTGGTTGCCGAAGGCGTTGTGTGCGCCGCCGTAGCGGTTGAACAGCGGCGGGAAGATGTGCTTGGGCAGCGCCGCGGTGAAGAAGTGCGGGCTGCGCTTCAGCGCGCCGAGCACCAGCGTCTGTAGCAGCGCGGTGAGCTCGTGGTCCTCGGGCAGCTGCAGGTTGTTCTTCGCCAGCGCCGACTGCGCGCCCGCCGTGACCTTGCCGTCGCCCCAGGGTGCGCGCTGGAGCGCGGCACGCGCCTCGCGCAGTTCGTCGGCGTCGAGCACGCCCTTCACGTGGACCAGCATCAGAACCTCGTCGCCACCGTGACCTGCGCCGAGCGGCCGGCGCCCGGCACCGTGAAGCCGCGGTAGATGCCGTCGGCATACGTGCGGTCGAAGAGGTTGATCAGGTTCAGCTTGAAGGTCACGGGCTCGAGCCGGTACTCGACCAGCGCATCGGCCTTCACGTATCCCGGCGCGACGTTGCTGCCGGTCTCGGCCAGCGCCGGCTTCGTGCCGCTGCGGCCGTCGAAGCCGAAGCCCATGCGCAGCGCCGGCGTGGCCTGCCAGGTGGCCCACACGCCGCCCGACCAGCGCGGCGTGAGGCCGGGTTCGAGCCCTGTCGGGTCGGCCGCGGTGCCGACGAGGTTGGGCGCGGCGGCGTCGATGCGGCCCTTCATCCACGCCAGGCTGCCGAAGAGTTCGATGCCCGGCGCGGGCCGGCCGGCGGCTTCGACCTCGATGCCGTCGGTGTGGCGGCCGGCGCTCAGCAGCGGCTGCGCGTCGGCGGTGGTGGTGTCGGTGTTGCGCTCGTTCGTCTTCTCGGTGCGGAACACGGCGGCGCGCAGGTTCAGGTCGCCGTCGGCCAGTTCCCACTTCGTGCCGAGCTCGAAGTTGCGACTCTTCTCCGGTGGCGTGGCGGCGCTGCGCTGTGCCGCGGCCTCGCGCGCCTCCGGCGTGCCGCCGGCGACGCCGAACTGGTAGAGGTCGCCGGTGGTGTTGAACGCGGTGCCCCAGCTCGCGTAGTAGGTGCTCTGTGCGTCGGGCTGCCAGAGCAGGCCGGCGCGCCGGCTCCAGAGGCTGTCGTTGCGCTGCCAGGTCACCTGCGGCGTGAAGGCCAGGCTGGTGTACTCGGCCTCGAAGCGGTCGAAGCGCAGGCCGCCGACGAGCTTCACGGTCGGCGTGATCGCCAGCGTGTCCTGCGCATAGACGCCGACGGTGCGCGCCGAGAAGTCCGTCTGCGGCGCGGCCACGCGGGTGTCGACGACGGCCCCGGTGCCGCTCGCGTCGCCCCAGGTCGTGTTCGCCTTCGCCGGCACGCCGGCGTAGCTGTAGACATGGGTGCGCTCGCGCGCCACCTCGGCGCCGGCCAGCAGCGCGTGATCGAGGCCGAACCACCGGGCCCGGCCGCTGTAGTCGCTGGTGAGGAAACGGTGGTGGTCTTCGGCGCCGCGCGTCTGGTTGCCGCGCGAGATGGCGGTGCTGTCGGTCACCTGGTCCAGGCTGCCGGGCAGCGGCGCCGCGAAGCCGGCCGTGGTGGCCCACAGGTCGCGCTTGTAGCGGCCTTCGCGCAGCGTCGTCTTCAGCTCGCCGCCGCCGTCGAAGCGGTGCAGGTGCGACAGCGTGCCCACGGTGGCCGCGTCGCGCTGGTAGTCGGACGCGCTGCCGTACCAGCGCTGCGCGGCCGCATCGACCGGCCGTTCCTGGTACCAGCGGAAGCCGTAGTCGGGCACGTCGTCGTACTGCAGGTGGTACAGGCCGACGCTGAACTCGTCGCGCGTGCCGATGCCCCAGCGGAAGGTCGGCGCCACGCCCAGGCGGTTCGTCGAAGGCCCGCCGGCGCCGCCCGAGCGCGTGCTCTCGGCCTGCGTCAGCATGGCGTTGACGCGCAGGGCCGCGTCCTCGCCGGTGCGCTGGTTGACGTCGACGGTGGCGCGGACGTACTCCGACGTGCCCAGCGTCACCGCGATCTCGCTCGGCGCGAACAGCGTCGGCGCCTTGCTCGCCTGGTTGACGATGCCGCCGGTGGAGCCGCGGCCGTAGAGCATCGACGCCGCGCCGCGCAGCACCTCCACGCGGTCGGCGTTGAAGTTGTCGCGGTTGTACTGGGCGATGTCGCGCAGGCCGTCGATGTACATGTCGCCGCGCGCCGAGAAGCCGCGCAGGCGGATCAGGTCGCCGATGCCGCCGCCTTCGCCGGCCTCGAAGGTGATGCCGCCGACGCCGTGCAGCGCCGCCTTCAGCGTGTCCTGCGCCTTGTCGTCCATCAGCTTCTCGGTGACGACGGTCACGCCCTGCGGGATGTCGCGCAGCTCCTGCCGGCCCTTGCCGGCGGTGGTGTGGGTCGCCTGGTAGGCGTCGCGGCCCTCGGGCTCGGCGGCGGCCCGGGCCCGCACCGCCGGCAGCGTGGCGGCGTCGGGCGCGTCCTGCGCCTGCAGTGGCGGCACGAAGCCGAAGCCGGCGGCGAGCGCGCCCAGCGTGGTGAGCTTTCGGCTCATGGGGTCAGTTCTCCAGTTCGTAGACGACGGGGGCGTCGGACTCGCACTCGACGGGCCGGCCGTCGGCGGTGCAGGGGACGAAGCGCGCCTGACGCATGGCGCCCAGCGCCTGCTCGTCCAGGCGCGCGAAACCGGAGCTCTGGCGCAGGCTCACGCTGCGCGGCAGGCCCTGTGCATCGACGACGACGTGCAGCAGCACGGTGCCGCTCTCGCGCAGCCGGCGCGACAGGCGCGGCACCACGACCGGTGGCTCGACGCGGTAGCGCAGCGCGCTGGCGGCCACGCGCAGCGGTGCCGCGGGCGCCGGTGGCGCCACGGTGGCCGGTGCCGTGACCGGGGCGGCGGGTGCCGCCACCGGGGCCGGCAGGGCGACGGCCGCCGGCGCGGCGGCGACCGCCACCACGGCTGGCGCCGGCGGCGCCGCCTCGACCACCACCGCCGGCGCGGACAGCGGCGGCAGGCTCGGCGGCGCCTCGCGCGGCGGGGTGGGCAGCGGCGCCACCGCGGGACGCTGTTCCGCCGGCGCGTCGACGATGCGCACCACCAGCGGCGCCGCCGCCTGGACGATGCGTTCCACCACGGCCAGTTGCAGCAGTGCCCACAGCATCAGCCCGTGGCCCGCCAGGACCGCCAGCGTCGCGATCGGCCTCGGGGCGCTGCGGGGCAAGGGCGGCGCGTGCAGGGCGGTGTCCATGTCGCACACTGTATTGCAAGTGAGAATGATTCGCAACTGCGATGAGAGCCGTTCCTGCACCCACCAAAGGACGCGGGGCCCTCGCACGCATCGGTGCGAGGGCCCCGCAAGGGCACACGAAGGCCGCGCCGCTCAGCGCGGTGCGGTCGCCGGCATCAGGTGCTGGCCTTGGGCTCGTCGGTGCGCAGGCGCGGCGCCGTCTTCAGGCTCCAGACCATCGTCACGCCGAGGATCGCGACCACCACGCCCAGCGACAGCAGCACCGGGATCTTGTAGACGTCGATCAGCAGCATCTTCGTGCCGATGAACACCAGCACCACCGCGAGGCCGTAGCTCAGCAGGTGGAACTTCGCCGCCACCGCCGCGAGCAGGAAGTACATCGCGCGCAGGCCGAGGATGGCGAACACGTTGGACGTCAGCACGATGAACGGGTCGGAGGTGATCGCGAAGATCGCCGGGATCGAGTCGACCGCGAAGATCACGTCGGTCAGACCCACGAGCGCGATCACCAGCAGCAGCGGCGTCGCGATCTTCTTGCCGTTCTCGATGGTGAAGAACTTCTCGCCGTCGAAGTTCTTGCTGACCGGCAGCACGCGGCGCAGCAGCTTCAGCGCGGGGTTGCTCTCGAGATCGGGTTCCTTGCCGGCGGCCCACCACATCTTGATGCCGGTAAGCACGAGGAAGGCGCCGAACACGTACAGCACCCAGTGGAACTCCGAGATCAGCCAGGAGCCGACGAGGATCATCACCGTGCGCAGCACGATCGCGCCGACGATGCCGATCATCAGCACGCGCTTCTGGAACTCCGGCGGCACCGCGAAGTACGTGAAGATCATCAGGAACACGAAGATGTTGTCCACCGCCAGGCTCTTCTCGATGAGATAGCCGGTGAGGAACTCCAGGCTCTTCGTGTTGGCGAGTGCGGCGCCGTGGTCCTGGTAGACGGCGAACCAGAACAGGCCGTTGAACGCGAAGCTCGCGGCCACCCAGACGATCGACCAGTTCAGCGCCTCCTTGACGGTGACGCTGTGCGCGCCCTGCTTCTTCAGCACGACGAAGTCGATGAACAACGCCACGATGACGGCGAAGACGAACACGGCCCACAGCCAGGCCGGCGCGATGGTGTCCATGGACACTCTCCCAGTTTGAGTTGAGGTTCGCGCCGAAAGGTCTTGCGGGGGAGGCCCCTGCGGTCCCGGGAAGCCAGCGGGCGCTGACTTCCGTATTGACGGGGGGCCGCCGCGGCAGGGCGCCGCGTGCTACTCCCCTTTCGACGGGGCGAAGTGTAGGGGCCCGCGCTTAAGCCCCTGATGTCCTGAGGTTAATCCTCGTCCTTCACCTGGTGCTGGCTCGTCAGCTGCTGCTGCACCGTCGGCGGCACCGGCTCGTAGTGCGACAGCTCGATCGTGTAGCGGCCCTGGCCGCTCGTCATCGCGTTCAGGCGCGACTGGTAGCCCGACAGTTCCGACAGCGGCACCTGGCCACGCACGATCATCGTCGCCGCGGCGCCATTGGCCGTGCCGTTGACGAGGCCGCGCTTGGCGGAGAGGTCGCCGGTGATGTCGCCCATCGCGATGTCGGGCGCGGTGATCTCCACGTGCACGATGGGCTCCAGCACGATCGGCCGCGCTTCGCGGATGGCCGCCATGAAGGCCTTGCGGCCGGCGGTGACGAAGGCGATCTCCTTGCTGTCCACGCTGTGGTGCTTGCCGTCGTACACGGTGACGCGCACGTCCACCACCGGGTAGCCGGCGATCGCGCCCGTGGTCAGCACTTCGCGCACGCCCTTCTCGACGGCGGGGATGAACTGGGTCGGGATCACGCCGCCCTTGACCTGGTCGACGAACTCGAAACCGGCGCCGCGCGGCAGCGGCTCCACGCGCAGGTACACCTCGCCGAACTGGCCGGCGCCGCCGGTCTGCTTCTTGTGGCGGTGGTGGCCCTCGGCGTGCGCGGTGATGGTTTCGCGGTAGGCGATGCGCGGCGGCCGCGTGTTGACGTCGAACTTGTAGACCTCGCGCATGCGCTCGAGCAGCACGCGCAGGTGCAGCTCGCCGAGACCGTAGACGATGGTCTCGTTGGTCGCCGCGACGTGCTCGATCTTCAGGCACGGGTCCTCGTCGACGAGCTTCGTCAGGATCTCCCACATGCGCTGTTCGTCGCCGCGCCGCTTGGGCTCGATCGCCAGCCCGTGCACCGGCACCGGGAAGTCCAGCGGCAGCAGGTGCAGGTGGTCGTCTTCGGCGGCGTCGTGCAGCACGGCGTCGAAGTGCAGTTCGTCGACCTTCGCGATGGCGACGATGTCGCCCGGCAGCGCGCGCGGCACTTCGACGTGGTCCTTGCCCTGCAGCATGAACAGGTGACCCACCTTGAAGGGCTTGCGGCCGTCGCCGACGAAGAGCTGGCTGTCCTTCGTGATCGTGCCCTGGTGCACGCGCACGATGCCCAGCTTGCCCACGTACGGGTCCACCGTGACCTTGAACACATGCGCCAGCACGTGGCGCGACGCGTCCGGCACGGCGTGCATCGGCACCGCGGCGGCGCCTTCGCCGTTCAGGAAGTCGGGCGGGTTGGCCTCGGTCGGGTTCGGCAGCAGCTTGACGATGACGTCCAGCAGTTCGGCCACGCCGGCGCCGCTGCGTGCCGACACGAAGCACACCGGAATGAGGTGGCCTTCGCGCAGCGCCTGCTCGAGCGGCGCGTGCAGCTCGCTGGCGTCGACGTCGCCATCGTTCAGGTAGCGGTCGACGAACGCCGCGTCGACCTCGACCACCTGTTCCACCAGCGCGCGGTGCGCGGCGTCGACGCTGCCGAAGTCGCTGTGGCCCTCGCGGTTGTAGAAACAGTCGACGACCTTCGCCGCGCCGGCGTCCGGCAGGTTCAGCGGCAGGCATTCCTTGCCGAACGCGGCCTGGATCTGCGCCAGCACGCCGGCCAGGTCGACGCCCTGGGCGTCGATCTTGTTGACGATGATCAGGCGGTCGAGGTGGCGCGAGGCCGCGTAGTCCATCATGCGCACGGCCATCGGCTCGACGCCGGCGGCGGCGTTGATGACGATGGCGGCCGTCTCCACGGCTTCCAGTGCCGGCAGGCTCTGGCCCAGGAAGTCGGGGCCGCCGGGCGTGTCGATGAAGTGCACGCGGGTGTCACCCAGGTCGAGGTGCATCACGCTCGCGTTCAGCGAGTGCTGCATGCGGCGCTCGAGCGGGTCGAAGTCGCTCACCGTGCTGCCGCGTTCCAGGCTGCCGGCGGCGCCGATGGCGCCGGCCTTCGCGAGCATCGCTTCGGCCAGACTGGTCTTGCCGGCGGCCGACGGGCCGACGAGCGCCAGCGTGCGGATCTTCTCGATGGCGACGCTGGCGCCGTTCACTGGGCTGGGCATGGCGGGTTCTCCTTCGCGCTGATGTCGCTTGGATGTCGCGCTCGAGCGGCGTGGGACACGCGCCGCGCGACCACTGAAAGGCGTTGTACGGGATCGGCCTGCCCGGCACAAGAGCAGTGCCCCCGCGGCGGCGGCGGCGAGCGTCTGATACGGTCTGGCATATGGCGGAACCCGAGACGACTGTGCCGCGCCGCGTGCTGCCAGTGCTTGTGCTGGCGCAACTTGCCGGTACCTCGCCGTGGTTCGCCGTCAACGCGGTGATGCCGGACCTGCAGGCCGGCTTCGGCTGGCCGGTGGCGGCGGTCGGCACGCTGACGGCCGCCGTGCAGCTGGGCTTCATCGCCGGCGCGCTCGGCTTCGCGGTGCTGTCGATCGCCGACCGCTTTCCGGCACGCCGCGTCTTCCTGCTGTCGGCGCTGGCCAGCGCCCTGTGCTCCGAGGCCGCCGTGCTGAGCGCCGCCTCGTTCGACGCCCTGTGGGGCTGGCGCTTTGCCACCGGCGTGTGCCTGGCCGGCATCTACCCGGTGGGCATGAAGATCGCGGCCCAGTGCTTCCCGCGCGGACTGGGGCCAGCGCTCGGCTTCCTGATCGGCGCGCTGGTGCTCGGCAGCGCGAGCCCGCACGCGCTGCGCGCGATGGCCGCCGGCGGCGACTGGACGCTCGTCTTCCACGGCGTCGCGCTGGCCTCGGCGCTGGCCGGCATCGGACTCGTGATGCTGGTGCCGGAGCCGGCGCCGGTGCACGGGCGCATCGTCGGCCTGCGGCTGGCGGCGCTGTGGGCGGCGGCCACCGACCGCCGCGTGCGCGCGTCGGTGCTGGGCTACTTCGGCCACATGTGGGAGCTGTACACGATGTGGGTGCTGGTGCCGCTGGTGCTGGCGACCCGGCTGGCCGGCAGCGCGCTGTCGTGGACTGCGTTCATCGTGCTCGGCGCCGGCGCGCTGGGCTGCGCCGCCGGCGGCACGCTGGCGCGCCGCTACGGCAGCGCGCGCGTGGCCTCGGCGCAACTCGCGGTCAGCGGCCTGTGCTGCGTGGCCGCGCCGCTGGCGCTGGGCGCGCCGGCGTGGCTGTTCTACGGCTGGCTCGTGCTGTGGGGCATCACGGTGTCCGGCGACTCGCCGCAGTTCAGCGCGCTCACCGCCGGCAACGCGCCGCCGGCGCTGGTGGGCAGCGTGCTGACGCTGGCCAACAGCATCGGCTTCGCGATCTCGGTCGCCAGCATCGAGCTCTTCGTGCGGCTGGCGCAGCAGCACGCGCTGGCGGCGCTGCTGCCGTGGCTGGCGCTCGGGCCGCTGCTGGGCGTGCTGGCGATGCGGCCGCTGCTGGCGGCGGGCGCGGCTACTCGTGCCGCAGCGCCTCGATAGGATCGAGCCGCGCCGCCCGCCGCGCCGGCACGTAGCCGAAGACGACGCCGATCGCGGCCGAGAACACGAAGGCCAGCAGGTTGATGCCGGGCTGGAACTCGTACGGCACACGCAGCAGCGCGGCCAGCCCGATGGACGCCCCGGTGGCCAGCAGCAGCCCCACCAGTCCGCCCAGCGCGGCCAGCACCACCGCTTCGATGAGGAACTGCGCCAGCACCTCGCGTTCGAGCGCGCCGATGGCCAGCCGCAGGCCGATCTCGCGCGTGCGCTCGGTCACGCTGACCAGCATGATGTTCATGATGCCGATGCCGCCCACCAGCAGGCTCACCGCCGCCACGGCGCCGAGCAGACTGGTCAGCAGCGCCGTCGTGCCCGACAGCGTCTCGGCGAGCTGCTGCGTGTCCAGCACGTTGAAGTTGTCGTCGTCGCCGGGGCCGAGCTTGCGGCGTTCGCGCAGCAGCTGGGCGAGGCTGGCCTTCACGTGCTCGGCATCGGCGCCGGGCTGCAACGACACCAGCAGCGTGTTCACGCGCGTGCTGCCGGTGAGCCGCCGCTGCGCCGTCACGACCGGCATGACGACGGTGTCGTCCTGATCCAGGCCCATCGCCGCCTGGCCCTTGGAGGCGAGCACGCCGATCACCTCGCAGGTGAAGTTGCGCACGCGCAGGCTGCGGCCCAGCGCGTCGGCGCTGCCGAACACCTCGCGCCGCACGGTGGCGCCGATGACGCACACCGACGCGCCGGCCAGCAGATCGGTGGGCTCGAAAGTGCGGCCGTCGGCCAGCGTCCAGTTGCCGGTGGTGAAGTAGTCGTTGGTGGTGCCGGTGACGGTGGTCGACCAGTTGCGCCCGTCGGCCACCACGGTGACGGCGCTGCGCACCTCGGGCGCGACGGCGGCGATGCCGCCGAGCTGCGTGGCGATGGCGGCCGCGTCGGCCACCCTGAACGGCGGCGCGCCCGCGCTGGCCTGCCCCGGCCCCAGGCGCTGGCCGGGGCGCACCTGCAGCAGGTTGCTGCCCAGGCTCTCGATCTGCGCGCGCACCGCCTTCGTCGCGCCGTTGCCCACGGTGACCATCGTCACCACCGCGCCGACGCCGATGACGATGCCCAGCGTGGTGAGGAACGAACGCATCAGGTTGCGCCGGATCGCGCGCAGCGCCAGCAGCAGCGTGCTCCAGAACATCTAGGCCCCCACCGCGGCCGTGCCGGCGGCGAGTTCGTCGCCGGCGATCAGGCCGTCCTTGAAGCGCACGGTGCGGCGCGCGTAGGCCGCCATCTCGGGCTCGTGCGTCACCATCAGCACGGTGATGCCGTGCTCGCGGTTCAGCGCCGCCAGCAGGCCCATGATCTCGCGGCCGCGCTCGCTGTCCAGGTTGCCGGTGGGTTCGTCGGCGAGCAGCAGCGTCGGTTCGGTGACGATGGCGCGCGCGATCGCCACGCGCTGCTGCTGGCCGCCGGACAGCTCGGCCGGCGTGTGGTGCTCCCAGCCTTCCAGGCCCACCTGCGCCAGTGCGCGCCGCGCGTGTTCGTGGCGCGCCTTCGCGCCTTCGCCGCGGTAGAGCAGCGGCAGTTCCACGTTCTCCTGTGCGCTGGTGCGCGCCAGCAGGTGGAAGCCCTGGAAGACGAAGCCGATGTGGCGCCGCCTGAGCAGCGCGCGCTGGTCGCGCGTGAGCCCGGTGACGTCGACGCCGCGGAAGTCGTAGCGCCCCGAGGTCGGCGTGTCGAGCAGGCCGATCAGGTTCATCACCGTCGACTTGCCCGAGCCGCTGGGCCCCATCACGGCGACGAACTCGCCCTCGTCGACCGCGAGGTCCACGCCACGCAGCGCGCGGAACGCGGCCGTGCCGCTGCCGTAGGTCTTGGTGATGGCCGTGAGGCCGATCAGCGGGCTCACTTCGCCACCGCGCTCAGCTGCTCGGTGACGACCGCCAGGCCTTCGGCGACGCCGTCGCCCGACACCTCGGTCTGGCGGCCGTCGCTGAGGCCCTTGGTGACCTTCAGTGCCACCGGCGCGCCGTCCTTCAGCACCCACACCGTGCCCTCGTTGCCGCCGGCCGGCGCGGCACCGCGGCGGCCGCCCATGCCGGGTGGCCGCGGCATCAGCTTGGACACCAGGCCGCCGGCCGCGGCGCTGCCGTTGCTCGGCGTGAACCGCAGCGCGCTGTTGGGCACCAGCAGCACGCCGGCGCGTTCGGTGGCGGCGATGCTGGCGGTGGCCGTCATGCCGGGGCGCAGCGTGAGGTCGGCGTTCTGCACGTCGAGCTGCGTCGTGTAGGTGACGACGTTGTCGGTCGTCGTCGAGCCGAAGGCCACGCGCGTGACCACCGCCGGGTACTGGCGGCCGGGCTGCGCGGCGACCGTGAAGCGCGCGCGCTGGCCTTCGCGCAGCTGGCCGACGTCGGCCTCGTCGACGTTGACCGAGAGCTTCATCTTCGTCAGGTCCTCGGCCAGCGTGAACAGCGTGACGGCCTGCAGCGACGCCGCCACCGCGTTGCCCGGCTCGACGTTGCGCGACAGCACGATGCCGTCGAAGGGCGAGCGGATCGCGGCCTTCGACAGGTTGGTCGCGTTCGTCGACAGCGCGCTGCGCACCTGCGCGGCGGCGGCCGCGGCGGCGGCACGGTCGGCGACGGCGCGCTCGGTGCCGGCGCGCGCACCGTCGAGCTCGGCGGCCGACGGCACCTTGCCGCCGGACAGGCGCGACACCTCTTCCAGCCGCGCGAGGCTGGCGCGCGCCTCCTTCAAGGTGGCCTCGGCCTGGCGTTCCCGGGCGAGCGCGGCGTCGAGGTCGGCACGCGCGCCGGCCACGGCGTCCTTCAGCTTCGCGGTGTCGAGCTCGACCAGCACCTGGCCCTTCTTCACGCGGTCGTTGACGTCGACGAGCACGCGCGTCACGGTGCCCGACAGCTCGCTGCCGACGGCCACCGAGCGCGTCGGCTGCAGCGTGCCGGTGGCGGTGACGGTGATGGCCAGCGTGCCGCGCGCGATGGGCGTCGTCGCGTAGCGGGGCGCGGCGGCGCTGGCGGCGCGCTGCTGCCAGGCCCACCAGGCGCCGGCCGCCAGCGCGATGGCGACGATGCCGATCCACAGCGAGGCGCGGCGCCACCAGGGGCGGCGGTGGCCGCTGCCGAGCAGCGAGTCGAGGGCGTTGTCGGGAGCGGGTTCTGTGGCGGTCGGGTTCATCTGGTCATTCCTGCGCCGGCCAGGCGCCGCCGAGGGCCTTGGCCAGGCGCACGTGCGCCAGCCAGAGCTCGGTGCGGGCCGCGGCGAGCGTGTCGCGCGTCGACAGCGCGCTGCGTTGCGCGTCGAGCAGCGTCGTGAAGTCCACCAGGCCGGCCTGGTAGCGGTGGCGGGCGAGTTGCAGCGCGGCGTCGGCGGCTTCGTCGGCGCGGCCCAGCAGCGCCACGCGCTCGCCGCCGGTGGCGAGCGCGACGAGGTTGTCCTCCACGTCCTGAAGCGCGGTCAGCACGGCGCCTTCGTACTGCGCCTGCGCGCCGTCCAGCGCGGCCTGCTGCGCGGCCACGCGCGCCTTCGCGGCGCCGCCGTCGAGCAGCGGCCAGTCGATCGCGGCGGCGATGCCGGCCACCAGCGAGGCCGGGCCGCCCAGCGTCGACAGCGTGGCCGCCTGCCAGCCCAGGCTGCCGCTGATGCGGAACGCGGGCCGCCGTTCCGCCTCGCGCTGCGCCAGCGTGTACCAGGCCGCGGTGGCCTGCAGCTCGGCGGCGCGCACGTCGGGGCGGCGGCGCAGCGTGTCGGCGGGCAGGCCGGCGGCGGGCAGCGACGGCAGCTCGGGCCGCGCGGCCGGCGCGGCGGCCAGGCGCGTGGACAGCGCGGCCGGCGCGCGGCCGGTCAGCACCGCCAGGCGGTGCTCGTTGGTCAGCAGCGCCTTCTGCAGCGCGGGCAGCTGGGCGCGCGTCTGTTCGAGGTTGCCACGCGCCTGCTCGGCGTCGAGCGCGCTCGCCAGGCCGGCCTGCACGCGCCACTGCACGATCTCCAGCGTGGCGGCCTGGCCGGCGACGCTGTCGCGCGCGATGGCGAACTGCTCGCGCGTGCCCAGCCATTGCAGGTAGGCGAGCGCCGTTTCGCCGGCGATCGACAGCCGCGTCGCGTCCAGCGTGGCGGCGCTGGCGTCGGCACTGGCCAGCGCGGCGGCGCCGGCGTTGCCGAGGGCGCCGAAGGCGTCGACCTCCCAGCTCGCATCGAGGCCCGCCCTGAGGCTGTTCGACGAGAAGCCGCCGCTGCGGTTGCGCTCGGCGCTGGCCGAGCTGCCCAGCTGCAGCGACTGCCCGGCGGCGACGACGTCGCGCTGTGCGCGCGCCTGCGCCAGCGCGGCGCGCGCGCGCTTCAGATCCGGGTTGGCGGCGAGCGCTTCATCGACCAGTGCCGTCAGCAGCGGGTCGCCGAAACCGCGCCAGGCGGTGGCGCCGGCAAGCGGCTGGCGCCAGGCCTCGGGCGGGGCCGGCGCGGTGGCGGCGGCCGGGGTCGGCGGCGGGGCGACGCCGGCACAACCGGCCAGCACGCAGGCGAGAAGGAGGACGGTACGGGACACGCACCGGTTCTATCAAGCGTTGCCCAGCCGCAGTTTGATCTGCATGTAAAGAAGCTCGAACGCTTCTACTGGAACGCCACCTCGGCAAAGCTGCGCAGCTTGCGGCTGTGCAACCGGCCCGGGCGTTCCTGGCGCAGCAGTTCGACCGCGCGCATGCCGATGCGCAGGTGCTGGTCGACCCGCTCGCGGTAGAAGTGGTTGGCCATGCCGGGCAGCTTGATCTCGCCGTGCAGCGGCTTGTCGCTCACGCACAGCAGCGTGCCGTAGGGCACGCGGAAGCGGAAGCCGTTGGCGGCGATCGTCGCGCTCTCCATGTCGAGCGCCACCGCGCGGCTCTGGCTGAAGCGGCGCTCGGGCGTGCGCTGCGGCAGCAGTTCCCAGTTGCGGTTGTCGGTGCTGGCCACGGTGCCCGTGCGCATGATCTTCTTCAGCTCGTAGCCGGAGAGCTGCGTGACGTCGGCCACCGCCTGCTCCAGCGCCAGCTGCACCTCGGCCAGCGGCGGGATCGGCACCCACAGCGGCAGGTCTTCGTCGAGCACGTGGTCCTCGCGCACGTAGCCGTGGGCGAGCACGTAGTCGCCCAGCTGCTGCGTGTTGCGCAGGCCGGCGCAGTGGCCCAGCATCAGCCAGGCGTGCGGGCGCAGCACGGCGATGTGGTCGGTGATGGTCTTCGCGTTCGCCGGGCCGACGCCGATGTTCACCATCGTGATGCCGCCGCTGCGCGGCCGCACCAGGTGGTAGGCCGGCATCTGCGGCAGGCGCGGTGGCTCCTTGCCGTACTCGTCGCCCGGCAACGCCGGCAGGCCCTTGCGCCGCGTGACCACGTTGCCGGGCTCGACGAAGGCGACGTACTCGCTCGCCGGGTCCTCCATCAGGCTGTGGCCCAGCTTGATGAACTCGTCGATGTAGAACTGGTAGTTCGTGAACAGCACGAAGTTCTGGAAGTGCTCGGGCGCGGTGCCGGTGTAGTGGCGCAGGCGGTGCAGGCTGTAGTCGACGCGCGGCGCCGTGAACAGCGACAGCGGCTGCGCTTCGCCGGGGCGCGGCTCGTGCGTGCCGTTGGCGATGCCGTCGTCCATCGCGCCCAGGTCGGGCAGGTCGAAGACGTCGCGCATCAGCAGCCGGCGTTCGGCCGACATCGAGCCTTCGATGTGGTCGTGCTCGGCGAAGCTGAAGTGCACGGGGATCGGCTGCGCGCTCGTGCCCACCTCGAGCGTGACGTGGTGGTTCTGCTGCAGCAGCGTGAACTGCTCGAGGTAGTAGTCGGCGAACAGGTCGGGCCGCGTCAGCGTGGTGTCGTAGACGCCGGGGCCGGAGACGAAGCCGTAGCTCAGGCGCGAATCGGCGCGTGCCACGGTGCTGGTCTGCACGCGCACGAACGGGTAGCAGGCGCGCACGTGGCTGGCGAGCTGTTCACCGCCGACGAAGCGGTGCATCTGCTCGCGCAGGTGGGCGATGCTGGTGTCGTAGATGAGCCGCACCTGGGCCAGTGCGGCAGCCGGGTCGTCGAAGCGCGACGGGGCGATGAACGTGGATGTTTCCATCCACCATTATCCCCAGATCAGGGTTGGCTCGCGATGTCCAGCGCGTGTCGGTCTTCGGCCGTGAGCACCAGCGTGGCCGCGCCCAGCAGCTCCTGCAGCTGCGCCACCGAGGTCGCGCTGGCGATCGGCGCCACGATGCCCGGCTGCGCCATCTGCCAGGCCAGCGCCACCTGCGCCGGCGTGGCGCCGTGGCGCGCCGCCACCGCGTCCAGCGCCGCCAGGATGCGGTGGCCGCGCGGGTTGAGATAGCCCTTGACGCCGCCGCCGCGCGGGCTCTTGCCCAGGTCGGCTTCGCTGCGGTACTTGCCGCTGAGGAAGCCGCGCGCCAGGCCGTAGAAGTTGATCACGCCCACGCCTTCGGCCACGCACAGCGGCTGCAGTTCGGCTTCGTAGGGCGCGCGGTCGGCCAGGTTGAACAGCGGCTGCAGCGTTTCGTAGCGGGGCAGGCCCAGGCGCGCGCTGACGGCCAGCGCCTCGGCCAGCCGCGACGCCGTGAAGTTGGAAGCGCCGATGGCGCGCACCTTGCCTTCGCGGATGAGTTCGGCGAAGGCGCCCATCGTCTCTTCGAGCGGCGTGCCGGCGTCGTCGTCGTGCGACTGGTAGAGGTCGATGCGATCGGTCTGCAGGCGGCGCAGCGAGTCTTCCACCGCCTGCCGCATCCAGCGCCGCGACAGGCCGCTCCGGCCTTCGCCCATCGGCTTGCCGAGCTTGGTGGCGAGCACCACCTTGTCGCGCTTGCCGCTCGCCTTGAACCAGCGGCCGATCACGCTTTCGCTTTCGCCGCCGGCGTGGCCGGGCACCCAGTTGGAATAGATGTCGGCGGTGTCGACGAGGTTGAAGCCGGCGTCGACGAAGGCGTCGAGCACGGCGAACGAGGCCTTCTCGTCGGCCGTCCAGCCGAACACGTTGCCGCCCAGCGCGAGCGGGGCGACCTGCAGGCCGGAGCGGCCGAGCGGGCGGAGTGGCATGCGGGGTTTCCGGGAGGTTGCGGGGTGTTGGAAGACTTTCAGGCCACCGCCAGCGGCGCCGCGTCGGCGGCACGCACGCGGTTGCGTCCCAGGCGCTTGGCGGCGAGCAACTCGTCGTCGGCGGCCTTCAGCAGCTGCTCGATCGTGCCCGGGCAGCGCTGCGAGTCGGCGACACCGGCCGAGAACGTGAAGCCGCCCTGGTGGCCGTTGCCGACGTCGAACACCGCGCTGCGCCAGCGCCTGAGCAGCGCGCCCACCTTGCGGCGCGCGCCGGCGGCGTCGGTGCGCGGCATCAGCAGGCAGAACTCCTCGCCGCCGTAGCGGCAGGCGACGTCGCTCTTGCGCGAGCTCTCGGCCAGCAGGCGGCCGAAGGCCGCCAGCAGCAGGTCGCCGACGCCGTGGCCGTGGCGGTCGTTGACCTGCTTGAAGTGGTCGAGGTCGATGATGGCCACCGCCAGCGGCTGTGCTTCACGTTGCGCCAGCGCCAGCATCGCCGGCAGGGTCTCGTTCAGGTGGCGGCGGTTGAACAGGCCGGTGAGCTCGTCGCGCGTGGCCTGGTCGCGCAGCGCCGCCTGCAGCGCCTGCACCTCGGCAACGCGGCGCGCGAGCTGGCGGTTCATGGCCTCCATCTCGCGCCGGCGGGCGTCGTGCTCCTCCACCTGGTGCTGCAGGCGCAGCAGCTCGGTCTGCAGCGCGGCGGCCTGGTAGCGCGCCTGCGAGGCGTTCTCGGCGCGCTTCATCTGCACGTCGCGCCAGCGGCGCATCGCGGCGAGCGCGGCGTCGGCGTCGCCGCGCCGCTCGTGCACCTCGGACAGCGTCTGCAGGTACAGGCACTGGGCGCGCAGGCTCAGGCCTTCGGCAGGCGCCTCGACCAGCGCGCGCGCGGCATGCACGCCGGCGAGCGCCGCCTGCGCGTCGCCGTGCGCCAGCGCGAGCAGCGCATCGGCGACGGCGAGCTCGACATGCTCGTCCGGGATCGGCGCATGCGGCGCCGCGTGCGCGCGCGCGACCAGGTCGGCGCCGAGCGCCGCGTCGCCGGCGCGCAGCGCGGCGATCGCCAGCGTCTCGAAGTGCGCCGCCATCGGGCCGCGGCCGTCGGGGTTGGCGGGCATTTCCAGCACCCGCCGCACGTCGGGCAGCGCCTCGGCAGGCCGCTCGAGGTCGGTGAGCGCGAGCACGCGGTTGATCAGCAGCACGCTTTCCAGGCGCTGGTTCTGCATGCGCCGGCAGCGGTCGAGCCCGCTGTCGATGTGGCGCAGCGCCTCGTGGCAGTCGCCCAGCTGCAGCAGCTCATGGCTGATGTTGCAGTGGAGCACGGTGTCGAATCCGTGCCCGCGCGCCGGCCGGGCGTCGCGCAGCGCCTCGTACATGTAGGCGAAGGCGCGGTCGCTGCGGCCCTGCGCCGAGTAGCCGCCGGCGATGGTGTTCAGCAGCACGCCACGCTGTTCGTGGCGCAGCACCTGCAGGCCTTCGTCGCGCAGCGGGAGCACGCGTTCCAGCGCCTCGCGGAAGCGGCCGCTGCGCCACATCGCGCGCGCCTGGCCGGCGGCGGCGAGGATCTGGCCGGCGCGGTCGCCGCGCGCCAGGAAGATCGTGTAGGCGGCCTCCAGGTCGGCCGCGGCCTCGGCCGGCGTGGCGAAGTACAGGCGGTGGAAGCCGCGCGCCAGCAGCGCGGCGGCCAGCGTGGCGTTGTCGTCGCCCGCAGCCGCCAGCGCGGCCTCCGCGAGGGCGAGCGCTTGCTTCGCGTCCTGGTGCAGCAGCGTCCAGGCGCGCCGCGCCTGGCGGCGGGCTTCGGGGGCGGCGGCGGGCCGTGACGGCATGCGCGGCATTATGGCCACCGGCCGCGCCGTCACCGGCCGGCGGCCGCCGGCCGCGCGATCGGCGACCATACGGCCCATGCCCAACGCCCAGACTGCATGGAAGCCGGCGCTGCTGGCCCTGCTGGCCGCCGCCAGCGCGGCCGCCGCCGACGAGCCCGCGCCCGCCGCCCCCGAAGCCGTCTCGATCGAGATCCGCGGCGTGCGCGCGCGCGACAAGGCCGGCCAGTCCAGCCTGACGCGCGAAGAACTCGGCCGCGTGCCCGGCACCGGCGGCGACCCGATGAAGGCGGTGCAGGTGCTGCCCGGCGTGACCTCGGTCAGCGACGCCAGCAGCGAGCCCGCGGTGCGCGGCGCGCGCCCGAGCGACAACCTCTACTACGTCGATTTCCTGCCGGTCGGCTACCTGTTCCACACCGGCGGCTTCGCCAGCGTGTTCAACGGCGACCTGATCCGCCGCTTCGACATGTACAGCGCCGCCTGGAGCCCGGAATACGGCGACGCGCTCGGCGCCGTGTTCGACCTCTCGCTGCGCCGGCCGCGCAGCGACCGCATCGGCGGCAAGCTCGACTTCAGCTTCGTCGGCGGCACGCTGCTCGTCGAGGGGCCGCTGTCGAGCGAGCTGTCGTTCTTCCTGTCCGGCCGGCGCAGCTGGTTCGACCTCGTCGTCCGGCAGGTCGAGGACGAGGACGAAGGCGTCAGCTTCACGATGCCGGTCTACAGCGACGTGCAGGGCCGCCTGCTGTGGAGCCTGGACGACCGCAACCGCCTGCGGCTGGACTACAGCCGTGCGGCCGACCGCATCGACTTCAGCGTCAGGCCCGATGCCCGCATCGCCCAGCAGGAACCGGTGCTCGCCGGCGACAGCCGCGACCGCAAGGGCTACGACAGCGTGGCCGTGGTCTGGGACGGCGACCTCGGTGCCTGGGGCGCGCACACGCTGGCGCTGGGCCACATGGTGACGCGGCAGTCGACGAAGATCGGCAGCGCCGGCCGCATCGACGCCGAACTCGCCACCGACTACCTGCGCCACCAGGCGCTGTGGACGCTGGGCGGCGCGCACGACCTCACCGTGGGCGCTTCGCTGCAGCGCCAGCGGGTCGACCTGGACATCGACTTCCAGGATCCGCGTTGCACCGAGTTCGACCCCGATTGCGACCTGACCAGCGCGCCGCGCGTGCAGAGCGTGCAGAGCTCGAGCCAGCCGCTGGCCGACCTGTACGTGAACGACCGCTGGCGCCTGTCGCCCGCGTGGGCGGCCATCGGCGGGCTGCGTTACAGCCGCGACGGCCATCTCGACCGCAGCCACGTCGAGCCGCGCCTGGGCCTGGAGTGGAGCGGCCCGGCGAACACGCAGGTCACGGCCGCGGTCGGCCGCCACAACCAGGCGCCGGCGATCGACCAGAGCCTGGCCGAGATCGGCAACCCGCGTCTGATGCGCCTGCGCTCGACGCACGCCACGCTGGGCGTCGGCCAGCGCCTGGGCGGCGGCTGGAGCTGGCGCGCCGAGGTCTACGGCAAGCGCTTCACCGACCTCGTCGTCGCCGACCCCGACACGCAGTACCGCAACGGCGCCAGCGGCACGGCGCGCGGGCTCGAACTGCTGGTCAAGCTGGACCCGGGCGGCCGCTGGTCGGGCTTCGCGTCGGTGAGCCTGGCGCGTGCCGAGCGCCGCAACGACGTCACCGGCGAGCGTTTCGCGTTCGACTTCGACCAGCCGCTGATCGCCAACCTGGTGGGCCAGTACCGCCTGACCGAGCGCTGGCAGTTCGGCGCCAAGTGGAGCGTGCACAGCGGCTCGCCGTACACGCCCATCGTCGGCACCGGCACCTACCCGGACGGCCGCGTGCGGCCACTCTATGGGCCGATCAACTCAGAGCGACTGCCGCCCTACCACCGGCTGGACCTGCGCGTCGACGCCCGCTTCACGCCGGCGTTCACGGCCTACTTCGAACTCATCAACGCCTACAACCGCAAGAACGTGGCCGGCTACCGCTACAGCGCCGACTACAGCTCGCGCGAGGAGGTGTACCAGCTGCCGCTGCTGCCGTCGGTGGGGGTCGTCTACGCGTTCTGATTCACATGCTGCGCCGGTACTGCCCGCCCACCTCGAACAGCGCGTTCGTGATCTGGCCCAGGCTGCAGCAGCGCACGGCATCCATCAGCACCGCGAAGACGTTCTGGTTGTCGATCACGGCCTGCTTCAGGCGCTGCAGCATCACCGGTGCTTCGGCGGCGTGGCGGGCGTGGAAGTCGTTCAGGCGCTTCAGTTGCGACTGCTTTTCTTCTTCGGTGCTGCGCGCCAGCTCGATGGTCTCGGGCACCGGGTCGCCGTGCGGGTTGCGGAAGGTGTTCACGCCGATGATGGGGTACTCGCCGGTGTGCTTCTGCATCTCGTAGTGCATCGACTCTTCCTGGATCTTGCCGCGCTGGTAGCCGGTTTCCATCGCACCCAGCACGCCGCCGCGTTCGGCGATGCGCTCGAACTCGGTCAGCACGGCTTCTTCGACCAGGTCGGTCAGCTCGTCGATGATGAAGGCACCCTGGTTCGGGTTCTCGTTCTTCGCCAGGCCCCACTCGCGGTTGATGACGAGCTGGATCGCCATCGCGCGGCGCACGCTCTCCTCCGTCGGCGTGGTGATGGCCTCGTCGTAGGCGTTGGTGTGCAGCGAGTTGCAGTTGTCGTACACCGCGATCAGCGCCTGCAGCGTGGTGCGGATGTCGTTGAACGCGATCTCCTGCGCGTGCAGGCTGCGGCCTGAAGTCTGGATGTGGTACTTCAGCTTCTGGCTGCGTTCGTTGGCGCCGTAGCGGTCGCGCATGGCCGTGGCCCAGATGCGGCGCGCCACGCGGCCGAGCACCGTGTACTCGGGGTCCATGCCGTTCGAGAAGAAGAACGACAGGTTCGGCGCGAAGTCGTCGATGTGCATGCCGCGCGCCAGGTACGCCTCCACGAAGGTGAAGCCGTTGCTCAGCGTGAAGGCGAGCTGGCTGATCGGGTTGGCGCCGGCCTCGGCGATGTGGTAGCCCGAAATCGACACCGAGTAAAAGTTGCGCACGTCGTGATGCACAAAGTATTCGGCGATGTCGCCCATCACCTTCAGGCTGAACTCGGTGCTGAAGATGCAGGTGTTCTGTCCCTGGTCTTCCTTCAGGATGTCGGCCTGCACGGTGCCGCGCACGTTGGCCAGCGTCCAGGCGCGGATCTTCGCGGCTTCGTCGTCGGTCGGCTCGCGGCCGTTGTCGGCGCGGAACTTGTCCAGGTTCTGGTCGATGGCGGTGTTCATGAACATCGCCAGGATCGACGGCGCCGGGCCGTTGATCGTCATGCTGACGCTGGTCGCCGGGTTCGTGAGGTCGAAGCCCGAGTACAGCACCTTCAGATCGTCCAGCGTGGCGATGCTGACGCCGCTGTTGCCGACCTTGCCGTAGATGTCCGGGCGCAGGTCGGGGTCGTTGCCGTACAGCGTGACGCTGTCGAAGGCGGTCGACAGTCGCTTGGCCGGCATGCCCTCGCTCACCATCTTGAAGCGGCGGTTCGTGCGGAAGGCGTCGCCCTCGCCGGCGAACATGCGCGTCGGGTCCTCGTTCTCGCGCTTGAACGCGAAGACGCCGGCGGTGTAGGGGAAGCTGCCCGGCACGTTTTCCAGCAGCAGCCACTTCAGGATCTCGCCGTGGTCCTCGTACTGCGGCAGCGCCACCTTGCGGATCTTGTTGCCCGACAGCGTGGTCTGCACGAGCTTCGTGCGGATCTCCTTGTCGCGGATCTTCACCACGTACTCGTCGCCGGCGTAGGCCTTCTGCATCTCGGGCCACATCGCCAGCGTCTTCTTCGCGTGCGGGTCGAGCGTGGCTTCGCGTGCGTCGGCCAGCTTCAGCACGGTGTTCCTTGCGCCGTCCTTCGTGGCGTCGTCGGCCTGCAGCATGCGGGCGGTTTCGCGCAGCTGCTGGATTTCGCGCGCCAGCCGCGCCTGCTGCACCGCGCGGCGCTTGTAGCCGCGCACGGCGTCGGCGATGTCGGCCAGGTAGCGCACGCGCGCCGGCGGCACGATCGGGCTCTGGTGCGTGCTGTGGCGCGTGGCGGCCACTGGCAGGCGGCCTTCGGTCGTCTTCAGGCCCAGCGCGGCCAGGCGCGGCAGCAGCGCCTGGTAGAGCGCGGTCACGCCGTCGTCGTTGAAGCGGCTGGCCATGGTGCCGAAGACCGGCATTTCTTCCGGCCGCTGGCCGAAGGCCTGCTTGTTACGCTGCACCTGCTTGGCGACGTCGCGCCAGGCATCGGCCGCGCCCTTGCGGTCGAACTTGTTGATGGCCACGAACTCGGCGAAGTCGAGCATGTCGATCTTCTCGAGCTGGCTGGCGGCGCCGAACTCGGGCGTCATCACGTACATCGGCACGTCGACCAGCGGCACGATGGCG
>CAUJHQ010000030.1 GCA_963204815.1 Pseudomonadota bacterium | reverse complement strand
AGCAACGGCCGCGCCCAGGCGAGCGCCTCGCCGACGAGGTCGCGCCCGCCGGCCAGCGCCAGCGGGTCGATCGCGAAGGCGGCGCCACCGGCGTCGCGGAAGGCCGCGACCTGCGCGTTCGTCGCCGCCGAGCAGCTGCCCGACACCACGGCGCGGTGGCCGCGCGGCGGCGGCAGCTGCGCCGCGGCCGCGTTCGGCGCCAGGCCGTACAGCGCCGGGATGCCGATGGCGAGCCCGGAGCCCGCCACCACCACCGGCTGCGCCTTCGCGGCGCGCGCCAGCAGGCGCAGGTCGTCGTCGGTCACGGCGTCGGCGATGGCGAGCGCGTTGCCTTCGGCTTCGAGCGCCGCGAAGCGCTCGCGCAGCGCGGCTTCGCCCTTCGCCAGCGTGCGGTGGTCCACCAGGCCGACCTTCGTGACCTTCACCTGCGCCTGCAGCACGCGCACGAGGTTGGCGTCGGTCATCGGCGTCAGCGGGTGGTGGCGCATCGGGCTGTCGCTCAGCAGCAGGTCGCCGACGAACAGGTGGCCCTTGAACACCGTGCGGCCGGCTTCCGGGAAGGCCGGCGTGACGATGCCGAAGCGCGAGCCGGTCTCGGCCAGCAGCGCTTCGGCCACCGGGCCGATGTTGCCTTCGGCGGTGGAGTCGAAGGTGGAGCAGACCTTGAAGTACAGCTGCTGCGCCCCCTGCGACTTCAGCCAGCGCGCGGCGGCGAGCGAATCCCGCACCGCTTCGGCCACCGGCGCGGTGCGCGACTTCAGCGCGACGACGACGGCGTCGACGTCGCCCACCGGACTGGACGGTGAAGCCGCGCCGGACGGCGCGGCGGGCACGCCGATCGTCTGCACGCAGCGCATGCCGGCGCGCACGAGGTTGTTCGCGAGGTCGGTCGCGCCGGTGAAGTCGTCCGCGATGCAGCCGAGGATCATGACGACCCCTGCTTCTTCTCCGGCAGCGTGATGCCCGGGAAGATCTTGATGACCGCGCTGTCGTCTTCCTTCGCGAAGCCCGCGGTGCTGGCCTGCATGAACATCTGGTGCGCCGTGCTCGCCAGCGGCAGCGGGAACTTGCTGGCGCGTGCGGTGTCGAGCACGAGGCCGAGGTCCTTGACGAAGATGTCCACCGCCGACAGCGGCGTGTAGTCGCCGGCCAGCACGTGCGCCATGCGGTTCTCGAACATCCAGCTGTTGCCGGCGCTGTTCGTGATGACCTCGTACAGCGCCGCCGCGTCCACGCCTTCGCGCAGGCCGAGCGCCATCGCTTCCGCCGCCGCCGCGATGTGCACGCCAGCGAGCAGCTGGTTGATGATCTTCACCTTGCTGCCGGCGCCGGCGCGGTCGCCCAGGCGGTAGACCTTGGCGGCCATCGCGTCGAGCAGCGGGCCGGCCTTCGCGTAGGCCGCGGGGCGGCCGGCGGTCATCATCGTCATCTGGCCGCTGGCGGCCTTGGCGGCGCCGCCGCTGATGGGCGCGTCCAGGTAGAGCAGGCCGAGCGCTTCGAGCCGCGCTTCGAAGGCGATCGACACGTTGGGGTCGACGGTCGAGCACATCACGAACAAGCTGCCGGGCTGCATCGCCGCGGCGACGCCGCCGCTGCCGAACAGCAGGTCTTCGGTCTGCGCCGCATTCACGACGACCGACACCACCACCGGGCTCGCGGCGGCCAGCTGCGCCGCGCTGGCGCAGGCGGTGCCGCCTTCGGCCGCGAAGGCGGCGGCGGCCTCCGGCCGCATGTCGAACACGTTGACGGCATGGCCGGCACGGCGCAGCGAACGCGCCATGCCGCCACCCATGGCCCCGAGGCCGATCACGCCGACGGTCTGTGCCATCGCGCTCACCCGATGCAGAAGACGTTGAGCTTGTTGCCGTCGAGGTCGCGGAAGTAGCCCGCGTAGAAGCCCTCGCCGCGCGGGCCGGCCGGGCCCTCGTCCTTGGCGCCGAGCGCCATCGCCTTCGCGTAGACGCGGTCGACCTTGTCCTTGCTGTCGACGGCAAAGGCCACCATCACGCCGTTGCCCACGGTGGCCGGCTGGCCGTCGAAAGGCAGCATGACGCCGAGCCCCGGCTTGTCCATCGAGACACCCCACGCGTAGCCGCGGCCGAAGTCCATCGTGCGCTTGGCGCCGATCTCGGCGAGCAGCGCGTCGTAGAACGCCGCGGCGCGCGGCAGGTCGGTCGTGCCCAGGGTGACGTAGCCGATCATGCGTGCCTCCTCTTGGATGAGGCCCGCAGTGTAGTCAGGGCCGCTCGAACTTGAAGACCGCCACGCTGGCGCGCAGGTTGGGCCAGCGCCGCACCACCTCGCCGGCCTGCAGGCCGAAGGCGTCGGCGACGCGCAGGCCGCACTTGGTGGCCAGCACCTCGAAGTCGGCGAAGGTGCCGACGCGGATGTTCGGCGTGTCGTACCACTCGTACGGCAGCGCCTTCGTCACCGGCATGCGGCCGCTGGCCACGCGCACGCGGTTCGGCCAGTGGGCGAAGTTCGGGAAGCTGACGATGCCGATGCGGCCGACACGCGCCGTCTCCTTCAGCATCTTCTCGGTGTTGCGCAGGTGCTGGAGCGTGTCGATCTGCAGCACGACGTCGAAGCTGCGGTCCTCGAAGAGCGCGAGGCCCTCTTCCAGGTTCAGCTGGATGACGTCGACGCCGCGCTGCACGCAGCCCAGCACGCCGGCGTCGTCGATCTCGACGCCGTAGCCGGTGCAGCCCTTGTGCTGCTTCAGCCAGGCCAGCAGCTCGCCGCTGCCGCAGCCCAGGTCGAGCACGCGGCTGCCTTCGGGCACGAGGCCGGCGATGATCTCCAGGTCCTTGCGCTCAGACATCGCGCAGCCCCTCGAAGCAGGCGCGCATCACGCCGTGGTAGCGCGGGTCTTCCAGCAGGAAGGCGTCGTGCCCGTGCGGCGCCGCGATCTCGGCGTAGCTGACGGCGATGCGGTTGTCGACCAGCGCCTTCACGATCTCGCGGCTGCGCGCCGGGCTGAAGCGCCAGTCGGTCGTGAAGCTCACCAGCAGGAAGCGGTTCTGCCGAGCCGCCGCGAAGGCGCGCGCGAGGTCGCCGCCGTGCTCGCGCGCGGGGTCGAAGTAGTCGAGCGCGCGCGTGATCAGGAGGTAGGTGTTGGCGTCGAAGTACTCGCTGAACTTGTCGCCCTGGTGTCGCAGGTAGCTCTCGATCTGGAACTCGATCTCCTGCGTGCTGTAGCCGAGTTCGGCGGCACGCAGCTCGCGGCCGAACTTCTGCTCCATCGCGTCGTCCGAGAGGTACGTGATGTGGCCGATCATGCGCGCCACGCGCAGGCCGCGCTTGGGCACCACGCCGTGTTCGTAGAAGTGGCCGCCGTGGAAATCGGGGTCGGTGACGATGGCGCGCCGCGCCACTTCGTTGAAGGCGATGTTCTGCGCGCTCAGGTTCGGCGCGGTGGCCACCGCCACACACTGCTGCACGCGCTGCGGGTGGCGCAGCGTCCAGGCCAGCGCCTGCATGCCGCCCAGGCTGCCGCCGACGACCGCCGCCAGCCGGTCGATGCCCAGTGCCGTGACGAGCCGGGCCTGCGCGTCGACCCAGTCCTCCACCGTGCAGACCGGGAAGTCGGCGCCGTAGATGCGGCCGGTGGCGGGGTTCACGTGCATCGGCCCGGTGGAGCCGAAGCACGAACCGGGGTTGTTGACGCCGATGACGAAGAAGCGGTCGGTGTCCAGCGGCTTGCCGGGGCCGACGAGGTTGTCCCACCAGCCGACCGCGCCACGCTCGTCGAGCCCGGCCACGTGGTGGCTGGCGTTGAGCGCGTGGCACACGAGCACGGCGTTGCTCTTCGCGGCATTGAGCGTGCCGTAGGTCTCGTAGACGAGCGTGTAGTCGGCGAGCCGCGCCCCGCTCTTCAGCGGCAGCGGCTCGGCGAAGTGCATCTGCTGCGGAGTGACCTGACCGATGGAACCCATGAACGACAAACCCGGCGCCGCCTTCACAAGCGGGCACCGGGCTCTCGGTGTCCCCTGTTTAGCGGCATTTGTGAAGCGCCCGCAATCCGGAACAAATCGGCGCTGTGGCGGGAAGTATAGCGAGCGCACGGGGTCAAGCCCCGACCCGAAGCGGTCGAAGCCACGACTAACATGCGCCCGCGCTCGGGCAGGGCGCGACGAGGGAGACTGCATGCACGCCTGGCTGCACCGGATCGACCAGCACTTTCCCGTGCGCTACACGGTGTGGTTCCTCAGCGCGGCCGGCTGCCTGCTGTTCGCGTTCACCTGGGTCGCGTTCGGCGTCGGCGGCTTCGCGGCGCTGGCGTGCCTGTTCCTCGTCGGCCTCGGCTGGCGCGACACGCGGCAGCGGCGCCATTCGGTGCTGCGCAACTACCCGGTGATCGGCCACCTGCGCTTCCTGCTCGAGTTCGTGCGCATCGAGATCCGCCAGTACTTCATCGAGAGCGACACCGAGGCCAACCCGTTCTCGCGCACGCAGCGCAGCCTGGTCTACCAGCGCGCCAAGGGCGAGCCCGACAAGCGGCCGTTCGGCACCCAGCTCGACGTGCACGCCGCCGGCTACGAGTGGATCAACCACTCGATGGCGCCGACCGAGATCGCGAGCCACGACTTCCGCGTGACGATCGGCGGCGGCGGCACCAGCTGCACGCAGCCCTACAGCGCGAGCCTGTTCAACATCTCGGCGATGAGCTTCGGCGCCTTGAGCGCGAACGCGATCCTGGCGTTGAACGGCGGCGCCAAGAAGGGCGGCTTCGCGCACGACACCGGCGAAGGCTCGATCAGCGTGCACCACCGCGTGCACGGCGGCGACCTGATCTGGGAGATCGGCTCCGGCTACTTCGGCTGCCGCAACGACGACGGCAGCTTCAACGCCGAGCGCTTCGCCGCCAATGCCGGCGACCCGCAGGTGAAGATGATCGAGCTCAAGCTCAGCCAGGGCGCCAAGCCGGGCCACGGCGGCGTGCTGCCGGGGCCGAAGGTGACGTTGGAGATCGCCGACGCGCGCGGCGTGCCGGTGGGCACCGACTGCGTCAGCCCGGCCAGCCACTCGGCGTTCCGCACGCCGCTGGAGATGCTGCAGTTCATCGAGCGCCTGCGCACGCTGTCGGGCGGCAAGCCGGTGGGCTTCAAGCTGTGCATCGGCCACCCCTGGGAGTGGTTCGCGATCTCGAAGGCGATGCTCGAGAGCGGGCTGCTGCCCGACTTCATCGTCGTCGACGGCGCCGAAGGCGGCACCGGCGCGGCGCCGCTGGAGTTCACCGACCGCGTCGGCGCGCCGCTGCAGGAAGGCCTGCTCCTGGTGCACAACACGCTCACAGGCCTGGGGCTGCGCGATCGCATCAGGATCGGCTGCGCCGGCAAGGTGGTGAGCGCCTTCGACATCGCGCGCATGCTGGCGCTGGGCGCCGACTGGTGCAACGCCGCGCGCGGCTTCATGTTCGCGCTCGGCTGCATCCAGGCGCAGACCTGCCACACCGGTGCCTGCCCGACCGGCGTGACGACGCAGGACCCGCAGCGCCAGCAGGCGCTGGTCGTGCCCGACAAGATGGAGCGTGTCTTCCGCTTCCACCAGAACACGCTGAAGGCACTGAAGGAACTGGTGCAGGCCGCCGGTCTGGAGCACCCGGGCCGGCTCACCGCCGCGCACATCGTGCGGCGGGCGCCCGACCAGCAGGTGCGGCTGCTCGTAAACCAGCTGCACTTCCTGAAGCCTGGCCAGCTGCTCGACGCCATCGCCGGCCGCGCCGAGTGGCCGCATGCCGTCTACCAGCTGTACTGGCCGCTGGCGCGCAGCGACAGCTTCGCCGCCGCCGCGATGGTGTGAAGGCCCTCAGGCCTTCGGCGGCGCCGTGTCGATGAAGCTCTGCCGCGTGGCGAGCTTCTCGGCCAGCTTCTGCAGGTTGGGGTACTGGGCGCGCCAGTCGACCTGCGGGAAGCGGAAATCGAGGTAGCCGAGCGCGCAGCCGACCGCGATGTCGGCGAGCGTGAAGTGGATGCCGGCGCACCAGGGCTTGTCGCCCAGGCCCTGGCTCATGGCCTTCAGGCTGGTGGTGGCGGCGAGCATCTGGCGGTCGATCCAGGCCTGCGAGCGTTCGCCTTCCTTGCGGCCGGCCCAGTGCGCTTCCAGGCGCGCGAGGATCAGCGCGTCGAGCACGCCGTCGGCCAGCGCTTCCCAGGTGCGCACCTCGGTGCGCTCGCGGCCCAGCGGCGGGAGCAGCTTGCCCACCGGCGACAGGGTATCGAGGTACTCGACGATGACGCGCGAGTCGAACACCGCCTCGCCGCCTTCCATCACCAGGCACGGCACCTTGGACAGCGGGTTGCTCTTGCGCACGACCTCGTCGTTCCACGGGTCTTCCAGCACGAGCTGGAAGTCCAGCTTCTTCTCG
>CAUJHQ010000029.1 GCA_963204815.1 Pseudomonadota bacterium | reverse complement strand
CAACGGCGTCAAGGAATTCCACCTCGTGGCCGAGCCCGTGGTGCGCGAGATGACCGAAGGTTTCAAGGCCCACCTGTGGGGCTACAACGGCCAGAGCCCCGGCCCCACCATCGAGGTGGTCGAAGGCGACCGCGTGCGCATCTTCGTCACCAACCGCCTGCCCGAGCACACCACCATCCACTGGCACGGCCAGCGCCTGCCCAACGGCATGGACGGCGTGGGCGGGCTGAACCAGCCAGGCATCGCACCCGGCAAGACCTTCGTCTACGAGTTCACGGCGCGCCGCCCCGGCACCTTCATGTACCACCCGCACGCCGACGAGATGACGCAGATGGCCATGGGCATGTACGGCATGTGGATCACGCACCCGAAGGCGAAGCATCCGCTGATCGAGGACGCCGACCGCGACTTCTGCTTCCTGCTGGGCGCCTTCGACATCGAGCCGGGCAGCGCCACGCCCAGGATCATGACGATGACCGAGTTCAACCTGTGGACCTGGAACAGCCGCGTCTTCCCCGGCATCGACACGCTCAACGTGCGCCAGGGCGACCGCGTGCGCCTCTTCGTCACCAACAAGCTGCCCGAGGTGCACAGCGTGCACTGGCACGGCCAGCGCCTGCCCAACGGCATGGACGGCGTCACTGGGCTCACGCAGCCGGCGATCCCGCCGGGCAAGACCTTCGTCTACGAGTTCGTCGCGCGCCGCCCCGGCACCTTCATGTACCACCCGCATGCCGACGAGATGGTGCAGATGGCGATGGGCCTCTACGGTCTGTGGATCACGCACCCGAAGGCGAAGCACCCGCTGATCGACGAGGTCGACCGCGACTTCTGCTTCCTGCTGAACGCCTTCGACATCGAGCCCGGCAGCGCGACGCCGAAGGTGATGACGATGCTCGATTTCAACCTCTGGGCCTGGAACAGCCGCATCTTCCCCGGCATCGACAGCCTGAACGTGCGGCTGGGCGACAAGGTGCGGCTGCGCGTGGGCAACCTGACGATGACGAACCACCCGATCCACCTGCACGGCCACGAGTTCACCGTCACCGGCACCGACGGCGGCCCGACGCCGAAGGGCTCGCGCTGGCCCGAGGTGACGGCCGACGTCGCGGTCGGCCAGATGCGGCAGCTGGACTTCGTCGCCGACGAGGAGGGCGACTGGGCCTTCCACTGCCACAAGAGCCACCACACGATGAACGCGATGGGACACGGCGTGCCGACGATGATCGGCGTCGACCACCGCGACGTCGCGCGCCGCATCACGAAGCTGGTGCCCGACTACATGGTGATGGGCGAGCGCGGCATGCACGACATGACCGAGATGGAGATGCCGCTGCCCGTCAACACCGCGCCGATGATGACCGGCACCGGCCCCTTCGGCGCCGTCGGCATGGGCGGCATGTTCAGCGTGCTGAAGGTGCGCCGCGAGCAGCCGCGCGGCGACTACTCGGACCCCGGCTGGTTCCGCCACCCGCCGGGCACCGTGGCCTACGAATGGACCGGCGCGCTCGCCGAGCCGGCGCGTGCGGCGGGCGAGGGCGGCGCCGCGATGGCGCCGGCGGCGAAGCCTGCGGCCGATGTCGAGGTGAAGGTGCGCAAGCCGGCAGGCGGGGGTGGCCATGGGCACCACTGACGTGCGCCGCCGCGGCCTGGTTGCGGCGCTGGTGCTGCTGCCGCTGGGCGCGCAGGCGCATGGCGATGCGCACAAGCCCGCCGGCCCCGCGAAGCGCGAGCAGACCGACTGGGGCATCGCCGGCGATGCGCGCGCCGTGCGCCGCACGGTCGACGTGCGCATGACCGACACGATGCGCTTCACGCCCGACCGCATCGCCGTGCGCGAAGGCGAGACGCTGCGCCTGCGCGTGCACAACACCGGCCGGCTGATGCACGAGTTCGTCATCGGCACGCCGGCCACGCTGGACGAACACGCCAAGCTGATGGAGAAGTTCCCCGGCATGGAACACGACGGGCCGTACATGGCCCACGTGCCGCCGGGCCGCAGTGGCGAGATCGTCTGGACCTTCAACCGCGCGGGCGACTTCCGTTTCGCCTGCCTGATCGCCGGCCACTACGCGGCCGGCATGGTCGGGCACATCAACGTGGCGCCGCGCGCGGCGCGCTGAACCCATTTCGTCAAGGAGACCGACATGAAGCGATTCATTTCCACCCTGCTGCTGGCCTGCGCCGGCAGCGCCTTCGCCGCCGACCTCACCGACGGCGAGATCCGCAAGGTCGACAAGGAAGCCGCCAAGCTGACGATCCGCCACGGCGAGATCAAGAACCTGGACATGCCGCCGATGACGATGGTCTTCCACGTCAAGGACGCGAAGATGCTCGACCGCGTGAAGGCCGGCGACAAGGTGCGTTTCGCGGTGGAGAAGCTGGGCGGCAACTACACCGTGACGGCCATCGAGCCGGCGGCGAAGTAGCCCGTGAACGGCACCGCGAAGGCCGGGCTCGCGCTCGTGGCGGCGGCATTGCTGGCTGGCGCCGGCTGGTGGATGCAGCGCACCGCCGCGCCCGTGCGTGTGGCGCTGCAGCCCGACGACCTGCACGTGCTGGCGGTGGGCGAGCGCGTCTACATCGCGCACTGCGCGTCCTGCCACGGCGCGCAGCTCGAAGGCCAGCCCGACTGGCGCACGCCCGGCGCCGACGGCCGCCTGCCGGCGCCGCCGCACGACGCCAGCGGCCACACCTGGCACCACCCGGACGAGGTGCTGTTCAACCTAACGAAGTACGGCGTCGGCAAGGTCGCGAACATTCCGGACTACAACACCGCGATGCCGGCCTACGAGGGCAAGCTCGCCGACGACGAGATCGTCGCCGTGCTGTCGTGGATCAAGTCGCGCTGGCCGGCGGCGGTGCGCGCCAAGCACGACCAGATCAACCGGCAGGCGTCGCCTTGAGGGGGGTTTAACCCCGTTCCGGCGCGTGCCGCGTTCAACGCAGGACACCCTCACACGAAGGAGCCTGCCGATGTTCACCCGCCGATCCGTTCTCGCCTCCGCGGCCGCCGCCGGCCTGGCGGCCTGCAGCCTGCCGCTGGCCGCGCGCGCCGCCGCCACGCTGACCCCGTACACCGGCGACGCCGAGATGGTCGCCGTGCTGGACCGCTGGCGCGCCGCGGCGCAACGCGCGCAGCAGGAGCGCCGGCGCGAGATGTCGATGGCGCCGGCGGCGCCCGGCGTGGCGCTGCAGTCCGCCGCCCCGGCCGCCAAGATGGCCGCCGACAGCGCCGGCGCCGCGGCCGAGTCGATCACCAACGTGCAGACCGCCGGCGTCGACGAAGGCGGCATCGTCAAGCGCGCCGGCGAGTTCCTCGTCATCCTGCGGCGCGGCCGGCTCTTCACGGTGCGCGTGGGCGGCGACGCGCTGCAGCCCGCCGCCATGGCCGACGCCTACGCGCCCGGCGCCGACCCGGCCGGCGCCTGGTACGACGAGTTGCTCGTCAGCGAGCGCACGGTGGTCGTCATCGGGTTCAGCTACGCGCGCGGCGGCACCGAGATCGGCCTCTTCGACCTGTCGACCGACGGTGGCCTGGCGCACCGCGCCACCTACCACCTGCGCAGCCACGACTACTACTCGTCGCGCAACTACGCCAGCCGGCTCATCGGCCGCAAGCTCGTGTTCTACACACCCACGCTGCTGCAGCCCTGGGGCCCGCCGCCGATGACGCTGCTGCCGGGCTGGCGGCGCTGGCGGCCGGCGGCCGCGCCGGCGGCGTTCCGGCGCATCCTGCCGGCCACGCGCGTGTACCGCAGCGACGACGACTTCGACCCCACCGAGCCGCTGGCGCTGCACACCGTGACCTCGATCGACCTCGACGCCGACGACGAGCCGCAGGTCGAGTCGACCGCCGTGCTCGGCCCGGCGGGCCGCGTGTTCTACGTCTCGACCGGCTCGGTCTACGTGTGGACGGCGGCGCGGCGCGGCGATGCATCGGCGGTGTTCCGCGTGCCGCTGGACGGCACCGAGCCCACCGGCCTGAAGGCTGTCGGCATGCCGGTCGACCAGATGTCCTTCCTGGAGGACGGGCACGACCACCTCAACGTGCTGCTGCGCGACCAGGGCCGCGGCGAGTCGATGTGGGGCGCCGAGCAGGGCGCCGGCGCGCTGGCGCTGCTGCGCGTGCCGCTCTCGGCCTTCGGCGACGGCCGCGGCAGCGCGCGCCGCGAGCACTACCGCCGCCTGCCGGCGCCGCGCGGCGGCGGGCTGCAGAACCGCTACGTCGGCGGCTGGCTGCTGTGGGGCGGCGCCGAAACGCGCGCCTTCGCCGTGCCCTACGCCGACGCCGGCGCGGCGGTCTCGGTGGTCGACACCGGGCATGCGGTCGAGCGCATCGAGGCCATCGGCCCGCACGCGCTGGTGGCCGGCGCGGCCGGCAGCGAGTTCCACCTGTCGCTGCTGCGCCTGGGGCGCACCGCGGCCTCGCTCGAAGGCCGCCACGTGCAGGCCGGCGCGCGCCAGGGCGAGTCGCGCACGCACGGCTTCTTCTACCGCGACACCGGGGGCGGCGAAGGCCTGCTGGGCCTGCCGCTGCTGGGCCGCGGCGGACGGCGGCCGGGCGTGCATGGCGGCGGCGAGGGCTCGGCCACGTTGCTGGTGCTGCGCCAGCGCGGCCTGCAGCTCGCCGCACTGGGCGAACTGCAGGCCGGCGAACGTGGCCGTGGCGACGACGCCTGCAAGGCCAGCTGCGTCGACTGGTACGGCAACGCGCGGCCGATCTTCCTGGGCGAACGCGTGCTGGCGCTGCTGGGCTACGAGATCGTCGAGGGCCGGCTCGACCGTGGCCGCTTCGGGCGCGAGGGGCTGGAGGAACGGCGACGCATCAGCTTCGCGCCGGGGCGCGGCGACGGCCGGCGCTATTCGCCGTTCGGCTGAACGCCGCTCAGCCGTGCAGGCGCGAGCTGCGCGGCACGCTGGCGAGCAGGAAGTCCATCTGGTCGACCAGGATGCGGCGGCCGCGCAGGATCATGTCCTCGTGCAGGCTGGGCACGTAGGGCAGGAAGAGCAGGCTCATGTGCGCCTCTTCGGGCATGCGGCTGCCCTTGCGGCCGTTGCAGGCGCGGCAGGCGGTGATGCAGTTCATCCAGGTGTCCTCGCCGCCGCGCGACACCGGGCGGATGTGCTCGCGCGTCAGTTCGTCGAAGTGGAAGCGGCCGCCGCAGTAGGCGCAGATGTGGCGGTCGCGCACGAACAGCTTGGGGTTCGACAGCGCCGGCGTCTGCCGCCAGGCGCGCGAAGGCACGGCGCCGCGCACGGCGATGATGGGGTGCACCTCGATGCGCGACTGCAGCCCGGTGGTGCGCTGGATGCCGCCGCGCAGCACCTGGCAGGCCGCGCCCAGGGTCCAGGCCACCCCGTCGCTGGCGTAGAGCACCGCCGCCTCGCGCGGCGTGATCCAGGCCTGGGGACGGCCTGACACATCGAGCTGTAGCACATCCATGATGCGCGAGCGTAAATCATTCGCGGCCCGGACCTCAACCGTGGCGGCGTGACGGTGCCGCGCCGGGGCATTAGGCGGCGTCGTCTAGAAAATTTCACGCATGCGGCGGCATGGTTTCGCGGCTTGCGGTCAGAATAGAACGATCGTTCGTTTCTTTCTGCCGCCCACGTGCCGACCGCTCCGCACATCGCCGCCCCGCGCGGCACCGCGCCGAAGACGCTCCACAAGGGCCAGCAGACGCGTGCCGCCATCCTGGAGGCCGCGCTCGGCCTGGCCTCGCACATGGGCCTGGAAGGGCTGTCGATCGGCGCTCTCGCCGAACTGATGCAGATGAGCAAGTCGGGCGTCTTCGCCCACTTCGGCTCGCGCGAGGAACTGCAGATCTCCGTCATCCGCGAGTACCACGCCCGCTTCGAGGAAGAGGTCTTCTTCCCCGCCATGAACGAGGCGCGCGGCCTGCCGCGCCTGCGCACGCTGTTCGAGCGCTGGGTGCGCCGCGTCTCGGTGGAACTGGATTCGGGCTGCATCTACATCAGTGGCGCGGTCGAGTTCGACGACCGGCCCGGCCCGGTGCGCGACGCCCTCGTCGAGATGGTCAAGACCTGGCACGCGGCGCTCGGCCGCGCCATTCGCATCGCCATCGACGAAGGCGACCTGCGGCCCGACACCGACGCCGACCAGATGCTGTTCGAGATCCACGGCCTGATCCTCGCGCTGCACCATGACGCGCGCTTCCTGCGCAACCCGGGCGTGCTCGACCGCGCCCGCGCCGGCTTCGCGCGTGTCGTCGACCACTACCGCCAGCCGGCCCCGCCGGCGGCCCAGAAGACGGCGCGCACGACGCGCCGCTGAGACCGCCTCTCCCTTTCCGTCGAACCCTCTCGCCCCAGGAGCCTCCATGCCCCAGTACCACCCGCCGCTGCGCGACATGCACTTCGTGCTGCACGAACTGCTGAACGTGACCGACGAGCTGAAGATGCTCCCGAAGCACGCCGACATCGACGCCGCGACGATCAACGCCGTGCTCGAGGAAGCCGGCAAGTTCGCCGCCGAGATCGTGTTCCCGATCAACCTCAGCGGCGACCAGGAAGGCTGCACGCTCGACAACGCCAGCCACGCGGTCACGGCGCCGAAGGGCTTCAAGCAGGCCTACGCGAAGTACGTCGAAGGCGGCTGGCCGGCGCTCAGCACCGACCCGGCCTACGGCGGCCAGGGCCTGCCGCTGGTGCTGAACCAGTGCCTGTACGAGATGCTGAACTCGGCCAACCAGGCCTGGACCATGTACCCCGGCCTGAGCCACGGCGCCTACGAGTGCCTGCACGCGCACGGCACGCCGGAGCAGAAGGCGACGTACCTGCCGAAGCTGACGAGCGGCATCTGGACCGGCACCATGTGCCTGACCGAGCCGCATTGCGGCACCGACCTCGGCATGCTGCGCACGAAGGCCGAGCCGCAGGCCGACGGCACGTACAAGATCACCGGCGAGAAGATCTTCATCTCCGCCGGCGAACACGACCTGGCCGAGAACATCATCCACCTGGTGCTGGCGCGCCTGCCGGACGCGCCCGCCGGCAGCAAGGGCATCAGCCTGTTCGTGGTGCCGAAGTTCAAGGTCAACGCCGACGGCTCGCTCGGCGAGCGCAACGCCATCCACGCCGCCGCGCTGGAACACAAGATGGGCATCCACGGCAACGCGACCTGCCAGATGGTGCTCGAGGGCGCCACCGGCACGCTGGTGGGCCAGCCGCACAAGGGCCTGGCGGCGATGTTCGTGATGATGAACGCGGCGCGCCTGGGCGTGGGCAACCAGTCGCTCGGCCTCACCGAGGTGGCCTACCAGAACGCGGTGGCCTACGCGAAGGACCGCATCCAGATGCGCAGCCTGTCGGGCCCGAAGGCGCCGGACAAGCCGGCCGACCCGATCATCGTGCACCCCGACGTGCGCAAGATGCTGCTCACCGCGCGCGCCTACGCCGAAGGCGGCCGTGCGCTGGCGTGTTACGCCGCGATGCTGCTCGACAAGGAGCTCAACAGCGACGACGAAGAAGAGCGCCAGGAATGCGCCGACCTCGTGGCGCTGCTGACGCCCATCATCAAGGCCTTCTTCACCGACAACGGCTGGCTGGCCACCAGCCACTGCATGCAGGTGTTCGGCGGCCACGGCTACATCAAGCAGTCGGGCATGGAGCAGTTCGTGCGCGACGCCCGCATCAACATGATCTACGAGGGCACCAACACGATCCAGAGCCTGGACCTGCTGGGCCGCAAGGTGCTGGGCGACAACGGCAAGAAGCTGAAGAAGTTCGGCAAGCTGATCGCCGAGTTCGTCGAGAACGAAGGCACCGACGAGGCGATGCAGGAGTTCGTCAACCCGCTCGCCGACCTGGGCGACAAGGTCACCAAGCTGACCACCGAGCTCGGCATGAAGGCCTTCGGCAACGCCGACGAAGTGGGCGCCGCCGCGGTGGACTACCTGCGCATCTGCGGCCACCTGGTCTTTGCGTTCTTCTTCGCCCGCAGTGCCAAGATCGCGCTCGCGAAGCAGGGCTCGGGCGACCCGTTCTACACCGCCAAGCTCGCCACCGCGCGCTTCTACTTCGCCAAGCTGCTGCCGGAGACGGCCGGCCTGATCCGCAGCGCGCGCGCCGGTGTCGCGCCGCTGATGGCGATGGACGAGGCGCTGTTCTGAGCGCCGACGCACAACCCACGGGAGACAAGACGATGACGACGATGAAGAAGACGATGTTCGCCGCGGCGGCGCTGGTCCTGGCCGGTGGCGCCTTCGCCCAGGCCACGCCGGCCGGTCTGTGGAAGACGATCGACGACGAGACGAAGACCGAGAAGTCGCTCGTGCGCATCACCGACAGCGCCGGCACGCTGGGCGGCCGGATCGAGAAGCTGCTCGACCCGGCCAAGCAGGACGCCAAGTGCGACAAGTGCAGCGACGCACGCAAGGACAAGCCCGTGACCGGCATGACCATCATCGAAGGCGTGAAGAAGAACGCCGACGAGGCCTACTGGGACGGCGGCACCATCCTCGACCCCAACAACGGCAAGACCTACAAGGTCCGCCTCACGCCCAAGGACGGCGGCAAGACGCTGGAAGTGCGCGGCTTCATCGGCCCGTTCTACCGCAACCAGACCTGGACCCGGGTCGAGTAAGGAGATTTCGAAGTGAACCGATTCCCGATCCGCAAGGTCGCCGTGCTCGGCGCCGGCGTGATGGGCGCGCAGATCGCCGCCCACCTCGTCAACTGCAACGTGCCCGTGGTCCTGTTCGACCTGCCCGCGAAGGAAGGCCCGAAGAACGGCATCGTCACGAAGGCGATCGACAACCTGAAGAAGCTCAAGCCCGCGCCGCTCGGCGTGCCGGAAGACGCGGCGCGCATCCAGGCCGCCAACTACGAAGAACACCTGGCGCTGCTGGGCGAGTGCGATCTCGTCATCGAGGCCATCGCCGAGCGCATGGACTGGAAGCTGGAGCTGTACCAGCGCATCGCCTCGGCCCTGGCGCCGCACGCCATCGTCGCCAGCAACACCTCGGGCCTGTCGATCACGAAGCTGTCGGCGGTGCTGCCGGGTTCGATCCAGCCGCGCTTCTGCGGCATCCACTTCTTCAACCCGCCGCGCTACATGGCGCTGGTGGAACTGATCGCCACGCCGGCCACGCAAGGCGAGGTGCTGGACCAGCTGGAAAGCTTCGTCACCACGACGCTCGGCAAGGGTGTGGTGCGCGCGAAGGACACGCCGAACTTCATCGCCAACCGGGTCGGTATCGCCGGCATGCTGGCGACCATCCACGAGGCCGAGAAGTACGGCCTGTCGTACGACGTCGTCGACGACCTCACCGGCAAGAAGATGGGCCGCGCCTCCAGCGGCACCTTCCGCACCGCCGACGTGGTGGGCCTGGACACGATGGCGCACGTCATCAAGACGCTGCAGGACAACCTGGCCGACGATCCGTTCTTCCCCAGCTATGCCACGCCGGCAGTGTTGAAGGGCCTGATCGAGAAGGGCGCGCTCGGCCAGAAGACCGGCGCCGGCTTCTACAAGAAGGTCGGCAAGGACATCCTGCGCCTCGACGCCGCCAAGGGCGAGTACGTGGCCGCCGGCGGCAAGGCCGAGCCCATCGTCGAGCGCATGCTGAAGAAGCCGGCCGCCGAGCGGCTGAAGCTGCTGCGTGAAAGCACGAACCCGCAGGCGCAGCTCCTGTGGGCGATCCTGCGCGACGCCTTCCACTACGCCGCCGTGCACCTGGAAGCGATCGCCGACAACGCGCGCGACGTCGACTTCGCGATGCGCTGGGGCTTCGGCATGAAGCAGGGCCCGTTCGAGCTCTGGCAGGACGCCGGCTGGCAGCAGGTGGCGGGCTGGGTGAAGGAAGACATCGACGCCGGCAAGGCGCTGTGCAGCGCGCCGCTGCCGGCCTGGGTGTTCGACGGCCCTGTCGCCACGAATTCGGGCGTGCACACGCCGGAAGGCAGCTGGAGCCCGTCGAAGAAGGCCTACGTGGCGAAGAGCGAACTCGCCGTGTACTGCCGCCAGTTCTTCCCCGAGGCCGTGCTCGGCTCGGGCGCGAAGGAGCCGCTGAAGAGCGGCACCGAGGTCTGGAAGAACGAGGAAGTGCGCGTCTGGTCGCTCGACGGCCAGGTGCTCATCGCCAGCATCACGGCCAAGCTGCACCTCATCAGCCCGGCCGTCACCGAAGGCCTGCTGAAGGCGGTGGAACTGGCCGAGCAGGGCTACCAGGGCCTCGTGATCTGGAGCCCGGACGACGTGTTCTCCGCCGGCGCCAACCTCGAGAGCCTGATGCCGGTGTTCATGAAGCTCGGCTCCAAGGGCATCCTGCCGGAAGAGAAGAAGCTGCAGGACGCGATGCTGCGCATCCGCTACGCGCAGGTGCCGGTGGTGAGCGCGATCCGCGGCATCGCGCTCGGCGGCGGCTGCGAGCTCGCCGTGCACAGCGCGCGGCGTGTCGCGGCGATGGAAAGCTACGTCGGCCTGGTGGAAGTGGGCGTCGGCCTGATCCCGGGCGGTGGTGGCCTCGCGTACATCGCGCGCCGCGCAGCCGAGATGGCGACGGCGGCGAACGCCAACGCCGACATCCTGAAGTTCGCGACCGACGGCTTCACCAACGCCGCGATGGCCAAGGTCGGCACCAGCGCCATCGAGAGCCGCAAGCTCGGCTACCTGGTCGAAGGCGACATCGTCGTGCCGCACAAGGACGAGCTGCTGCACGTCGCCATCACGCAGGCGAAGGCGATGGCCGAGAGCGGCTACCGTGCGCCGGCGAAGGCGGTGTTCCCGGTGGCCGGCCGCAATGCCATCGCCACCATCAAGGGCCAGCTCGCGAACATGCGCGACGGCGGCTTCATCAGCGCGCACGACTTCCACATCAGCACGCTGATCGCCGAGGTGATCTGCGGCGGCGACGTCGACGCCGGCTCGCTGGTGACCGAGGAGTACCTGATGACGATGGAGCGCGAGCGCTTCTGCGCGCTGCTCGACCACCCGAAGACCCAGGAACGCATCATGGGGATGCTGCAGACCGGCAAGCCGGTGAGGAACTGAACACCATGGCCATGAAGCAAGTGCAAGACGCGTACATCGTCGCCGCCACCCGCACGCCGATCGGCAAGGCGCCGCGCGGCATGTTCCGCAACACCCGCCCGGACGACCTGCTGGTCGCCGCCGTGCGCAACGCCCTGTCCCAGGTGCCGAGCCTGGACCCGAAGGCGATCGAGGACGCCATCATCGGCTGCAGCTTCCCCGAAGGCGAGCAGGGCATGAACATGGCGCGCGCCGCGATGGTGCTCGCCGGCCTGCCGCACAGCGTGGGCGGCGTCACCGTGAACCGCTTCTGCGCCAGCGGCGTGACGGCGCTCGCGATGGCGGCCGACCGCATCCGCGTCGGCGAGGCCGACGTCATGATCGCCGGCGGCGCCGAGAGCATGAGCATGGTGCCGATGGGCGGCAACAAGCCGAGCTTCAACCCCGAGGTGTTCGCCCGCGACGAGAACGTCGGCATCGCCTACGGCATGGGCCTCACCGCCGAGAAGGTGGCCGCGCAGTGGAAGGTCAGCCGCGAGTCGCAGGACGCCTTCGCGCTCGCCTCGCACCAGAAGGCGCTGGCGGCGCAGGCGGCGGGCGAGTTCAAGGACGAGATGACCGCCGTCGACATCGTCGACCGCTTCCCTGACCTGGCCGGCGGCGGCACGAAGACGAAGACGCGCACGGTCGCGCAGGACGAGGGCGCGCGCCCCGACACCACGCTCGAAGGGCTCGCCAAGCTGCGCCCGGTGTTCGCCGCCAAGGGCAGCGTCACCGCCGGCAACAGCAGCCAGACGAGCGACGGCGCCGGTGCGCTGATCCTCGCCAGCGAGCGTGCGGTCAAGCAGTTCGACCTGAAGCCGCTGGCGCGCTTTGTCAGTTTCGCGGTGCGCGGCGTCGCGCCGGAGATCATGGGCATCGGCCCGATCGAGGCGATCCCGGCGGCGCTGAAGGCCGGCGGCCTGACACAGGACCAGCTCGACTGGATCGAGCTCAACGAGGCCTTTGCCGCGCAGGCGCTCGCCGTCATCAACACCTGCGGGCTCGATGCCGCGAAGGTCAACCCGATGGGCGGTGCCATCGCGCTCGGCCACCCGCTGGGCGCCACCGGTGCCATCCGCGCCGCCACCGTGGTGCACGCGCTGCGCCGCCGCAAGCTGAAGTACGGCATGGTGACGATGTGCGTGGGCATGGGGCAGGGCGCCGCCGGCATCATCGAGGCGCTCTGAGGTGGTGGACCGCCGCCAGGCTCTCGTCGCCACGGCCGCGGTGCCGCTGGCGCTGGGGGGCTGCGCGATGAGTGCGGTGCAGACCTTCCCGACCGTGGGGGCCGCGCTGGCGGCCCTGCAGGCGCTGCCGGCCACCGCACGCACGAAGAGCGGCTGGGACCTGGCGCGCGTGCTGCAGCACGCCGCGCAGAGCATCGAGTTCTCGATGCAGGGTTTTCCGGAACTGAAGTCGGCGCTGTTCCGCGGCAGCGTCGGCAAGCTGGCGTTCGCCGTCTTCGACGCGCGCGGCCGCATGAGCCACGCGCTGGACGAGCCGATCCCCGGCGCGCCCGCGCTGGCCGACGGCCAGCCGCTGCCCGATGCGGTGCGCCGCCTCGCGAAGGCGCTGAACGAGTTCGACGCCTGGCGCGCCCCGCTCGCGCCGCACTTCGCCTACGGCCTGCTCGACAAGCCGGCCTACACCCGCGCCCACCTGATGCACCTGGCCGACCACTGGACCGAGCTGGCGGCCGCCTGAAGGAGACAACACGATGAGCATCAAGACCGCCACCCTGAACGGCGTCGCGACGATCGAGATCGCGCGCCCCGAGAAGAAGAACGCACTGACGATCGCGATGTACGCCGCGATGGCCGAGGCGATCGCCGCCGCCGTCGCCGACAACGCGGTGCGCGCCGTGCTGATCACGGGCCAGCCCGGCATCTTCACGAGCGGCAACGACATCGAGGACTTCATGCAGCGCCCGCCCGGCCAGGGCAGCGACGCGATGGACTCGCCGGTCTTCCGCTTCATGCGCGCGCTGCTCGAATGCGACAAGCCGGTGGTGGTGGCCGTCACCGGTGCGGCCATCGGCATCGGCACCACGATGCTGCTGCACAGCGATTTCGTCTACGTGTCCGACGAGGCGCGGCTGGCGATGCCCTTCGTCAGCCTCGGTCTGGTGCCGGAGTTCGCGTCGAGCCTGCTGGTGCCGCAGCTGATGGGCCACGCGCGCGCGGCCGAGAAGCTGCTGCTCGGCGAGCCCTTCACGCCCGAGCAGGCGGTGGAGTTCGGCATCGCCAATGCGGTGCTGCCGGCCGGCGAGGTGGTGAACCACGCCCGGCGTGTCGCCGAGCGCTTCAACGCGCTGCCGCCGGGTGCGGTGCGCGGCGCCAAGCGGCTGCTGCGCGCGCCGCAGCGCGAACAGGTGCTGCAGACCATCCGCACCGAGGGCGAACTGTTCGGCCAGCGCCTGCGCAGCCCGGAGGCGATGGAAGCCTTCCAGGCGTTCTTCCAGAAGCGCAAGCCCGACTTCAGCAAGTTCTAGGGCGCACGCGATGTCGCTCACCGCCAAGCTCGTGCTGAGCCCGCTGCTGGTGGCGCAGGCGCTGCGCCTGCGCGCACGGCTGCCGCGCCTGCCGGAAGCCGGCGGCGAACGCCACGGCGTGGTCGGCGAAGGTCCGCGGCTGACGCTGCTGATCGCCGGCGACTCTTCGGCCGCCGGCGTGGGCGCGGTGCACCAGCGCGATGCGTTCGCCGGCCAGCTGAGCACGCGCCTGGCCGAACGCTGCGGCGCGCGGGTCGAATGGCGGCTCGTCGCGCAGTCCGGCCTGACGACGGCGCAGACGCTGCAGTTGCTGCAGCGTGAAAGCCCGCCGCACGTCGACCTGGCCGTCATCGTCACCGGCGTCAACGACGTCATCGAGCAGGTGCCCTCGCACCGCGCGGTGGCGTCGCGTGCGGCGCTCGCGAACTGGCTGCGCAACGCGCTCGGCGTGCACCACGTGGTGTTCGCGCCGCTGCCGCCGGTGCACGACTTTCCCAGCCTGCCGCAGCCGCTGCGCTGGGTGGCCGGCAGCGACGCGCGCCGCCACGACCGTGCGCTGGCACGCTGGGCCGCCGGGCGCGGCGACGTGTCGCGCGTCGACCTCGACCTGCGCCTGAACCGCGGCGTCATGGCCGCCGACGGCTTCCACCCCGGCCCCAAGGCCTATCGGCAATACGCGGCGGCGATCGCGCGCCACATCGAGACGGCCGTCTGGCCGCACATCCCGAAGGAGACTGCATGACCTCGACCACCCTGGCCGGCAAGACGCTGCTCATCACCGGCGCCAGCCGCGGCATCGGCCTGGCGATCGCCAGGCGCGCCGCCGCCGACGGCGCCAACATCGTGCTGCTCGCCAAGACGACCGAGGCCAACCCGAAGCTGCCCGGCACCATCTTCAGCGCCGCCGAGGAGATCGTCGCGGCCGGCGGCCAGGCCTTGCCGGTGCCCACGGACATCCGCGACGAGAACGCCGTCGCGGCGGCGGTGGCGGCGGCGGTGCAGCGCTTCGGCGGCATCGACATCCTCGTCAACAATGCCAGCGCGATCAGCCTGACGCCGACGCCGATGACGCCGATGAAGCGCTTCGACCTGATGTTCGGCGTCAACGTGCGGGGCACCTACTGCTGCACCCAGGCGTGCCTGGAAGAACTGAAGAAGAGCGCCAAGGCCGGCCGCAATCCGCACGTGCTGACGATGAGCCCGCCGCTGTCGATGAAGGAGCACTGGTTCAAGGGTCACGTGGCCTACTCCATGGCCAAGTACGGCATGAGCGAGTGCACACTTGGCCATGCGGGCGAGTTCCGGCCGTTCGGCATCGCCGTCAACAGCCTGTGGCCGCGCACGGCGATCGCCACCGCGGCGATGCAGATGATTCCGGGCGTGGACGTCAACCTGTGCCGCAAGCCCGAGATCATGGCCGACGCGGCGCACGCGATCCTGCTGCGCGACGCGAAAACGACCACCGGCCGCTTCTTCATCGACGACGAGGTGCTCGCCGAGGCCGGCGTGACCGACCTCGACCGCTACGCCGTCGTGCCCGGCACCCGCAACTTCATTCCCGACTTCTTCGTCGACTGAAGCGAACGCGTAAACCGCGCGGCGACACCGCGCGTTGACACCTGTAGGTTTGGCGCTACGTCGTCGAAACCCGTGCCTTAAACCCCTAGAATGCCATGCCCCTATAGGTTTATTGGGTTGTCCGTCGGCAAGTGGCGCCATCGCGATTGACGATCCGGACTGGTGTTCAGTTCATCACAGGAGAAGACAGATGCAAATGACTCGTTCCATCCTCGCCGCCGCCGCTCTTGCCCTCGTGGCGTCGCTCAGCGCCCACGCGCAGACCGACCGCAAGGAAGTCAAGAAGGAAGCCGCCGCCGCCAACAAGGCCGGCCAGACCACCGGCGACCTGTCGGCTCCGCAGAAGGCCGACGAAGGCGTCACCAAGAAGGCGAAGCCGGCGGTGACGACCGACCGTGCCGAGGTCAAGAAGGAAGCCGCTGCCGCCAACAAGGCCGGCCAGACCACCGGCGACCTGACGCCCCAGCAGAAGGCCGAAGAAGGCGTCACCAAGAAGCAGAAGGCGGCCAGCACCGTCGACCGCAAGGAAGTGAAGAAGGAAGCCGCCGCCGCCAACAAGAAGGGCGAGACGACCAAGGGCGAGAAGCCCTGATTCCCGGCCCCGCCGTATCTCTCCCGCCGGGGTGAGCTCAGGGCGCGGGGCCCGCTTGGGCGGGCACCGCGCCGTTGTCGTTTGGGGCCCCGCTTTTAGGTCGCCCAGCCCGCGCAGTTTTCAGAAGCGGTAGCGAGCGCCCACCGCAGCCGACAGGCCGCGCGTCTGGCCGCGCACGCGGTCGTCCATGCCGATCACGTAGAAGTCGGTCACGCTGTCGAACGGGTACACGTAGGCGAGGCTGGTGGAGGTCTGCTTGCGATCGACTGCCGGCCCTTCGGTGGCGGCGGTCGCGAACTGGGCCAGCACGTTGCCGGGTCCGAAGGCGATGTTGACCCCGGCCGAGGTGATCTTGCTGCGCACGTCCAGCCCGATGTCGCGCGTGGCGGTGTACTGCGCGAACAGGCGCGCGATGCCGAAGTTGTAGGTCGCGCCCAGCTGCACGGCCGATTCGTCGGTCGGATCGGCGATGCCGTCGTCGGCCTTCACGCGCTGCGCCGACAGGCCCACCGCGAGCAGGCCGCGGTTGACGACCAGCGTGCCGCCGGTCTGCCCGCCTTCGAAGTCCTTCTCGGCCTGGGCGTGCATCAGGCTGAAGCTCACGCCCTCCAGGCTTGGCGATTGGTAGCTCGCGGCGCGGTCCCAGTAGAAGTCGCCCTGCACGCCCTGCAGGTTGCCGCTGGCGAAGATGTGGCGCACGGCCGGCGAGAACGCCACCGAGTTGCCCATCGCGTTGAAGCGCACCGTGGCGTCGAACAGGAAGCTCTGCAGCCGGCCCACGCGCAGCAGGCCGTAAGGGCTGGCCAGCGAGACGAACGCATTGCGCGACAGCAGCGGGTCGTTGTCGTTGCGCCCGGTGTCCTTGTCCTGGAAGCGCAGGAAGGTCTCGAGCGTGATGCCGGGCGCCCAGCCGCCGTCGAAGCCGTACTTCGCGTTCACGCCGACGAAGGTGGCGGTCAGCGAGTTGCTGTTGTAGCGGTGGAACGGCACCTGGCCGCTGGCCTCGAAGCGGCCGTAGGACAGGTCGAGCACGCCGTAGGCGCCGTAGTCGAGCTGCGCGTGCGCGCTGCCGGCGGCCAGGCCGAGGGCGGCGACGATGGTGCTGCGCCGGAACGTCGTGCGGAGATTCATGCAGGCTTCCCTCGGGGTCTCGTGGTGGGCGGCGCTCAGGGGCGCCACCCGGTCGCGGCGGCCAGCCAGGCGGCGTTCATGGCGGCGTGCAGCATCACGCAGTCGCGCAGCCGCCGCCGGTGTTCGTAGACGAGGCCGATTGCGAGCGCCGGCCCGGCGACGGCGAACGCCCAGGCGTCACCGCGCGCGGCGACGTGGGCGGCGCCGAAGGCCAGCGCGGTGGCCAGGTTCGCGAAGCGCAGGCCGCCGGCATGGCGCAGCAGCGCTTCGTGCAGGCCGGCGCGGAACGCGGCTTCCTCCAGCAGCGGCGCCACGCCGAGCAGCAGCCAGGCGTGCGGCGCCCCCAGCAGTGTGCCGCCGGCCGCCAGCGCCGCCAGCAGGGCCAGCGTGCCCAACGGCAGCGTGGCGCGCGGCGCGCCCGCCGCAGCGTCGTGCGGCAGCGTCCGGTTCACCGGGCGACCTTCCGCGTCGCGTGCCCGGGCATGCGTGATCGAGAACGGCCCGGTGCGCTCATGCCTCGGCGCGGCGCGCGCGCCGCCGGTAGACCAGCGCCGCCACCGCCGCCAGCAGCAGGGCCCAGAGCGTGGGATCGGTGGCGCGTGCGCCGTCGGCGATCGAGCAGCCGCCGCTGGTCGCCTCGACCTCGGTTTCGCCGGAGCCGCTGAGCGCAACCTCGCGCAGGTTCGGCACCGCGTCGTTGGTGACGCTGAGCAGGCCGCTGGCCGCGCCTTCGCCCACCGGCGCGAAGGTGACGGTGAGCACGCACTCGCTGCCCGCGGCCAGCGTGAACGGCGTGGCCGGGCAGGTCTTGCTCTGCACCGTGAACGGCCCGCTGACGGCGATCGCGCTGACGGCGACGATGCCCGAGCCGGATGCCGACAGCGTCACGTCCTGCGGCAGCGAACGCGCGCCGACGCGCACGCCGTTGAACGGCAGCGTGGTCGCCGACAGCGACAGCGCCGGGCTGGGGCCGCCGAGGCCGCTGCCCGCAAGCACCAGTTCGGCCGGCGCACTGCCGGTGGAGGCGACCTGCACCGTCGCCGATTTCGCCCCGGGGGCGCCAGGCGCGAAGCGCACGTCGATGCGGCAGCCCTGGCCTTCGAACAGCACCTGGCCGACCGTGCAGCTGCCGGCGCTGACCGAGAAGGCCGCACCGTCGGGGCCGACGGCGTTCAGCAGCGTCAGCGTGACGCCGCCCGGGCCCTGGTTGACGACCGTCGCCGATTGGGTCGCCGAGACCGACCCGACCTCGACCTGCCCGAAGTCGAGGCGTGCGACCGCCGGCGTCCAGGCCAGTACCGGCACCACGGCGGCGGTGCCGCGCCCGCTGAGGCCGGTGACGTGCGGCGAGCCGGCGGCGTTGCTGGTGACGCGCAGGCTGCCGGTGTAGTCGGTGCCGGCCGCGGTGGGGGCGAAGCGGATGTCGACGGTGCAGCTCGCGCCGGCCGCCAGGATGGCCGGGCAGGCGCTGGCGCTCACGTTGGCGAAGCCGTCGCCGAGCACGGTGACGGCGACCGTCGTCAGGTCGGCATTGCCGCTGTTCGTCAGCGTCACGCTGCGCGCCGGGTAGACGCCGCCGACGGTCTGCGCGCCGAAGTCGAGCAGCGCGGTCGACAGCGTGACCACCGGCGCGGGCGCGGGCACCGCGGTGCCGCTGAGCGCGATCGTCGCCGCGCCGTTGCTGGCGTCGGACTGCACCGTGAGCGCCGCGCTGCGCGCGCCGGCCGCGGTCGGCTGGAAGCTCACCAGCAGCGTGCACTGCGCAGCGATGGCCAGCGGCGTGGCGGTGGCGCAGGTGCCGCCGCGCACGAAGTCGCCGGCATGGGTGCCGCTGATGCTGAAGGCACTGAAGGTCAGCGCGAGGTCGCCGGTGTTCTGCACCGTCACCAGCTGCGACGACGCGCTGCCGACCTGCGTGGTGGCAAAGCTCAGCGAAGTGGCGCTGAGCGCGATGCGGCCCTGTGGCGCCGGCGTTGCAGTGCCCGACAGTGTGATCGTCGACGGGCTGCCGGTCGCGTTGTGCGTGACCGTCAGCGCCGCGCTGCCGGTGCCGGCGGCGGCGGGCGCGTAGCGGATCGCCAGCGTGCAGTTGGCGCTGGGCGCGAGCTGCGTGCCGGCGGTGCAGGTGTTGCCGGTCGCGAACGAGAAGTCCGCGGCCGCGACGCCGCTGATCGACAGGTCGGACAGCGCAAGCGCCGCGCTGCCCGTGTTGGTGATGACCGCCGTGCCGGTGCCCGGCGTGCCGACCACCGCGGCGAAGGTCATCGCCGTCGTCGACGCACTGAAGGTCGGGCTCGGCAGCACCGCGCTGCCCGACAGCGCGCGCGCCTGCGCCGGCGGCGACGGGTCGAGGTTGAAGCCGGTGAAGCCGAGGTCCAGCGACGCCGTGCGCGTGCCCGCCGCCACGGGCGAGAACTGCAGCGTCAGCGTGCACGCGCCGCCGGCCGGCACCACGCGCGTCGGGCACGACTCGGCGGCGATGCCGAACTCCGCCGCATGGGCGCCGCTGAGGGCGCGCGCATAGGTCAGCGTGTTGGCGCGCGGGTTCGTGATCGTGACCACGCGGGTGGTTGCGCTCGTCGTCGCGGTGAGCGTGGTCGGGAACGGGTCGACGGTCGCCGGCGTCACCACCGGGTCGGCGAGCGCGACGCCGCTGCCGGCGAGCGTGACGGTGGCGGTCGGCAGGTTGCTCGCGTTCGAGGTGATCGTGAGCACGGCGCTGCGCGCACCGGCGGCGGCGGGCGCGAAGGTGAGCACGACCGTGCAGCTGGTGCTGACCGCCACGGCCGCTGCCGTCGAGCAGGTGCCGCCGCGCGTGAAGTCGGCAGCGTTCGTGCCGCCGAGCGTGATGGCGCTGATCGCCAGCGGCGCGGCGCCGTTGTTGAGCACGGTCACCGTCTGCTGCCCGGTGCTGCCCAGCGGCACGCTGCCGAACGCGAGCGAGCTGATGCCGCCGATGTCCAGCGCCGGCTGCGGCGCCGGCGTGGCGGTCCCGGCGAGCGTGAACGTGGTCGACCCGCCGGCGGCGTTGTGCGCCACCGTCAGCGTGCCGTTGCGCGAGGTCGGGCTGGCGTTCGCCGGGTTGAACGTGACGGCCAGCGTGCAGCTGTTGCTGCCGGCCGTGATGGGGATCGTCTGGCCGGCGGTGCAGGTGTTGCCGCCGGCGAGCGAGAACTCCGAGGCGAAGGTGCCGCCGAAGGTCAGCGTGCCCAGCGTGAGCGGGCCGGTGCCGGTGTTGGTGATCGTCGTCGTCGCCGTCGCCGGCGTGCCGACGACGGCGGCCAGGCTGATCGTCGTGCTGGGCACGCCGACCACCGGGGTCGGCACCTCGGCGGTGCCGCTGAGCGCCACCGACTGCGGACCCGGCGACGGGTCCGTCCCGAAGCCGGTGAAGCTGAGGTCGAGCGACCCGCTGCGCGCGCCCGCGCCCGGACCGGCGGCCGGCGTGAAGCTCAGCACCAGCGTGCACGAACCACCGCCGGCGATGCTGAACGGGGTCCCCGCGCAGGTGCCGCCGCTGACGGCGAAGTCGGACGCGTTCGTGCCGCTGAAGCTGCGCACGACGGTGAGCGCGTTGGCGCGCGGGTTCGTGATGGTGATGGTGCGCGTGGTGGCGCTGGTCACCGTGACCAGCGTCGACGGGAACGTCGCCGTCGTGGCGCTCAAGCTCGGGTTCGCCAGCGCGACGCCGGTGCCGGTGAGGGTGGCGGTCGGCGCGTTGCTCGCGTTGCCGTTGACGGTGAGCGTGACGGAGCGCGGCGTCGTGTTCGTCGGCGTGAAGGTGATGGTCAGCGTGCACGTGTTGCCGTTCGCCAGCGGCGACGCGCAGCCGCTGGCCGCGAACTCGCCGCTGCCGGTGCCGCTGACCGGGAAGCTGCTGAACGTGATCGGCCAGTCGCCGGTGTTGTTCACCGCGAGCGTGGCGGTGCCGCTGCTGCCCTGGTTGACGTTGCCGACGGCCACGGTCGCCGAGCCGAGCGAGATGGTGCCCTGCAGGCCGGTGCCCGACAGGGTCACGGTGCCGGCGGCGCCGGCGTTGTTCTGGATCGTCAACGTGCCGCTGCGGCCGCCCTTGCCGCCGGGCGTGAAGCTGACGCGGATGTTGCAGCTGCTGTTCGGCACGAGCGTGGTGCCGCCGAGCGTGCAGGAGTTCGTGGCGCCGGCCGAGACGGCGAAGTCACCCGGGTTCGTGCCGCTGAACGAAGCGGCCGACAGTGCGCCCAGCACGAGGTTCGCGGTCGCCGACGACGGGTTCGTGATCGTCACCGTGGTGGCGGCCGACGTCGTGCCGACCTGCAGGCTGCCGAAGGCGATCGACGCGGTGTTGAGCTGGAATCCCGGCGTGGGCGTCGTCGCGGTGGCGGTGAACGTGGCCAGCGTCTTGTCGGCGCCGGTGACCGGCGCGACGCCGGCGACCGGGTCGGTGAGCGTCACGCGCACGGCGGCCGACCGCGTGCCGGCCGTGCCGTTGGTCGGCTGGAACGTGACGGTGACGGTGACGGTGCAGGTGCTGCCGCTCGTCGACCCCGTGGCCGGCAGCTGCGACGTCGTGCACCCGGCGCCGCTGACGCCGGTGAGGTTGACGCTGAAGTCGCCCGCGTTGGTGCCGGTGGTGCTGAGCGAATAGTTCAGCGCCGTGCCGCGGTAGTTGGTGATGTTGAACGAGAACGAGTTGCTGGTCGACGACTGGACGCCAATGGCGGCGGACGCGAAGGTTGGCGTGCCGACCTGGTTGCCGACGACGCCGTCGCGCACCTGGCGGAAGTAGTTCCAGACCAGCAGCGCATCGCTGTCGGTGAGGCTCGCCATCGACCCGCTGGCGCACAGCGCGCTGTTGGCCCGCGTCTTCAGCGCCGACGAACTGGACATCCACGACTCGCTCAGGCCGATCGTGTTGCCGCCGCAGGTGAAGACCGGCGTGGCGACGCCGTCGGGTGTGCTGGGCGCAATGGCCGGCGGCAGCGTGTGGCAGCCGCTCGTGCCGCAGCTCAGGCCGCCGCCGGCGGATGCGTCCCACACGCCCGCATTCGCGGAGCCGGCCGCGGCCAGCCCGAAGGCGGCGACGACGAAAGCCAGTGCCTTGGCGCGATGCCGCGCGAACCTCTGCGTTCCCATCGGGCCCCCTCGCTATGTCGGTCTTCTCAGGGCTGCGGCGGCCGCCACGCGGCCGCCGGCCGTTCAGCGGATCACACGCAATCGACGACGCGGAACTCGACGCGCCGGTCCAGCGCATCGCGGGCATCGTCCGTCCCCAGCCCGACGAGCGCCTCGCGCGAACCGACGCCGGCCGCGGTGAGGCGCGTCGACAGGGCGCGGTTGTTGCGTTCCAGCAGCTTCTGCACGGCTTCCGCGCGCTGGCGCGACAGGCGTTCGTTGACGCTGGCACTGCCGGTGCGGCTGGTGTGGCCGACGATGCGCACGCAGGTGTCGGTCTGGCCGGCCTTCTGCGCCAGCGACTCGATCCACAGCGCGTACTGCTGCGGCAGGTCGCCGATGGCGTTGAAGCTGGTGCGTCCGGGCTGGAACAGCAGCTTGACCGGCAGGCGCTTGAGTTCGAGGCCGGACTCGACGAGCTTGCCGAAGGCGTCCTTCGCGGCGGCCTTCTGGCCGAGCTGCCAGCTCGTCAGGTACAGGCCGTTCAGCACGCGCAGGTCGCCCGGGTCGGCCATCGGCTCGGCTTCCTTGTAGAGCTGCTGCGCGGCCGGGATCTTGCCTTCGCTGTAGGCCATGATGGCCTCGTTCACCAACGCGGCAGCGGGCAGCCGCGCCAGGTAGTCCGGGTCGGCCGGGTCGCCGATCTTGGTGTTGATCTGGCACGAGTTGATGTAGGCGGCCACGGTCTTGTCGCGGTGCCAGGTGGGGCTGTCGCTGTAGAACTTGAGCGGCTCGGGGTTGACCGAGTCGATCGTCGCGCGGTCGAGCTGCTTGGCGACGACGCGGCCGCTGCGCAGGTCGATCAGCGTCAGCCAGACGCGGTAGGCGTCGGGCGGGGTGTCGATGGCGCGCTCCACGTTCACCGGCGTCAGCGTGCCGATCAGCAGCAGTGGCCGTTCGGCGAGCGCCTGGCGCGTCAGCGGCTTCACCTGCCAGCTCGCGTTCTGTGCCTTGACGATCGATTCGAGCTGCGCGCCCATGCGCACCGTGCTGACGGTCTGCGCGCCGGTGTTGGCGTCGATCAGCGGGTCGACGACGAGCGCGCGCGGCTCGTTGCCCAGCTGGCCCCGGGCCTGCTCGAAGAGCTCGCGGCCGGCACGCGCGATGGCGTCGTCGAAAGGGACCGGCGCGGGCGCGACGAAGGTGTTCGACGGCGGTGTGGCCGCCACCGGCCGCGCCGCCGGCACCGGTGTCGCCGCGGGCGCCGCGGGCGCTGGGGCTGCCGCCACTGCCGGGGCGGGCGCCGGCACCGGTGCCGGCGCGGCGGCCACCACCGGCGCAGCCACCACCGGCGCGGCCACGGGCGCCGGCGCCACCGGCGCGCGTGCGCTGCCGCAGGCGGCCAGCGTGGCGACGGCCACTGCGCCGGCGATCAGGGTCCAGGGGCGGCGGACACGGGGGAGGCGGGGCGCTTGCATGGTGGAAGGTCTCCTGGGCGTCGCGCGGATCATCGTTTCGGGTACACGGGGTCGGGCAGCGGCGTGCTGCAGCCGAGGAAGGTGGTCATCAGCGCCGCCAGCGTGGCGTCGGCGCGCACGCGCTCGGCGACGCGGTCGCGCGAGATCAGCGCGTTCGGCATCGATGCATTGATGGCGATGTCGGGGCCGCCGCCACAGACATGGGCCGCAACGCGCGTGGGTGTCAGCACGATCGCGTCCCAGTTGAAGGTGGGGCCGAGCGATGCGTGGCAGGTGCGGCAAGAGGACCCGATCACCTCGCGGTAGAACATCGACGCGCCGGGCGTCGTCGCCTCGGCGGCGGTCCAGGCCGGCGGCACGTAGGCCTTGTTCAGCGTGACGCCGCCACCCGCGTACCAGCCGTCGACGAGTTGCGTCACCGCCGTCGTCGCACCGCCTTCGGTGGCCTTGACGAGCTGGTTCAGGCGGTAGATCTGCTCGCTCTGCGCGGCCTCGGTCTTGTCGCCGCGCGAGCTGAAGTAGTAGTTGCCGGTGTCGAAGGGCAGGAAGCCCGAGCCCAGGTTCGGCGACGGCGTGCCCTTGTCGGGGAAGCGGCCGTTGTACTGGTTGCCGCCGTGGCAGGCCACGCAGGCGCCGGGCAGGAACTTTTCGCCGCGGCCGTCGAGGTTGACCGACGGCAGCAGCGAGCCGTCCGGGCCGAAGGTGAAGAACTTCGTGAACGGCCGGCCGCCGTTGACGCCCGGCGAGGTGCTCCACTCCATCGTCACGCAGGCGACCAGGCGTTCGCCATCGAAGGCGGTGTCCATGACCTGGTCGATCTCGCGCTGCGTCGTGCCTTCGGGGCCGGGGTGGTTGCAGACCGAGAACGCGATGTGATCGCTGGCGAGCTGGCTGGCCGTCATGCGGCGCACCAGGTTCAGGTCCATCTTGTTGATGTAGTCGGCCGCCGCCACGGTGTTCGTCGTCGCGTACGGGCCGAGGCGGTTCTGGCGCAGCCAGTCGTCGAGCGTGATCGGCTCGACCATGTTGCCTTGCGCGTCGCAGTCCTTCGCGGCGCCGAGCGCGCGGTAGTACAGGCAGTTCGACAGCTTCGTGTCCTTACCCTTGTAGGCGAGGAACTGGTCGGCGCCGGGCGCGTCGTTCGACGAGGCGCCGGGCTCGGGGACGACCATGCGCCCGCGCACGTTGCCGTCGGCGCCGTTGGCGACCATCTTGACGATGCGCGGCCTCTGGTTGGCGATGGCGTGCGACACCTCGATCGGCGCGCCGGCGACGTAGCCGGCCGGGTCGGGGGAGGCCGGGATGTCCACCGTCGCGGTGTAGCCCTCGCACCGCACCTTCAGCTGCAGCGCGGCCTTCACCGGCACCGCGGCGTCGAGTGCGTAGTCGCCGAAGCGGTTCACGCGTGTCGCCTGCGACAGCGCGGTGCCGTCGGCCAGCTGCACCGTCACGCTGGCGGCGGCCTGCAGGCCGAAGAACTCGTCCTGCGTGCCGCAGGAGCTGCCGTCGGCCAGCGCAACGTGGCCGTACAGGCGCAGGTTCTGCGATGCGGCCGGCGCCAGCAGCACGTTGCGGCGCGTCGCCACCGGGCCGGTGGTGAAGCTCGCGCAGGCGGCCAGCGGGCCGGACGGGCTGGCCGAGCAGTTCACCACATAGGTCTGGCCGGCCGCGAGCTTGGGCAGGCTGATCTCGCCGCCGAGGTCGGACAGGCCGGCGAACACGAGGTCGCCGCTGGTCTGGTGCGTGACCTGCACGCGCACGTCGGGCAGGTAGACGGTGCGCTTCGCGGCGGCCGCGCCGCCGCTGGCGGCGAACTCCGGGTCGGTGGCGAGCTGCACCCGCAGGCGCGTCATCGCGCCGTCGAAGTCGGTCACGGTGGGCGGCGTGTGCGCGCGCGGCGCGCGCGCCGGCACCTCGACGCCCAGCGCGTCGGTGGCCACGGCGTACTGCTGTTCGGTGTAGCCGCCGCGGCCGTCGGACACGCGCACGTAGGCGAAGTGCAGGCCGGGGCCGTCGGGCATGGTCCAGACGGTCTCGCGTGCGTTGCGGTTCTCGACCGTGCCGCCGGTGACGCGCCACTGGTACTGCAGCGTGCCGCCGTCGGCGTCGCTCGCCTCGACGCTGAGGTAGGTCTTGTTCGGGCCGCTGTCGCGGTCGTTGCCGGTGCTGCCGCCGCAGGCGGCGAGCAGCAGACCGAGGAGCCCTTGCGACAGCTGCGCGGCGATACGGCTGCCGCGCGATGAACGACGTCCCCACATGCTGCGTGACCTCCTGCGAGCGGCTGAATGTACATGCGCGTTCGCATGCGTGGCGTTCGCGCTCTCCCCTAGTTGCAGGGGCCGCCGCCGCATCGCGGCGCGCGGGTGGCGACTTCGTCCACAGAGTTGCGGACGGATGCCGACGCGCTCTCAGCGGCAGCCGAGAGTCTTGAGCCGCTCGATCATTTCCGGGCTCGATTCGCCGAGCGACATGCGTTGCAGGATGCGCGCGCATTCGGCGCTGTTGTCGGGCCGCGGGGCCTGCGCGGCCGGCTTCGGCGCCGGCGCCGGTTTCGGCGTCGTCGCGGGTCTGGCGGCCGGTGGCAGCGCGATGGCGGCGGGCGGCGCGGCGGGCGAAGGCGCCGGGCTCGGTGTCGGGGCCGGGGCCGGTGGCGGCGCGGGCTCCGGTGCCGGCACCGGGCTCGGCGCCGGGGTCGGCAGCGGCTCGGGCGCTGGCGCTGGCGACGGCGAGGGCAACGGCGCCGCCTGCGACGCCGCCGGCGCTGCCGGCGTCGCGGCGGGCTCGGGCGCCGGCGCACCGGCGAGCCACCAGCCCGCGGCGGCCAGCACGCCGGCCGCCGCGAGGCCGCCGCCGATCAGCGGCCACGAGGTCGTGCGCGCCGCGGGCGCGGGTTCGGCGCGCGGCGCTGCCTTCGGTGCCGGCGCCACGCGCGGCAGCGGGTCGGGCGGGGCCACCGCGGCGGGTGCGGCGGCCGGCGGTGTCGGTGTCGGTGTCGGGGCAGACAGCGGTGGCGTGACGGGCGGCGGCACCGGCGCTGGCCGCGCTGCCGTCACCGGCGGCGGCGCCGGCGCCTGCGTGCGCGGCCGGATCACGGTGGCCTCGGGGTCGACGCGCGGCGGCGCCGCCGGCGCCGGCGCGGGCCGGTGGTCGACCAGGCCCATCTCGCCGAGCAAGGCCTCGATCGACGGCGTGCGCTGCTCGGGCATCACCGCGAGCGCGCGGTCGACGGCAGCCAGGAAGCGCGGGCTGTAGCGGCCGGCGGCCGTCTGCGCCAGCGGCACGTAGGCGTCGCGCAGCATGCGCCCCACCGAGGGCGGCGGCGTCTTGCCGGTGATGAGCCAGTGCACCACCGCGGCCAGCGCGTAGACGTCGGTCCACGGGCCCTGCTTCATGCCCGGGATCTCGTCGTACTGCTCGATCGGCGCGTAGCCCGGCTTCAGGATCACCGTCAGCGCCTGCGTCATGCCGCTGATGACGCGCCGCGCGGCGCCGAAGTCCAGCAGCAGCGGCCGGCCGGTCTCGGCGAGCAGCAGCACGTTGTCGGGCGCGATGTCGCGGTGGTAGCACTGGGCGTCGTGGATGACCTTCAGCGCCTCGGCCAGCGGCAGCAGCAGCTGCGCGATCCAGGCCTCGTCGGGCGCGCCGGGCAGCGTGCGCACGCGGTCGCGCACCGTCTCGCCCTGGTAGAACGGCATCACCATGTAGGCGGTGCCGTTGGCCTCCCAGAAGCGGTAGACCTTGACGAGCGAAGGGTGGTCGAACTGCGCCAGCAGCTTCGCTTCGTTGATGAAGCTCTTCAGGCCGGCGTCGAAGGTCTCGCGGTGGCGTTCCGAGCGCGCCGCCACGGTGGCCGCGCCGGTGCGCGACGCGATCGAGAAGGGCAGGTACTCCTTCAGCGCGACCTTGCGCTCCAGCGAGTGGTCCCACGCGAGGTAGACGATGCTGAAGCCGCCTTCGCCGATGCGCTGCGTGATCTCGAATTCGCCCAGCCGCATGCCCACCGGCAGCGAGTGGTCGCCGTGGTCGGCCGGCGGCGCGACGGCCACGGTGGGCGGCACCGTCGACATGGCCGGCGGCGCGCTCGGCAGCGTGCGCGCCGGGCCGGTCGGGCGGATCGTCGTCCGATCGTCGTCCTCGTCCGGCGTGCTCATGGCGTTCTGCGGCGGTGGAAGGTGCGGTCTCGCAAGGCGTCAGGAGTGTAGGGCCGCACCCGGCGCGCCGCGGCGCTGGTGAGCGTGCGCTCAGTCACGCGGCAGCGCGCGCGGCTGGCCTTCGCCGTCGATGGCGACGTAGGTCAGGTTGGCCTCGGTCACCTTCACCATCTGCAGGTTCGCGGGGTTGCGTTCGGCGTAGACCTCCACGTGCACCGTGACCGACGTGTTGCCCACGCGCAGCACGCGGGCGTAGAAGCTGAGCAGGTCGCCCACTGACACCGGCTGCTTGAAGATGAACTCGTTGACCGCGACGGTGGCGATGCGGCCCTTCGCGATGCGCACCGGCAGCACGGCGCCGGCGAGGTCGACCTGGGCCATGATCCAGCCGCCGAAGATGTCGCCATTGGCGTTGGCGTCGGCGGGCATCGGCATCACGCGCATCACGAGCACGGCGCCGTTGTCCAGCGTGGCGGGGGCCATCAGGGGGTGGGTCATCGTCGGTCCTCGGGCAGCGGTCGGGGCGGGGCGATTGTCGTCCGCCGCGGCGCCACAATCGAGCCGATGCGTTCTTCCGCCCGCTCGCTCCCCCTGCCCGCCCCCGATGCCGCCCCCGGCCCGCGCTCCGACTGGGGCACGCTGGCGCGCCTGCTGCCCTACCTGTGGCGCTACCGCTGGCGCGTCGGCACGGCGCTCGCCTTCCTCGTCGCCGCCAAGGTGGCGAACGTGGGCGTGCCGCTGCTGCTGAAGGACCTGGTCGACGCGCTGTCGATCAAGCCCGGCGACGCCGCGGCGCTGCTGGTCGTGCCTGTGGGCCTGATCGTGGCCTATGGCGCGCTGCGCCTGTCGACCTCGCTCTTCACCGAACTGCGCGAGCTGATCTTCGCCAAGGCCACCGAGGGCACCGCGCGCAGCATCAGCCTGCAGGTGTTCCGCCACCTGCACGCCTTGAGCCTGCGCTTCCACCTCGAGCGCCAGACCGGCGGCATGACGCGCGACATCGAGCGCGGCACGCGCGCCGTGCACTCGCTGATCTCGTACTCGCTCTACAGCATCGTGCCGACGCTGATCGAGGTGACGCTGGTGCTGACGCTGCTGGCGGTGAAGTTCGACGCCTGGTTCGCGTGGATCACGATCGTCGCCCTCGTCGTCTACATCGGCTTCACGATCAGCCTCACCGAGTGGCGCACCAAGTTCCGCCGCCAGATGAACGAGATCGACTCGACGGCGCACTCGCGCGCCATCGACTCGCTGCTGAACTACGAGACCGTCAAGTACTTCAACAACGAGGAGTTCGAGGCGAAGCGCTACGACGAGAACCTGGAACGCCTGCGCCGCGCGTCGCTGAAGAGCCAGAGCACGCTGTCGCTGCTGAACACCGGCCAGCAGCTGATCATCGCCACCGCGCTGGTGCTGATGCTGTGGCGCGCGACGCAGGGCGTGGTCGACGGCCGCATGACGCTGGGCGACCTGGTGATGGTCAACGCCTTCATGATCCAGCTCTACATCCCGCTCAACTTCCTGGGCGCGGTCTACCGCGAGATCAAGCAGGCGCTGACCGACCTGGACAAGATGTTCACGCTGCTCGAACGCGAGCGCGAGATCGCCGACGCGCCCGGCGCGGCGCCGCTGGTGGTGAACGAGGGCGTGGTGCGCTTCGAGCGCGTGAGCTTCGCCTACGACCCCGCGCGCCCGATCCTGCACGACGTGAGCTTCGAGATCCCGGCCGGCCGCACCGTGGCCGTGGTCGGCCCTTCGGGGGCCGGCAAGTCGACGCTGGCGCGCCTGCTCTACCGCTTCTACGACGTCAACGGCGGCCGCATCACGATCGACGGCCAGGACATCCGCGCCGTCACGCAGGCGAGCCTGCGCCAGGCCATCGGCATCGTGCCGCAGGACACCGTGCTCTTCAACGACACGGTCGAATACAACATCGCCTACGGCCGTCCCGGCGCCACGCGCGACGAGGTCGAGGCGGCGGCGAAGGCGGCGCACATCCACGCCTTCATCGCCGCCACGCCGAAGGGCTACGACACGATGGTCGGCGAACGCGGCCTGAAGCTGTCGGGCGGCGAGAAGCAGCGCGTCGCGATCGCGCGCACGCTGCTGAAGAACCCGCCGGTGCTGATCTTCGACGAGGCCACCTCGGCGCTCGACTCGGCCAACGAGCGCGCCATCCAGGCCGAGCTGAAGAGCGTGTCGCAGGGCAAGACGGCGCTCGTCATCGCGCACCGGCTGAGCACGGTGGTCGACGCGCACGAGATCGTCGTGCTGGAGGCCGGCCGCGTCGTCGAACGCGGCCCGCACGCCGAACTGCTGGCGCGCGGCGGCCGCTATGCCGAGATGTGGCGCCTGCAGCAGAGCGACCCGTCCGCCTGAGCGTCAGCGCAGCGCCCCCAGGTTGAGTCCCGGCACCGCCGCCGGCGCCGGCCGGTCGGTGCGCGTGCCGTCGCCGAGCTGCCCTTCGTCGTTCGCGCCCCAGGCCCACACCACGCCGGCGGCGTCGAGCACCAGGCTGTGGTGCTGGCCGGCACCCACCGCGCGCAGCGGCGGTGTCCAGCCGCCGGTGATCTCGCGCGGCGTCGCCACCACCTCCGTCGCGCCCGCGCTGCCGTGCCCGACCTGGCCGCGGTCGGCGTGGCCCCAGGCGTAGAGCCGGCCGTCCGTCGTCAACGCCAGCACGTGGTGGCGGCCGGAGGCGATGGCCATCGCCGGTGCCGGCAGCGGCACCTGGCGCGGCAGGTCCAGTGTCGCGGCGGTGCTCGCGCCGCCCAGCTGGCCGAATCCGTTGCCGCCCCAGGCCAGCACTTGGCCGAAGGACGTGAGCGCCAGCGAGTGCTGCTCGCCCACGGCGACGTCGACGATGCCGGCGAGCGTGGGCACCGGTGTCGCGGCGAGCTGCGCCGTCCGGTGGCCCAGGCCGAGCCGGCCGTCGCCGTTGACGCCCCAGGCGACCGCGCCGCCGCTGGCCGTGAGGCCCAGCGCGTGGCGTTCGCCCAGCGCTGCCCGCACCAGCGTGGGTTCCAGCCCGCGTGGCACCGGCACCTGGTCGCGGACGAAGGCGAGCTGGCCGTCGCCGTAGTAGCCGATGCCCCAGGCGAGCGTGGGCGACGGCAGGCTGAGCCCCATCGCCAGCGCGCCCAGCGGGCCGGCCGCCAACGCGCGGCCCGTCACGCTGTTGCCGAACACCGCCTGCGGCACCGCGATCGACGGCGCGAGGTCGAAGTACACCGCCTCGCCGAAACGGTTGGTGCCCCACGCGTACAGCACGCCGGTGTCGAGCAGCACGAAGTTGGCGTCGCTGCCGGCGGCGAACACGGCCACGTTGTCCCAGCCGTGCAGCGCCGCCGGCGCGAGCACGGCGCCGCGTGCCGCCGGCGCGAGCTGCTCGGCGACGTTGCTGCCCCAGCCCCAGAGGCGGCCGTCGTTGGCCAGCCCCAGGCTGTGCGCGCGCCCGCCGGCCAGGCGTTGCGCCAGGCTGCCCACCGGCGCGTGCACGTCCAGCCGCGCCTCGCTGCTGGTGGCGATGCCGCTGGCGTTGCGCGCGCTGGCGCGGAAGTGGCTGCCGCTGTCGGCCAGCGTCACCGCGGTCAGCGTCAGCGTGGCGGCGTCGGCACCCGGCACCGCCGCCCAGGTGCCGCTGTTCGGGGCGCGCCGCTCCCACGCGTACTCGAGCTCGGCGCCGCTGAAGCGCGCCACGAACGTGGCGCCCTGGCCCGCCGGCACGGTGTTGAAGGGCGTGATGCTGCCGAACACCGGCGGGTCCAGCCGCGGCAGCACGGTCAGCGTGGCGGCGCGCGTCAGCACGCTGCCGCGCGTGTTCTCGGCGCGCAGCCGGAAACGCGCGCCGTCGTCGGCCGCGGTCACGGCCGGCAGCGTGAGGCGCGCCGTGAACTCGGCGAGGTCGGTCCAGGTCGTGCCGCCGTCGTCGCTGCGCTGCCAGCGAAGCGTCTGCCGCAGGCCGGACACGGTGCCGGCGGCGAACTCGGCCGGCCCGCCCACGCGCGCCTGCGCATCGGCTGGCTCCGACACCACGCGCGGCGCCAGCGGGCGCACCGTGACCACGGCCTCGGCGCTGCGCACCGTCTGGTTCCGGGCGTCGGTGACGATCACCGACAACCGCATGCCGCTGTCGGCCAGCGTCACCGGGTTGACGACGATGGCGCGGCCGGTCTCGCCGGGCAGCGCCGTGCCGTCGCGCAGCCACTGGTACGTGAACGGCCCGACGCCGATGGCGTCCACCGACAGCAGCACGTAGCCGCCTTCGTCGACCTCGCCGCTGCGCGGCGGCGTGGCGATGACCGGCGGCGCCGGCGGGCCGCACGCGGTGCAGTACCTGACCAGGCGCACGTTCGAGAAGCCGGTGATCGGCGCGACGACGCGGTCGCCGACGATGCGCGCCTCGAACTGCTGCCAGCCACTGCGGTCCTCGTTGGTCTTCAGCAGCCACACGCGCGCGTCGGCCTCGATGTCGCCGCGCGGCATCGACAGCTCGACCGGCACGCTGAACGTGGTGCCGTGCGGCGTGAGCGCGAGCACCGGGCCGCTGAGTTCCAGGCCGGCGGGCAGCGCGGGCAGCGGCGGCGCGCCGGCGTCGTCCGGCGCGATCCGCAGGGCGGTCGTCTGCGCCAGCGCGCCGGCGGGCACGTCGAGCACGACGCCGTCGCCGCCGCGCACCTGGCCGCCGTTGCTGCCGACCGCGGTGGGCGTGCCGGCGCTGTCGTCGCCGCTGCTGCTGCCGCAGGCGGCGAGCAGCAGCACCAGCCACCCGGTGATGAGGCATCGGATCAGGTTCATGTCGGTGCTCCGTCTCACTGCACGCTGCCGGCCGGCAGCACCTGCTGCGGCGTTGCGCGGTCGGTGCGCGTGCCGTCGCCGAGCTGGCCGCTGTCGTTGCGGCCCCAGGTCCAGACGCTGCCGTCGCGGCCCACTGCCAGCACGTGGCCCAGGCCCGCGCCGGCCGCCATCTCTCGGATCGGCGGCAGCCCCGGCACCGCCAGCGGCACCTGGCTCATGCCCAGCGCGCGCCCCTGGCCGAGCTGGCCGGTCTCGTCCTGGCCCCAGGCGTACAGCACGCCGTCGTCGCGCAGCGCGAGCGAGAACTCGGCGCCGCAGGCGATGGCGGTGTAGGTTCCGGTGAGCTGCACCGGCGTCGGCGGCGCCCAGCGACCGACGGTGGGACCGATGCCGATCTTGCCGTTGGCGGTTTCGCCCCAGGCCCAGACCTGGCCGGTGTTGTCCAGCGCCATCGCGTGGCGGAAGCCGGCGCACAGCGCCTGCGGGTCGTTCGGCACGTAGAGGACCTGGTGCTGCTGACCCTGCAGGCTGTTCGTCGACGGATCGCGGCCCAGCTGGCCGCTGTTGTTGGTGCCCCAGCCCCAGAGCGAACCGTTGTCGCGCACCGCGAGGGTGAAGTTGTTGCCGGCGGCGATGAGCTTGTGGCGCCCGCCGCCGGGCAGTTCCACCGCCGTCATGCTGAGGTACAACGGGCTCGGCTGGCCGAGCGCGCCCACGCCGTTGAAGCCGGCGGCCTCGATGCGGCCGTCGGTGCGCAGCCAGACCACGTGTTCGGGGCCGACCGAGACGGCCTGGTAGCGGCTGGCGGGGCTGGCGCCGACCACGGGCGTCGGCGTGTTGCGCGGGTCGAGATCGCCGACGCCGAGCTCGCCGAAGCCGTTGTTGCCCCAGACCAGGCCCACGCCGCTGGCGTCGATGGCCGCACCCTTGCCGCCGCCGGCCGCGATGGCCTGCAGGTTCGACAGCGGCATCGGGCCGGGCCGCAGCTGGTCGGTGATGGGCAGGCCGTTGCCGAGCGAGCCGTTGCCGTCGACGCCCCAGCTGAGCGCCGGCCCGCTGGCGGTGCGCAGCAGCGAGAAGCCGAAGCCTGCGGCGACGTGGCCGCTGCCGGTGGGCGGCGGGGCCACCGCGGTGACCGTCAGCACCGCGGCGCTGCTGGTGGCGCTGGCCGTCCCGCTGCCCACCAGCACGCGCAGCTGCGCGCCGCTGTCGGCCAGCGTCAGGCCGGCCAACACGAGGCTGGCGTTGGTCTCGCCGGCGACGTCGGCCCAGGTCGCGCCGGCGTCGTTGCTGCGCTGCCATTGGTAGACGAGGTTGGCGCCGCTGGCGACGACGCTGAAGCTCGCGCTGCCGCCCGGCGCCGCGGCGGCGTTTGCCGGCTGGGTGGTGATCACCGGCGCCACGGCCGGCGTGGTGACGGTGAGCGTGGCGACCGCGCTGGTCGACGGGCCGTCGGGGTTGCTCACGACGACGCGGAAGCGCGCGCCGTCGTCGCCCGCCACGCTGGTCGCGCCCGTGGTGTGGCTGCGCGCGGTGGCGCCGGCGATGTCGACCCAGCTGACGCCGCCGTCGCCGCTGCGCTGCCACTGGTACGTGAAGGGCGGCGAGCCGAGCGCGCTGACGTTGAAGGTGGCGCTGGCCGGCTCCACCACCGCGACGCTGGCGGGTGACGTGGTGATGGTCGGCGGCAGCGCCGCGTAGGCGAACCACGAGAAGCCGGTGACCTCGGCCGTGACGAAGCCGGCGTCGACGCTGGCGCCTGGCACCGCTTCCCACGCGCCTTGCGCATTGGTCTTGTACAGGCGCGGCGTGAAGCCGGCGGGCACCGCCGAAGGGTCCACCGGCAACCGCACCGTCACCGCCTTCGCGAAGGCGGTGCCGTGCGGCGTGAGCGCGAACACCGCGCTGCCCAGCGGGCCGGCGGGCAGCGGCGGCGCGCCGTCGCTCGACGCCGCGATGGCCACCGGCGTGTCGGCCGCCAGCGCGCCGGCAGGCACCGTGACGCTGGCGCCCGCCGGCCCGGCGACGCTGCCGCCGGCGGCGCCGACGGTCGGCGCGGGTTCGCCGTCGCCACCGCCGCCGCAGGCGGCGAGCAGTGTCAGCAGCAGCGTCAGGACAGCGCGCCGCGGCGCGCGAGACAGGGCGTTCATCGGGAGGCTCCCTCATCGGTTTCGGGGTCGGCCGGGGGCGCCAGCAGCTGCAGCAGTTCGGCCCGCCGCGCGAAGCGCGTGGTGGTGCCGTGCTGCAGGTCGCGCACGAAGCCGCGCACCTCCGGCGCACGGTCGCCCCAGACGCGCACGAGGTAGACGTGGGGCTCGGTGGCGGCGGGCTTCGGGGGGCGGTTCCCAGGCATGCGGCGCAGCCTAGGGAGCGGGGCGTTCCGCGGGCGTTCCGCGGCCGGGGTCAGAAGGGCAGCAGGCGTTCCAGCAGGGGCATCAGCGGCGGCGCATCGGCGGCCGGCCGGGCGCCGAGCGAGCGCGCTTCGCGCCGCAGCGGCGTGGCCAGGTTCGGCTGCGCCAGCAGGGCCGACAGCAGCTCGTGCGCGGCGTCCACCTGGCCGGCGGCGCGCAGCCACAGCCCGGCGTTGAGCGCCAGCGTGTGCTGCAAGGGCCGCGTGTCCACGCGCCGCACGCCGGCGGCGGCCTGTTGCAGGCCGGCGCGGGCGGCCTCGACGCGGCCGCGCGCGAGGTCGATGCGGCTGCCCAGCAGCGCCAGCGCGATATCGAGCACGGGCCAGTGGCCCTCGGCATGCGCCGCCCGCGCCTCGGCGACGCGGGCCGCCGCGGCGTCGACCTCGCCGAGCTCGAGCTCGGCTTCCGCCATCGGGTAGAGCAACGCGGCGCGCCAGTGCGCCGGCGTCTCGTGCCCGTGACCCGCCAGGAAGGCGCCAAGCTCGTCGACGGCCCGCTGCGGCTGGCCCGCCAGGCGCAACGTGGTGCCGATCTGCTGCATCACGCTGGCCTGCGACTGGCCGAGTTCCTCGACGATGGCGTGCGCGCGTCGCAGGGCCGCCAGCGCCGCGGCATGGCGCCCGGCGTCGTTGTCGATGATGGACAGCGACATCAGCGCGATCGCGACGACGTTGCGGTCGCCGTCGCGTTCGGCCAGGCGCTGCATCTCGCGCGTGGCGCTTCGCGACTCGGTCGCGCGGCCGAGCAGCATCAGCACGTCGGCCAGTGCGCTCAGGCAGGCGCGAACCACTTTGCCATCGCGGTGGCGGCGCGCCACCGGCAGCGCCGCGCGCAGCGCCTCGTGCGCGAACGTGAGATCGGCCGTGCTGCGCGCCATCAGCGCCTGCGTGCTGCGCAGCCGCGCCAGCGCGAGCGGCTGCCCGGCCAGCGCCGGCTCGGCCGCGCGCAGCGCCGCCAGGCCGGTGGCGAAACGGCCTTGCGCGAACAGGTGGCTGAAGAAGCCGACCGTGGCGGCGGCCAGCCCGTCCGCCGGGCCGTGCACGCAGGCGTGCTGCCAGGCCTGCATCAGGTTGCCGGCGTCGGCCTCGGCGGCGTCGAAGAACGCCGCCCGCTCGGCCGGCCGCTCGGCGGGCGGCATGTGCGAGAGCTGCTGCAGGAAGAAGCCGGCGTGCGCGCGCCGCGCCGCGTCCAGTTCGTCGACCGTGGCACGGCGGCGCACGAAGTCGGACGTCAATGGATGCAGGGCCAGGCGGCGCGTGTCGTCCGGCGTGCGCTGCACGAGCGACTTGTCCAGCAGCGCGGCCAGCAGCGGCAGCGTGGCGCCGGCCACCAGCCTTGCCGATTCGGCGGTGAAGCTGCCCGCGAAGACGGTGAGCCGCGCCAGCACCTGGCGCTCGGCCGGCACCAGCAGCTGCCAGGAGTGGTCCAGGCAGGCTTCGATGCTGGCCTGGCGCGGCGTCACGCCGGGCTCGGCGGTCTGCAGCACGTCGACCGCGCCGCGCTGCAGCTCGGCCACGAGGTCGGCCACCGCGAACTGGCGGGTCCAGGCGGCCGCCATCGCCAGGGCCAGCGGCAGGCCTTCGACCGCCGCACACAACTGCGCCACCGCAAGGCGTTCGGCGGCGGCGTTGAAACTCGGTCGGTGCCGCCGCGCGCGGGCGTTGAACAGGCGCACCGCGTCGAAGGACTCGGCGCGGTCGGCGTCCTCCGGGCCGGGCCAGGGCAGGCCCTGCAGCGGCAGCAGCCATTCGTCGGGCACGCCCAGCCGCATGCGCGAGGTGACGACCACGCGCACGCCGGGGCCGGCCGCCAGCGCCGCGGCGAGTGCGCGCGCGGTGTCGGCCAGGTGCTCCAGGTTGTCCAGCGCCAGCAGCAGGCGGCGGTCGGCGAGCTGCGCCGCCACGCCGGCCAGCGCGTCGCCCTGCGGTGCCACGCGCAGGCCCAGCGCTTCGGCCAGCCGCTGGGCCGCCGCGGCGGGGGAGGGAACGTCCTCGAACGACACCCACAGCGGGTCGACACCGGCGATGGACGCGAGCTCGGGCAGCGCGTGCCGCAGCAGCGTGGTCTTGCCGGTGCCGCCGGCACCGACGATGGTGACCCAGCGACAGCCCGGCTGCGCCACCAGCGCGGCCAGTTCGCGCTGCTCCTGGCGGCGGCCGACGAAGGCCGCGTCGTCACGCGGCGCGGGCGCCGCCGCCGCCGCCTCCGGCGTGTCGAGCAGGTGCTGCGTCTCGGCCGCGGGCTCGAGGCCGAGCGTCTCCGCCAGCTGGCGCGCGAACAGCGCGTAGGCGGCCTCGGCGTCGTGGCGGCGGCCCAGCGCCTGCAGCGCGCGCAGCCGCAGCCGCAGTGCCGCTTCGTCGAGTGCATCGGCGTCCAGCAGGCGCTGCGCCAGCGGCGCGGCGCGCGGGCCGTCGCCGGCGCGCAGCGCGTCCTCGGCCGCCTGCAGGGCCGCGCCGCGCCAGCGCGTGCGCAGCCGCGTGCGTTCGTAGGCGAGCCACTCGCCGAGCGCCCCCTGCGACTCGGCGCCGAGGCCGCTCCACGGGTCGCCGCGCCACAGCGCGATCGCGGCTTCGGTGTCGCCGCGGTCGAGCGCCGCGTCGAAGTCGCGCACGTCGCAGCCGACCGGCCAGCGCAGCTGCCCGCCGGTCTCGTCCAGCGGCGGCAGCGCGGCGTGCTCGCGCAGCCGGTGCAGCACCTTGCGCAGGTTGCGGCGCGCCGCTTCGGCGCCGTGGCCGGGCCAGAACAGGGTGGCGACCTGCTCGCGGCCGGCGGCGTCGCCGCGGTGCGCCAGCCAGGCCAGCAGCTGCCAGTGGCGTTCGGCCGGCACCGGCACGCGCGTCTGCGCGTCGCACCAGACCGCGGGTCCGAGCAGCAGCAGCCGGGGCGGGGGCGGGTGGTCGGGCATGGCGCCCAGGATGATCCCATGGCGGCGGCCGCGGGGCCGTCGATACACTGGCCCGCATGGACACCAAGTGGCTCGAAGACTTCGTGAGCCTCGCCGAGACGCGCAGCTTCTCGCGCAGCGCGCAGCTGCGCCATGTCACGCAGCCGGCCTTCAGCCGTCGCATCCAGGCGCTGGAGGCCTGGACCGGCATCGACCTCGTCGACCGCAGCTCGTACCCGACCCGGCTCACGCCCGCCGGCGAAACCTTCCACGCGCAGGCGCTGGAAATCCTGGGCGCGCTGCAGGCCACGCGCAACATGATGCGCAGCCACCAGGCCGCGGGGCAGGACATGATCGAGTTCGCCGTGCCGCACACGCTGGCGTTCACGTTCTTCCCGCACTGGTTGATGGACCTGCGCCAGCGCTTTCCCGACCTGAAGAGCCGGCTCACGGCGCTGAACGTGCACGACGCCGTGCTGCGCCTCACCGAAGGCGGCTGCGACCTGCTGATCGCCTACCACCACGCGGCGCAGCCGCTGCAGCTGTCGAGCGACCGCTACGAGATGCTGACGCTCGGCCGCGAGACGCTGGCGCCGTACGCCAAGGCCGACGCCGACGGCCAGCCGATGTTCCGCCTGCCCGGCCGCCTGGGCGTGCGCGTGCCGTTCCTCAGCTACGCCAGCGGCGCGTACATGGCGCGCCTGGTCGAGGTCATCCTGAAGGAAGCGCCGCAACCCGCCGCGCTGGACCCGATCTACGAGACCGACATGGCCGAAGGACTGAAGGCGATGGCGCTCGAAGGCCACGGCCTGGCCTTCCTGCCGGTGAGCTCGGTGGGCAAGGAACTGAAGGCGCGTCGGCTCGTGCCGGCCGCACCCTCCGGCAGCTTCGAGCTGACGATGGAGGTGCGCATCTACCGCGAGCGCCCCGAGGTGGCGCGCCATGCCAAGCCGGCGGCGCAGGCGGTCTGGGACTTCCTTCGCCAGCGCCAGGGGTAGGCGGCCGGTCATGCAATCCCTGCATGGCCCGATTCGTGCAAAGGCGAAAAACGCGCGGGCTTTCACGCGGGTCGGCGGCTGGGGCGCTCCCTAGAATGCGCGGCTGTTCGCTGAACCCCGGTCCTTTCCGTCGAAGACCGTTCCCAGGAGTCACCATGAAGAAGTCCCTGCTCGTCGCGGCCGCGCTGCTGGCTGCCGGCATCGCGCAAGCCGACACGTTGGCCAAGATCAAGTCCTCCGGCGCCGCCACGATGGGGGTGCGCGAATCCTCCGGCGCGCTGTCGTACACGCTCGGCGACGGCAAGTTCGCCGGTTTCCACGTCGAGATCTGCCAGCGCGTGCTGGCCGACGTGCAGAAGAAGCTGGCGCTGCCCAAGCTCGATGTGAAGTACCAGCCGGTGACCTCGCAGAACCGCATCCCGCTGGTGCAGAACGGTACCGTCGACATCGAATGCGGCTCCACCACCAACAACGCCACGCGCCAGAAGGACGTGTCGTTCGCGGTCACCACCTACGTCGAGGAAGTGCGCATCGCGGTGAAGGCCTCCTCGGGCATCACGTCGATCGCCCAGCTGGCCGGCAAGAAGGTCGCCACCACCACCGGCACCACCAGCGTGCAGCTGCTGCGCAAGCACGAGCGCGCCGCCAACGTGAACTTCGAGGAAGTGTTCGGCAAGGACCACGCCGACAGCTTCCTGCTGATGGAGTCCGGCCGCGCCGACGCCTTCGTGATGGACGGCCAGATCCTCGCCGGCAACATCGCCAAGGCCAAGAACCCGGCCGACTTCAGGATCGTCGGCGAAGTGCTGTCGGTCGAGCCGATCGCCATCATGATTCGCAAGGACGACCCGGCCTTCAAGAAGGCGGTCGACGAGAGCATCGTCGCGATGATGAAGTCGGGCGAGATCGCCAAGCTCTACGACAAGTGGTTCATGCAGCCGATCCCGCCGTCGAACACGAAGGTCGGCCTGCCCCTCAGCGACGCCACCAAGGCAGCCTGGGCAAGCCCGAACGACAAGCCGGTCGAAGAGTACGCAAAGAAGTAAGCGCGGACATGGCACCCCCGCGCTCGCGTTGCTCGCTGCCCCCCGAGGGGGACTTCAGTACCTTCGGAACGGCCGGGCGGTACTGAGGTGGCCTGGGACTGGCAGGTCTTCTGCAAGGAGACCACGAGCGGTGACGTGGTCCCCAGCTGCTTCGGCAGCGGGGGCGACATCACCTACCTGAACTGGCTGCTGTCGGCCTGGGGCTGGACGCTGTCGGTGGCGGTGCTGGCGCTCGTCGTCGCGCTGCTGGCGGGTTCGCTCGTGGGCATCCTGCGCACGGTGCCGGACAAGCGGCTCGTGCTGTTCGGCAACGCGTGGACGGAGCTCTTCCGCAACATCCCGCTGCTGGTGCAGATCTTCCTCTGGTACCACGTGCTGCCGGCCATCTTCAAGCCGCTGCAGGCTTTCCCGAGCTTCGTGCTCGTCGTCTTCGCGCTCGGCTTCTTCACCAGCGCGCGCATCTCCGAACAGGTGAAGGCCGGCATCCAGAGCCTGCCGCGAGGCCAGCGCTACGCCGGCCTCGCGATGGGGCTCACGCTGCCGCAGACCTACCGCTACGTGCTGCTGCCGATGGCGTTCCGCATCGTCATCCCGCCGCTCACCAGCGAGAGCATGAACATCATCAAGAACTCGTCGGTGGCCTTTGCGGTCAGCATCGCCGAGCTGACGATGTTCGCGCTGCAGGCGGGGGAGGAGACCTCTCGCAACGTCGAGATGTACCTCGCCGTCACCGGCCTGTACTTCATCTCCGCCTTCGCCATCAACCGCATCGCGCTCTTCATCGAGAACCGCGTGCGCGTCCCCGGCATGATCGGGGGCCACTGAGATGAATCTGGACTTCGGGTTCCTGAGCTGGGGCGTCGTCTCCAGCTTCATCCTCAAGGGGCTGCTGTTCTCGCTGCAGCTCACGGTGATCGCGATGGTCGGCGGCATCGTGCTGGGCACGCTGCTGGCGCTGATGCGGCTGTCGGGCAAGCCCTGGCTCGTGACGCCGGCGGCGGCCTACGTCAACACGATGCGGTCGATTCCGCTCGTGATGGTGATCCTTTGGTTCTTCCTGCTGATCCCGCTGCTGCTGGGCAAGCCGCTGGGCGCCGAGACCTCGGCCATCGTGACCTTCACGCTGTTCGAGGCCGCGTACTACTCCGAGATCATGCGCGCCGGCATCCAGAGCGTGCCGAAGGGGCAGGTCTACGCCGGTTACGCCGTGGGCATGACGTACCGGCAGACGATGCAGCTGGTGGTGCTGCCGCAGGCCTTCCGCAACATGCTGCCGGTGCTGCTGACGCAGACCATCATCCTGTTCCAGGACACCAGCCTGGTCTACGCGATCGGCGCCTACGACCTGCTGAAGGGCTTCGAGATCGCCGGCAAGAACTTCAACCGGCCGGTCGAGACCTACCTGGTCGCCACCGTCGTGTACTTCGTCATCTGCTTCAGCCTGAGCATGCTGGTCAAGCGACTGCAGGCCAGGATCGCCATCATCCGGTAGGAGCTCCGCTGTGATCGAGATCAAGAACGTCAGCAAGTGGTACGGGAGCTTCCAGGTCCTCACCGACTGCAGCACCACCATCAAGAAGGGCGAGGTCGTCGTCGTCTGCGGGCCGTCGGGCTCGGGCAAGAGCACGCTGATCAAGACCGTCAACGCGCTCGAGCCGTTCCAGAAGGGCGACATCGTCGTCGACGGCATCAGCATCAGCGACCCCAAGACCGACCTGCCCAAGCTGCGCAGCCGCGTCGGCATGGTGTTCCAGCACTTCGAGCTGTTCCCCCACCTGAGCGTCACCGAGAACCTCACGCTGGCGCAGATCAAGGTGCTCGGCCGCAACAAGGAAGAGGCCGCCACGCGCGGGCTGAAGATGCTCGACCGCGTCGGCCTCATCGCCCACAAGGACAAGTTCCCCGGCCAGCTTTCCGGCGGCCAGCAGCAGCGGGTGGCGATCGCGCGCGCGCTGTCGATGGACCCGATCGTGATGCTGTTCGACGAGCCGACCTCGGCGCTCGACCCCGAGATGGTCGGCGAGGTGCTGGACGTGATGGTGCAGCTGGCCAACGAGGGCATGACGATGATGGTCGTCACGCACGAGATGGGCTTCGCGAAGAAGGTGAGCCACCGCGTCATCTTCATGGACGCCGGCAAGATCGTCGAGGACTGCAAGAAGGACGAGTTCTTCGGCAATGCCGACGCGCGCACGCCTCGCGCGAAGGACTTTCTCTCCAAGATCCTCCAGCACTGACGCTCCGGCACCCGGACGCGCCGGCGGGCTGTTGCAGCGCCGCCACGCGCGCAACGCCGCTGAGCGGCAGCGGCCACCCCGATTTGCCCTTCGTCACGCCTGCCGCCGGCCGGCGCGCCTAGCATCGGCGCGTTCGCCACTCCCACGGTTGTCGACCATGAAGCCACTCACCACCCTGGCCGCCTGTGCGGCCGCGCTGGGCGCGCCGCTGGCCGCCTCGGCCACCGACTTCGACACGCTCAACAACCTGAGCCAGGCCGAGTTCGCGCTGTTCACCAAGGACCTCGGCGCGGCCACGTCCTACAAGCAGCTGGCCTCGGCGGCGCCGCTCGGCGTCGCCGGCTTCGACATCGCCGTCGCCAGCGCCTTCACCAACACCCAGTACCCCGACCTCTGGAGCAAGGCCGCCGGCAACGCCGACATCCCCGGCACGGTGCCGGTGCCGGGCATCCGCATCGCCAAGGGCCTGCCGTTCGGCATCGACATCGGCGCCACCTACGCCACGCTGCCGAAGGTCGACGCCAAGCTGGCCGGCGTCGAACTGCGCTGGGCGCTGCTCGAAGGCGGCCTGGTGTCGCCGGCGGTCGGCCTGCGCGTGGCGGCGACGAAGCTGTCGGGCGTCGACCAGCTGTCGCTGAGCAACGCATCGTTCGACGTCTCCATCTCGAAGGGCTTCCCGTTCATCACACCCTACGCCGGTGTCGGCGCGGTGCGCACGTCGGCGAAGGTGAACGGCGCCACCACGCTGCAGAGCGAAAGCCCGACGCAGGCGCGCGTGTTCGCCGGCCTGCATCTGAACCTGGGTCTGTTCGACATCACGGCCGAAGGCGACAAGACCGGCAAGACGACGTCGTACTCGGCGCGCCTGGGCTTCCGCTTCTGACCGCGGCCCGCCGGAGGCGGGTGCGAGAATGGTCCGCATGACTTCCCCGAGCCGCGACCTGCTCTCGATCACCCGCCCCGACGACTGGCACCTGCACCTGCGCGACGGCGCCGCGCTCGCCGCCGTGCTGCCGGCCACGGCGCGCCAGTTCGCGCGCGCCATCGTCATGCCGAACCTGAAGCCGCCGGTGACCACCGCGGCGCAGGCGGCCGAATACCGCGCGCGCATCCTCGCCGCGCTGCCGCCGAACACGTCGTTCGAGCCGCTGATGACGCTCTACCTCACCGACAACACGCCGCCCGACGAGATCGCGCGCGCGAAGGCGGCCGGCGTCGTGGCGCTGAAGCTCTACCCGGCGGGCGCGACGACGAACAGCGACGCCGGCGTCACCGACATCAGGAAGACCTACGCCACGCTCGAAGCGATGCAGCGCGAAGGCCTGCTGCTGCTGGTGCACGGCGAGGTGACCGACCCCGAGGTCGACATCTTCGACCGCGAGGCCGTGTTCATCGAGCGCGTGATGCAGCCGCTGCGGCGCGACTTCCCGGCGCTGAAGGTGGTGTTCGAGCACATCACGACGAAGGACGCCGCCGAGTACGTGGCCGCGGCCGACGCCCACACCGGCGCCACCATCACCGCGCACCACCTGCTCTACAACCGCAACGCACTGTTCGTCGGTGGACTGCGCCCGCACTGGTACTGCCTGCCGGTGCTCAAGCGCGAAGTGCACCGCGACGCGCTGGTGAAGGCGGCCACCTCGGGCAGCGCGAAGTTCTTCCTCGGCACCGACAGCGCGCCGCACGCGGCGGCGCTGAAGGAGCAGTCGGTCTGCGGCGCCGGCTGCTACACCGCGCCGGCGGCGCTGGAGCTCTACGCCGAGGCGTTCGACGCCGTCGGCGCGCTCGACCGCCTGGAGGCTTTCGCCAGCTTCCACGGCCCCGACTTCTACGGCCTGCCGCGCAACCGCGAGCGCGTCACGCTGCGCCGCGAGGCCTGGGCGCTGCCGGAGACGCTGCCCTTCGGCGACGCGGTGATCAAGCCGCTGCGCGGCGGCGAGACACTGAACTGGAGACTCGCATGAAGGTCATGCTGCTGATCGACGCCGACAACGTGTCGCTCGACGTCATCGAACAGGCCGTGGCGGCGCTGCTGGCCGAGCACGGCGCGCTGCACGTGCGGCGTGCCTACTGCACCGCCGAGAGCGCGGCCAAGCACCAGGCGGCGTTCAAGCGCTTGGGCATCCGGCCGATGGTGAACCTGGCGGCGGGCAAGAATTCGACCGACATCGCGCTGGCGGTCGACGCCATCGACCTCGTGCTCGCCGAGCGGCCCGACGTGGTGGCCATCGCGTCGTCGGACTCCGACTTCGCGCCGCTGGTGAGCCGGCTGCGCGAGAAGGGCTGCCGCGTCGTCGGCCTCGGCCAGGAAGGCAAGACCGGCGACGAGACGATGACGGTCTATGACGCCTACACCGTGCTCTCGCACCGCAAGGCACGCAGCACGGCGGCGAAGTCGGCGCCGCGGGCCGCGGCGAAGGCGGCCGGGAAGGCGACCCAGAGAGCGACCGATAAGGCGACCGAGAAGTCCGCCGAGACGGCAGCGCCGGCGGCCCGCAAGTCGGGCACCCGCCGCAAGGCCGCCGCGGTCGAGGCGTCGCCGCCGCCGCCCGCCGCACCGGCGCCGCCGCCCGAGCGGCCCGAAGGCGTGCGCCAGATCCTGGCCGCGATGCCCGAACTGCTGCGCGGCAGCGCGGTCGAACTGCGCGTCGCCGCCGAGCGGTTGCGCGACGCCGGCCTCATCGGCCGCGGCGGCACCCCCACGCGCCTGCTGCGCCAGCACCCCGACAGCTTCGAGCTCGTGCCGGCGAAGCAGCCGAATCAGGTCCGGTTGCGGGGTTAAGCCTTGAAAGGGCCGGCCGGGCCCTAACATCGCGCTCATCCCTGAACCGACGCGCCCCGAGCGGGCGCCAAGACCATGAAGCGTGTGCTGTTGTTCGTCGTCACCAACGTGGCCGTCATGCTCGTGCTGGGCATCGCGGCCAGCCTGCTGGGCGTGAACCGCTTCCTCACGGCCAACGGCCTGAACCTCGGCCAGCTGCTGGGTTTCGCCGCCGTGATGGGCTTCGGCGGCGCGTTCATCTCGCTGCTGATGAGCAAGCCGATGGCCAAGTGGAGCACCGGTGCGCAGGTCATCAACGAGTCGCAGGACCCCACCCACCGCTGGATCGTCGGCGCCGTGGCCAACTTCTCGCAGAAGGCCGGCATCAAGATGCCCGAAGTCGCCATCTACGACGGCGAGCCGAACGCCTTCGCGACCGGCGCCTTCAAGAACTCGGCGCTCGTCGCCGTGTCCACCGGCCTGCTGCACAGCATGAACCGCGACGAGGTCGAGGCCGTCATCGGCCACGAGGTCGCGCACGTCGCGAACGGCGACATGGTGACGATGACGCTCATCCAGGGCGTGATGAACACCTTCGTCGTCTTCCTGTCGCGCGTGATCGGCTACTTCGTCGACAAGGTCATCCTGAAGAACGACCGCGAAGGCCCGGGCGTGGGCTACTACGTGACCACCGTCGTGCTCGACATCGTGCTCGGCGTGCTCGCCGCGATCATCGTGGCGTGGTTCTCGCGCCAGCGCGAGTACCGTGCCGACGCCGGCGCCGCGCAGATGATGGGCCGCAAGCAGCCGATGATCAACGCGCTGGCGCGCCTGGGCGGCCTCGACCCCGGCCAGCTGCCGCAATCGGTCGCGACGATGGGCATCAGCGCCAAGCCGAGCGGCCTGATGGCGCTGTTCTCCAGCCACCCGCCGATCGAAGACCGCATCCGCGCGCTGCAGCAGGCGCAGTGAGCGGCGCGGCGGCCTGGCACGGCCGCCGCATACTCGCGGCATGAGGGCCCGGGACCAGGTCGTGTGGTGGCTGGCCGCCGTCCTGGCGGTGCTGACGGGCATCGGCGCCGCGCTCGCCTGGTTCCGCCCCGAGCACGTGACGCTGCCACCACCCGAGGAGGCGGCGCCCCGGGCGCCGCCGCAGCCGGCGCCGCCCGCGCTCGCTCAGGCGGCCGGCAGGAAGCCTTCGATCGACAGGTAGCGCTCGCCGGTGTCGTAGTTGAAGCCGAGCACGCGGCTGCCGGCCGGCAACTCGGGCAGTTTCTGCGCAATGGCCGCCAGCGTGGCGCCGCTGCTGATGCCCACCAGCAGACCTTCCTCGCGCGCCGAGCGGCGCGCCATCTCGCGCGCGGCCTCGGCCTCGACCTGGATCACGCCGTCGAGCAGCGCCGTGTCCAGGTTCTTCGGGATGAAGCCGGCGCCGATGCCCTGGATCGGGTGCGGGCTGGGCTGGCCGCCGCTGATGACCGGGCTCTGCGTCGGCTCCACGGCGAACACCTGCAGCTTCGGCCAGCGCGCCTTCAGCACCTTCGCGACGCCGGTGATGTGGCCACCGGTGCCGACGCCGGTGACGATCGCGTCCAGGCCGACGGGGAAGTCGCGCGCGATCTCCTCGGCGGTCGTCTTCACGTGCACGGCGATGTTGGCGGGGTTCTCGAACTGCTGCGGCATCCAGGCGCCCGACGTGGCAGCGACGATCTCCTGCGCGCGCGCGATCGAGCCCTTCATGCCCTTCTCGCGCGGCGTCAGCTCGAACGTGGCGCCGTAGGCCAGCATCAGGCGGCGGCGCTCGACGCTCATGCTGTCGGGCATGACGAGCACCAGCTTGTAGCCCTTCACGGCCGCCACCATCGCCAGGCCGATGCCGGTGTTGCCCGAGGTCGGCTCGACGATCGTGCCGCCGGGCTTCAGCGCGCCGGAGGCCTCGGCGTCTTCGACCATCGACAGCGCGATGCGGTCCTTGATCGAGCCGCCGGGGTTGCTGCGTTCGGACTTGATCCACACCTCGGCGCTGCCGAACAGGCGGTTGATGCGGATGTGCGGCGTGTTGCCGATGGTGGCAAGGACGTTGGCGGCTTTCATGGGCACTCTCTCCTGGGATAATCGTTTCCGTGAAGCGGGCCAGACCGCCGCCGGTGCGAGCGTGGAAACACGGCACGGGAGGAAGGTCCGGACTGCACAGGGCAGCGTAGCAGCTAACGGCTGTCCACCGCGAGGTGAGGATCAGAGCAACAGAGACGAGTCTGGGCGGTGTCCCTGTCAGCGGGTGTTCTGCAAGGGGCCGGCGAGAGCCGGCCGGGGCGTGCGGCGCAAGCCGCGCGAACCCACGGGCGAAAGCCCGTGCCGCGCAGCCACCCCGGGCGGGCAAGCCCGCCCGGGGTGAAACGGGCAATCTCTACGCGCAGCAACACCAAGTAGGCCGGCGATGATGCGGTCCCGCAGAGCCGGCGGGTAGGTGGCACCGAGCCCGTGGGCGACCACGGGCCCAGAGGAATGGCGGTCACGCGCCGGTCGTCGCAAGGCGGCTGGCGTGCACAGAATCCGGCCTATCGGCCCGCTTCACACTTTATTCAGGCCGGCACCACCAGGCGGTGCCGCGCCACCCAGCGCAGGCCGCTGCCGGCCGGCGCGGGCTCGAGCTTCATGTCGAGCGCGGCGCGCTCCTCGGCGCCGAGCCGGCGCCAGAGGAAGTCGCGCGCGTTTCCGGGGTCGCCGGCGATGAACAGCTGCGACGTGCGTTCGCCGAAGCTCGGGTGGCGCAGCTTCACGTGGATGTGCGGCGTGCGGCCGGGGTAGGGCACCGGCTTGATGGTGCGCAGCGCCAGCGTGCCGCCGCGCCCGCTGCGCGCGGCGCCGAAGCCCTGGAAGCCTTCGTCGAAGCGGCCCGGCTCCTGCGCCACGTTCGGGTGGCGGTAGGCGGCGAGCGCGTCGCACTGCCAGATCTCGACCTCCGCGTTGTCGAGCGCACGGCCATCGGTGTCGAGCACGGCCAGTTCGAGCCCGAAGTGTTCGCCGCGCGCCACCCTCGCCTCGGCGCCGCGCTGCACGCGCGTGAGGTCGGCGTCCCAGTCGGGCCAGCGTTCGCGCCAGCGCGGCGGCGGGTAGAACGGGCCGTCGGTCATCTCGGCGAAGGGGCGCGTGGCGGCCAGCGCCGGCAGGGCCAGCAGCGCGGCGGTGCCGGCGAGGAGGGTGCGGCGCGGAGGATTCATCGGCGCATTGCATCACCGCCACCGTGCCCTCGCTAGACTCCAGGCCTTTGCGCTTCCCGATGACCCCTCACGCACGCTCGCTCTGGCGCGGCCCGCGCTGGACGCTGGCGCTGCTGCTGGCCGGCATGGGCACGCTGGGCCCGTTCTCGATCGACACCTACCTGCCGGCGTTCGCCGGCATCGCGGCCAACATCGGCGCCACGCCGGCGCAGATGCAGCAGACGCTGTCGAGCTACCTGCTCGGCTTCGCGCTGATGAACCTGTTCCACGGCGCGCTGGCCGACAGCTTCGGCCGCCAGCCGGTGGTGCTGGCCGGGCTGGCGGTGTTCACGCTGGCCTCGGCGGGCTGCGCGCTGTCGGGCTCGATCGTCGAACTCGTCGTCTTCCGCACGCTGCAGGGCATGTCGGCGGGGGCGGGCATGGTGGTGTCGCGCGCCATCATCCGCGACATGTTCGCGCCGGCCGATGCGCAACGCATGATGTCGCAGGTGACGATCTACTTCGGCATCGCGCCGGCGATCGCGCCGGTGATCGGCGGCTTCCTCTTCGTGCACGCGGCCTGGTCGTCGATCTTCTGGTTCCTCGCCGCCGTGGGGGCGCTGCTGCTGGCGGCGAACTGGCGCCTGCTGCCGGAGTCGCTGCCGGTCGCGTCGCGCCAGTCGTTCCATCCGCGGCCGCTGCTTGCCGGTTACTGGGGCATGGTGCGCAGCGCACGCTTCATGGCGCTGGTGGTGGCCAGCGGCGTGCCCTTCAACGGCATGTTCCTGTACGTGCTGTCCGCGCCGGTGTTCCTGGGCGAGCACCTGCGCCTGGGGCCGCAGCAGTTCTTCTGGTTCTTCCTGCTCACCGTGGCAGGCGTGATGGGCGGCGCGTGGTTCTCGGGCCGGCTCGCCGGCCGCATCCCGCCGCGCCACCAGGTGCGGCACGGTTTCGTCGTCATGTTCGTGGTGTCGGTGCTGAACGTGGCGTTGAACCTGCTGTTCGAGCCGTCGCCCTGGTGGGCGGTGGCGCCGATCGCGGTCTACGCCTTCGGTTGGTCGCTGATGGTGCCGGCCGTGACGCTGATGGTGCTCGACCTGGTGCCCGACCGGCGCGGCATGGCCTCGTCGGTGCAGTCCTGCGCCGGCAGCCTCGTCAACGCGCTGGTGGCCGGCGTGGTGGCGCCGTTCGTGATGCACTCGACGGTCGCGCTGGCGGTCGCTTCGGCGGCGATGCTGGCCGTGGGGCTGGTGGCCTGGCTCTGGGTCAAGCCGCGCCTGGCCTGAACGGGGCCGCGCCACCCTCAAGCCGCGCCGGGCGGCGGCCGATAACGAGGGCGGAGTCCCGCCCATGAACACCCATCGCCGTCTGCCGCTGTTCACCCTTCTGCCGCTGGCCGCGGCCTTGTCTGCCGCGCTGGCGCTCGCGCCCCCCGCGCACGCCAATGACGCCCATGCCGAGCCCAAGCCCGCCGCGAAGGCCGCGCCCAAGCCGAAGCCGAAGGCCGAAGCGCCGGCCAAGGCCGAGGCCGCACCGAAGGCCGAGGTCGACCCGATCGAGCACCTGCGCGACCGGCTGACCGAGAAGCTCGGGGCGTCGAAGGCGCCGAACTCGTCTTCGCACATCGTGCAGGTCGCGGCGCGCTCGCCGGCGCCCGCGCCGGCCGAGGCCGGGCATCGTGCGGCGGCGCCGAAGGCCGCCGCCCGTGCGGCAGGCGCGTCGGAGAAGGCCGACGGCGGCCACGACCTGCACTGGGCCTACAAGGGCGAAGTCGGCCCGCAGGCCTGGGGCGGGTTGCGCCCCGAGTTCACGCTGTGCGGCACCGGCAAGCGGCAGAGCCCGATCGACATCCGCGACGGCATCGCCGTCGACCTGGAGCCGGTGCAGTTCGACTACCGCGCCAGCGGCTTCCGTGTCATCGACAACGGCCACACGGTGCAGGTGAACCTGGCGCCGGGCAACTTCATCACCGTCGGTGGGCGGCGGTGGGAACTGGTGCAGTTCCACTTCCACCGGCCGTCCGAAGAGCGCATCGACGGCCGCCAGTTCGACATGGTGGCCCACCTCGTCCACAAGGACGGCGACGGCAAGCTCGCGGTGGTGGCGGTGCTGCTGGAGCGCGGCAGCGCGCAGCAAATCGTGCAGACGATCTGGAACAACCTGCCGCTGGAGAAGAACGAGGAGGTCGCTGCCTCGGTGGTGATCGACCTCAACCACCTGCTGCCGCCGGACCGCCGCTACTTCACCTACATGGGTTCGCTGACGACGCCGCCGTGCAGCGAGGGTGTCACGTGGATCGTGATGCGCCAGCCGGTGCAGTTGTCGCAGCAGCAGCTCGACATCTTCGGCCGCCTGTACCCGATGAACGCGCGGCCGGTGCAGCAGGCCTCGGGCCGGCTGATCAAGCAGAGCCAGTAGGCCCCGCCGGCGGCGGCGTGCCGCCGCGCCCCACGGCCAGCAAGGCCGGCCACAACCACAGGCTCGCGAACCAGAGCGCCAGCCGCCCCGGCGAGAGCGCGCGCGTCTCGTGCCGCGCCACCTTGGCGAAGAGCACGACGGCGCCCACCACCACGTAGAGCAGCAGCGCGCCGTAGACACCGGCGCGCACCGCGTAGGTGTCCCCGAAGAGGTCGCCCGCCCAGCGCCCCAGCAGCGCCGCCGCCGGCACCGACAGCAGCAAGGCCAGCGAAACGCCGGCCAGCGCATGGCGCAGGCGCCAGAGCGGGTCGTTCGAGTGGTTCATCGTGCGCGGAGGTGGGAGAGGGTGCGAAACGGCCGCATTCTCACAAAGCACTTCACAAGCATTGCTCAAGTCCTTATTTCACAAGGACTTTTGGGTGGCGAGACGCTTCCAGAATCGCGCCTAAGTCCTTGATGCGCCTGAATTTTTTGGCACAAAGCGCCGTTGACCGCCGGTGGGAAAACGGGGTACATTGGTGGCAAATCGTGGGGCAAAGGGCAGTCTGGTGGCTTTGGTGGCATTTCGCGGTGGGCCGGTGCTCACGCTGGACGCAAAGGGGCGCATCAGCGTGCCTTCGCGTTGGCGCGACCTGCTCATGGCGTCGGTCGACGGCCGCCTGATGATCGCGAAGGACCCCGCGCGCTGCCTGACCGTGTACCCGCGTCCGATCTGGGATGCCTTCGAGGCCCAGCTGATGCAGCTGACGGCGAAGGACGACGGCTGGCGCCGCCTGTACCTGGGCAGCGCCACCGAAGTGGAGATCGACAGCGCGTCGCGCGTGCTCGTGCCGCCCGAACTGCGGGACTGGGCGGGCCTGGAGCGCGACGTGATCTTCATGGGCGTGGGGGACCGGCTCGAATTGTGGGACAAGGCCCGCTACGAGGCGACCGAGGCGATGACCATCGCCAGCGGCGCCCCCGAATCGCTGCAGAACCGGGTGCGGGGATGAGCGGCCAGGCGCTCGTGCACACCACGGTGCTGCTCGCCGAGGCGGTCGACGCGCTCGTCGCGCGCCCGCAAGGCGTCTACGTCGACGGCACCTTCGGCCGTGGCGGCCACTCGCGCGCGGTGCTCGCGCGGCTCGCGGCCGAGGGCCGCCTGATCGCCTTCGACAAGGATCCCGCCGCCATCGCCGCCGCGCAGCAGATCGACGACGCGCGCTTCGCGATCCGTCACGCCAGCTTCGCCGCCATGCGCGAAGAACTGAACGCGCTCGGCATCACCCAGGTCGACGGCGTGCTGCTCGATCTGGGTGTTAGCTCGCCGCAGATCGACGACCCGCAGCGCGGCTTCAGCTTCCGATTCGATGCGCCGCTGGACATGCGCATGGACACGACCCGCGGCGAGACCGCCGCGGACTTCCTGGCCCGCGCCGACGAGCGCCTTCTTGCACAGGTGATCCGCGACTATGGGGAAGAACGGTTTGCTGTACCGATTGCAAAGGCGGTTGTTGCTCGCCGGCAAGGCGGGAGTCCTCTTCGAACCACCGGGGAACTATCCGCACTCGTGGCTCGTGCAGTCAAAACCCGCGAGCCGGGCCAGGACCCTGCAACGCGCACATTTCAAGCTCTTCGGATTTTCGTCAACGCCGAGCTTGAGGCGCTCGAACAGGGGCTGAACGCCGCGCTCGAACTGCTGGCGCCGGCGGGGCGGCTCGTCGTCATCAGCTTCCATTCGCTGGAAGACCGCATCGTCAAGAACTTCATCGCGCGCGAGAGCCGGGACGTGCCCGACCGGCGCGCGCTCTTCGCGCCGCCGAAGCCGCTGAAGCTGCACGCCGTCGCGCGCGTGAAGCCATCGGACGACGAGGTGCGTGCCAACCCGCGCGCGCGCTCGGCGGTGATGCGCGTGGCCGAGCGCACGGAGGTTCCGGCGGACCCGGCGACGAGCCGTCTCGAGTCGGGTCGTCCCCCTCGGGGGGCGGGTGCCGCAGGCGCCCAGGGGGCTCGATGATCAAGCTGAACCTGCTGCTGCTGGCGGCGCTGATCGGCAGCGCGATGCTGCTCGTCAACACCAGCTACGAAGGGCGGCGCCTCTTCGCGGCGCTCGACCGCGCGAAGACCGAGCGCAACCAGCTTGACATCGAATTCAAGCGCCTGGACGCCGAGCGCCAGGCGCAGGCCACCCACCTGCGGGTGGAGAAGGTCGCGCGCGAGAAGCTGCAGATGCGCACCGCCACGCCGGCCGTCACGCAGTACGTGGCCGACCCGGCCGCCGCCACCGCCGTTGCTTCCGGGGTGGCGCGATGAGCCGCAACGCGCGCCCTGCCCGCGCCAGCGTGCGCAGCGTGAACTACGCGTCGAGCCCGCTGCTGGCGAGCAAGACGCCGCCCTGGCGGTCGCGCTTCGCGGTGGCGCTGGTGGGCCTGGCGTTCGCGGTGCTGCTCGGCCGCGCGGTGTGGATCCAGGTCATCGGCAGCGACTTCTACCAGAAGCAGGGCGAGAAGCGCTTCGCGCACCAGCTCGAGCTGCCGGCCAGCCGCGGCCGCATCCTCGACCGCAATGGGCTCGTGCTCGCCACCTCGGTGCCGACGCCGTCGGTGTGGGCGCTGCCGAAGGACTTCCAGGCCGACCCGACGCAGCGCCGCGCGCTCGCGCGCCTGCTCGGCATGAGCACGGCCGAACTCGACGCCAGGCTCGAAGGCAACCCGAACTTCGCCTGGCTGCGCCGCCAGGTCGACGAATCGGTGTGGGAACAGGTCAAGGCGCTGGGCGTCAAGGGCGTGCACCAGGTGCGCGAGTACAAGCGCCGCTACCCCGAAGGCGAGGCGGCCGCGCACGTCGTCGGCTTCACCAACATCGAGGACCAGGGCCTCGAGGGCATCGAGCTGCGCTTCCAGAACCAGCTGCAGGGCCGCGACGGCCTGCGTTTCGTCGCCAAGGACCGCCTGGGCCGCGTCGTTGAGGAACTCGCCGACCAGACCGACGCCGTCAACGGCGACGACATCCAGCTCGCCATCGACTCGAAGGTGCAGTTCTTCGCCTACCAGCGCCTGCGCGATGCGGTGAACGAGCACAACGCGAAGGGCGGCAGCGTCGTCGTGCTCGACGCCCAGACCGGCGAGGTGCTGGCGCTGGCCAACTACCCGAGCTTCAGCCCCGGCGGCGAACGCCTCAGCCAGAAGGACGAGCGCCGCCGCAACCGCGCGCTGACCGACGTCTTCGAGCCCGGCTCGACGATGAAGCCCTTCACCGCCGCGCTCGCGCTGGACACCGGCCGCGTCACGCCGCGCACGCCGATCGACACCGCGCCCGGCCGCATCACGATCACCGGCTCCACCATCACCGACTCGCACCCGCACGGCGTGCTGACGGTGGCCGAGGTGATCCAGAAGTCCAGCAACGTCGGCACCGTCAAGATGGCGATGCAGATGCAGCCGCGCGAGATGTGGGAGCTGTTCACGCAGGTCGGCCTCGGGCAGAAGCCGCAGATCGACTTCCCCGGCGCCGTCACCGGCCGGCTGCGGCCGTACAAGACCTGGCGCCCGATCGAGCAGGCGACCATGAGCTACGGCTACGGCCTGTCGGCCAGCCTGCTGCAGCTGGCGCGCGCCTACACCGTCTTCGCGCGCGACGGCGAGGTCATCCCCGTCAGCATCCTCAAGCAGGAAGGCCCGGTCGCCGGCGCGCGCGTGATGAAGCCCGAGACCGCGCAGGCCGTGCGCCAGATGCTGCAGCTGGCCACCGCCTCCGGCGGCACGGCGCCGAAGGCGCAGGCCATCGGCTATTCGGTCGGCGGCAAGACCGGCACCGCGCGCAAGCAGGACGAGAAGACGCGCCAGTACGTCACCAACAAGTACCGCGCGTGGTTCGTCGGCCTGGCGCCGGTGAGTCACCCGCGCATCATCGTCGCCGTCATGGTCGACGAGCCCAGCAAGGGCGTGTTCTTCGGCGGCGACGTCGCCGCGCCGGTGTTCAGCCAGGTGGTGCAGAACTCGCTGCGCATGATGGGGGTGCCGCCGGACATCGAGGTCAAGCCGCAGATCCTCTCCAAGCCTGTGGTCGCGGAACAGGAGAGCTTCTGATGAGCCCCCACGCTCACGGCTCTGCCGCTTCGCTGCCCCCCGAGGGGGCGTGCGTCCTCCTTGGGGCGGCCCGGCGGAGGACGCGCCGATGCTGACGCGCCTGAAGTCCCCCGAGGCGGCGGCCCGCTGGCTGAAGGAATGGGTGCGCGGCACGCTGCGCACCGACAGCCGCCAGGTGCAGCCGGGCGACGCCTTCATCGCCTGGCCGGGCTATGCCACCGACGGGCGCCGCTTCGTGCCGCAGGCGCTGGCCGCCGGTGCCGCGACGGTGCTGGTGGAAGACGCCGGCATCGAGGCCTTCGGCTACGACGACGCGCGCGTCGCCACGCTGCCCGGCCTGAAGGCCGCCACCGGCGGCATCGCCGACGCGTACTACGAACGGCCGAGCGCCGCGCTGCAGGTGGTGGCCAGCACCGGCACCAACGGCAAGACGAGCACCGCGTGGTGGACGGCGCAGGCGCTGACGGCGCTGGGCCGGCGCTGCGGCGTGATCGGCACCCTCGGGATCGGCGAACCGCCGCGGGCCGCGGCGGCGCCCGGCGAGGTCGTGCACACCGGCCTCACCACGCCCGACCCGGTGACGCTGCACGCCGCCTTCCGCCGCTTCGCCGACCAGGGCTTCGCCGCCTGCGCGCTGGAAGCTTCGTCGATCGGCGTCGTCGAGCAGCGGCTCGCCGGCACGCAGATCGACGTCGCGCTCTTCACCAACTTCACGCGCGACCACCTCGACTTCCACGGCACGATGGACGCGTACTGGGCCGCCAAGCGCGGCCTCTTCGCGTGGCCGGGGCTGAAGGCGGCCGCGATCAACATCGACGACGACGCCGGCGCGCGCCTGGCCACCGAGCTTCCCGGTCTGGACGTCTGGACCGTCTCCGCGCGGGGCGCGGCGCGCCTGTCGGCCTGGAACCCACGCTATGTCGACGGTGGCCTCGCCTTCACGCTGCAGGAAGGCGACGCTGCCGTCGAGGTGCGCAGCACGCTGATCGGCGACTACAACGTGTCCAACCTGATCGTCGTGCTGGGCGGCCTGCGCGCGCTCGGCGTGCCGCTGGCCGAGGCGGCGGCGGTGGTGCCGCAGCTGACGCCGGTGCCCGGCCGCCTGCAGCGCGTGGGCGACGCGCGGCTGGAAGTCGTCGTCGACTACGCCCATACGCCCGACGCGCTGGAGAAGGTGCTGCTCGCGCTGCGCCCGCTGGCCACCGCGCGCGGCGGCCGCCTGTGGTGCGTGTTCGGCTGCGGCGGCAACCGCGACGCCACGAAGCGCCCGCTGATGGGCGCCATCGCGGCCCGCCTGGCCGACCGCGTGGTGCTCACCAGCGACAACCCGCGCGACGAGGCGCCTGCCGCCATCCTGGCGCAGATCCTCGCCGGCGTCACCGGCCACGACGAGATCGCCGTCATCGAGGACCGCCGCGAAGCCATCGCCGCGGCCGTCGCCGAAGCCAGCGACGGCGACGTCGTCGTGCTCGCCGGCAAGGGCCACGAGGACTACCAGGAGGTGCGCGGCGAGAAGCGACCCTTCCTCGACGAGGCCGAGGCGCGCGCCGCGCTGGCGCGCCGGCACGGGGGGGCGCGCATGACGATGCTCACGCTGCGCGAGGCCGCCGCGCTGCTGCCCGGCGCCACGGTCGTCGGCGACGGTGCGATCGCCTTCGAGCGCGTCGCCACCGACACGCGCTCGTTGGCCGCGGGTGATCTCTTCGTCGCGCTGCGCGGCGAGCGTTTCGATGCCCACGACTTCCTCGCCCAGGCCATCGGCGCCGGCGCGGTCGCCGCGATCGCGGAGCGTGGCCTCGGCGCCGGCGTGCCCGGCCTGCAAGTGCCCGACACGCTGGCCGCGCTGCAGAAGCTGGCCGCGGCGTGGCGCGCACGCTTCGCGCTGCCGCTCGTCGCCGTCACCGGCAGCAACGGCAAGACCACGGTGACGCAGATGGTCGCCGCGATCCTGCGCGCCGCCCACGGAGACGCCGCGTTCTCGACGCGCGGCAACCTGAACAACCACATCGGCGTGCCGCTGACGCTGCTGCGCCTGCGCGCCGAACACCGCGCCGGCGTCGTCGAACTCGGCATGAACCACCCGGGCGAGATCGGCGAACTGGCCGCCATCGCGCGGCCGACGATCGCGCTCGTCAACAACGCGCAGCGCGAGCACCAGGAGTTCATGGCCAGCGTGGAAGCGGTGGCGCGCGAGAACGGCGCCGCGATCCAGGCCCTGCCGGCCGACGGCACCGCCGTGTTCCCGGCCGACGACACCTACTCGGCGCTCTGGCGCGAGCTCGCCGGCACGCGCCGCGTGCTGAGCTTCGCGCTCGAAGGCGCGGCCGACGTCACCGCGGTGGCGCACTGGCACGGCGACGGCTGGGCGCTGCAGGCGCGCACGCCGGCCGGGCCGTTCACGACCGCGCTGCACATCGCCGGCCTGCACAACGTGAAGAACGCGCTCGCCGCCACCGCCTGCGCGCTGGCCGCCGGCGTGGCGCCGGAAGCCATCGCGCGCGGGCTGGCCGATTTCCGCCCGGTGGCCGGCCGCTCGCAGGCGCAGGTGCTGGCGATCGGCGGCCGCAGCGTCACGCTGGTCGACGACACCTACAACGCCAACCCCGACTCCGTGATCGCCGCCATCGACGTGCTGGCCGCGCTGCCCGGCCCGCGCTGGCTGATGCTGGGCGACATGGGCGAGGTCGGCGAACGCGGCCCCGAGTTCCACGCCGAGGTCGGCGCCTACGCGCGCCGCCGCGGCATCGACACCGTGTGGGCCGCCGGCGCGATGAGCGTGCACGCGCAGCCGGCGCGCCACTTCGCCGACGTGCCGGCGCTCGTCGCCGCACTGCACGAAGGGCCGGCCGCCGCGTCGGTGCTGGTCAAGGGCTCCCGCTTCATGGCGATGGAACGCGTCGTCAAGGCATTGAAGGAAGGGCAAGCCTGATGCTGCTCTCGCTGTCGCAGCTGCTGGCCGCGAACTACCCCGACGCGCTGGGCTTCCTGCGCGTCTTCCAGTACCTGACGTTCCGCGCCGTGATGGCGGCGATGACGGCGTTGCTGATCGGCCTGATCTTCGGCCCCTGGGTCATCCGCCGCCTCACCGAGATGAAGATCGGGCAGCCGATCCGCGAGTACGGCGTGCAGGCGCACCTGGGCAAGCGCGGCACACCGACGATGGGCGGCGTGCTGGTGCTGATCGGCATCGGCGTGTCCACGCTGCTGTGGTTCGACTGGAGCAACCGTTTCGTCTGGATCGTGATGGTCGTGACCTTCGGCTTCGGCGCGATCGGCTGGGTCGACGACTGGCGCAAGGTCGTCAAGAAGGACCCCGAAGGCATGCGCTCGCGCGAGAAGTTCTTCTGGCAGACGCTGATCGGCCTCGTCGCCGCGCTGTACCTGGCGTTCAGCGTCTCGGAGACCTCCAACCTGCGCGTGCTGGAGCTGTTCCTGCGCTGGGTGACCAGCGGTTTTTCCAACGACCTGCCGCCCAAGGCCGACCTGATGGTGCCGTTCTTCAAGACCGTGAGCTACCCGCTCGGCGTCTTCGGCTTCATCGCGCTGAGCTGGTTCGTCATCGTCGGCTCCAGCAACGCGGTGAACTTCACCGACGGCCTCGACGGCCTGGCGATCATGCCGGTGGTGATGGTGGGCTCGGCGCTCGGCATCTTCGCGTACATCGTCGGCCGCGCCGACTACTCGCGCTACCTGCTGTTCCCGCACATCCCGGGCGCCGGCGAACTGCTGATCTTCTGCGCCGCGCTGGCCGGCGCGGGGCTCGCCTTCCTGTGGTTCAACGCCAACCCGGCGCAGGTGTTCATGGGCGACGTCGGCGCGCTGTCGCTCGGCGGCGCGCTCGGCACCATCGCCGTCATCACGCGGCAGGAGATCGTGCTCGGCATCATGGGCGGCATCTTCGTCGCCGAAGCGCTGTCGGTGATGCTGCAGGTGAGCTGGTTCAAGTACACCAAGCGCCGCTACGGCGAAGGCCGGCGCATCTTCCTGATGGCACCGCTGCACCACCACTTCGAGAAGAAGGGCTGGACCGAGACGCAGGTGGTGGTGCGCTTCTGGATCATCACGATGCTGCTGTGCCTGGTGGGCCTGGCGAGCCTGAAGCTGCGGTGAGCGCACGATGAGCCAACACACCGTCCTCATCCTCGGCCTGGGCGACAGCGGCCTCGCGATGGCGCGCTGGTGCACGCGGCAGGGCATGGCCGTGCGCGTGTGGGACTCGCGCGAGGCCCCGCCCGGCGCTGCCGCGCTGCGCGCCGAATGCCCCGAGGCGCAGCTCTTCGGCGGCGCGCTCACGAACGCCCACATGGACGGCGTCGACCGCCTGCTGAAGAGCCCCGGCCTGGCGCCGCACGACGCCCGCATCGCCCCGGTGCTGCAGGCGGCGCGCTTCGACGGCAAGCCGGTGCAGGGCGAGCTCGACCTCTTCTTGCAGGCGCTCGCGCACCTGCGCGGCGAACGCGACTACGCACCGAAGCTGCTGGCCATCACCGGCACCAACGGCAAGACGACGACCACCGCGATGACCGGCCTGCTCGTCGAGCGCGCCGGCCGCAGCGTGGCGGTGGCCGGCAACATCGGCCCGACGATGCTGGACACGCTGATGGCGCGCCTGGACGACGCCGAGGCCGGCCTGCCGCAGGTGTGGGTGCTGGAACTGTCCAGCTTCCAGCTCGACGGCGTCGCTGGCTTCGAGCCCGACGCCGCGACGGTGCTCAACGTGACGCAGGACCACCTCGACTGGCACGGCTCGATGGCGGCCTACGCGGCGGCGAAGGTGCGCATCTTCGGCGAGCGTGCGGTCATGGTCGTCAACCGTGACGACCCGCTCGTCGAGGCGATGGTGCCGGCGCCGGTTCCCGGCAAGGGCAGGGCGAAGCCGGTCGAGCGCGAGGTCCTGCGCTTCGGCCTCGACGCGCCGCGCCGCCCGGGCGACTTCGGCCTCGTCGTCGAGAACGGCATGGCCTGGCTGGTGCGCGCGCTGCCCGCCGACGAGACCGTCAAGCGCAAGAAGGACGAGGAAGAAGAGATCCACCTGCAGCGCCTGATGCCGGCCGACGCGCTGCGCGTGCGCGGCCGCCACAACGCCGCCAACGCGCTGGCCGCGCTGGCGCTGGCCACCGCCATCGGCTGCCCGCTGGCGCCGATGCTGCACGGCCTGCGCGAATACACCGGCGAGCCGCACCGCGTGCAGTGGATCGGCAACGTCGGTGCCGTCGAGGCCTTCGACGACAGCAAGGGCACCAACGTCGGCGCCACCGTGGCCGCGCTCGAAGGGCTGGGCGCCGACAAGGCGCCGGCCAAGCTGGTGGTCATCCTCGGCGGCGACGGCAAGGGGCAGGACTTCGGCCCGCTCGCGATGCCGGTGCAGCGCCACGCGCGCGCCGTCGCCACGATCGGCCGCGATGCCGCCGCCATCGAGGCCGTGCTCGGCGGCGTGGCGCTGGCGCGCCACGACACGCTGGAAGCCGCCGTCGCGTGGTGCTTCGAGCAGGCGCAGCCGGGCGACGCCGTGCTGCTGAGCCCGGCCTGCGCCAGCCTGGACATGTTCCGCAACTACGGCCACCGCGCCGAGGTGTTCGCCAGCGCCGTGCAGTCGCTGGCGAACGACGGGGGGCAGGTGTGACGCTCGGCCTGGACGCGCTGAAGGGCTGGTGGTCGACGCGCCGCGAGGCCGCGCCCGGCGCGCTGCCGGTGCGCGACCGCGTCGACCTCGCCGGCGCGCGGCCGACGCGCATCACCGCCTTCGACCAGGGGCTGGTGCTGGTCGTCGGCGCGCTGCTGGCGCTGGGCCTCGTGATGGTCTATTCGGCCAGCGTCGCGCTGCCCGACAACCCGAAGTTCGCCAACTACACCTCGACCTTCTTCCTCACGCGTCACGTGATGGCGCTGGCGATCGGCCTCGTCGTCGCGCTCGCGGTGGTGCAGGTGCCGATCTCGTTCTGGGAGAAGCAGGCGCCGTACATCCTGGTCGGCACGCTGGTGCTGCTGGTGCTGGTGCTGCTGCCCTTCGTCGGCAAGGTGGTGAACAACTCGCGCCGCTGGATCCCGCTGGGCGTCATGAACTTCCAGCCGAGCGAGCTGGCCAAGCTCGCCATCGCCATGTATGCCGCGAGCTACATGGTGCGCAAGATGGACGTGAAGGAGAACTTCGTGAAGGCGGTGTGGCCGATGGTCGTCGCCGTCGCCTTCATCGGCGCGCTGCTGCTGCGCCAGCCCGACATGGGCGCCTTCATCGTCATCGCGACCATCGCGATGGGCATCCTGTTTCTGGGCGGCGTCAACGGCCGCATGTTCTTCCTGATCGCGGCGGTGATCGTCGCCACCTTCGCGCTCATCATCGCCTTCGACGACCTGCGGCGCGAGCGCATCCTGGCCTACCTGGACCCGTGGAACCCGAAGTGGGCGCAGGGCAAGGCCTACCAGCTGACGCACTCGCTGATCGCCTTCGGCCGCGGCGAGATCTTCGGCCAGGGCCTCGGCTCCAGCCTCGAGAAGCTGCACTACCTGCCGGAGGCGCACACCGACTTCCTGCTCGCGGTGATCGGCGAGGAACTCGGCTTCGTCGGCGTGGCCGCCGTCATCGTCATGTTCTTCTGGATGACGCGGCGCATCTTCGCCATCGGCCGCCAGGCGATCGCGATCGACCGCGTGTTCGCCGGCCTGATGGTGCAGGGCGTGGGCATCTGGATGGGCGCGCAGGCCTTCATCAACATGGGCGTCAACCTGGGCGTGCTGCCCACCAAGGGCCTGACGCTGCCGCTGATGAGCTACGGCGGCTCGGCGGTGCTGATGAACCTCGTCGCGCTGGCGATCGTCGTGCGGGTGGACATCGAGAACCGGTCGCTGATGCGCGGAGGCAAGGCATGAGCCGGCGCCGGGCCGCCCCAAGCCGGCTCACCCCCTCGGGGGGCGGGCGCGCAGCGACCTGGGGGCTGACATGAGCCACCTCGTGATCATGGCCGCGGGCACCGGTGGCCACATCATTCCCGGCCTCGCGGTGGCCAGCGAGATGACGCGCCGCGGCTGGAGCGTCAGCTGGCTCGGCACCACCACCGGCATGGAAAACCGCCTCGTGCCGCCGGCCGGGCTGCCGATGGACACGATCGCCTTCACCGGCGTGCGCGGCAAGAGCTTCTTCGAGACCGTCACCGGCGGCCTTCGCCTGCTGAAGGCCTTCTGGGATGCCTTGCGCATCCTGCGCCGCCGCGGCCCCAGCGCCGTGCTGGGCATGGGCGGCTACGTGTGCTTCCCCGGTGGGCTGATGGCCAGCCTGCTCGGCAAGCCGCTGGTGCTGGTGAATGCCGACGCCGCGATGCTGCTGTCCAACCGCGCGCTGCTGCCGGTGGCCGACCGCGTGGCCTTCGGCTTCGACGGCGACGCCGCGAAGAAGACGAAGAACGCCATCGTCACCGGCAACCCGGTGCGCGCCGCGATCGAGCAGATGCCGGAGCCGGCCGAACGCTACGCCGGCCGCAGCGGCCCGCTGCGCGTGCTGGTGGTCGGCGGCAGCCTGGGCGCGCGCGTGCTGAACGAGACGCTGCCGAAGGCGCTGGCGCTGATCCCCGCCGCCGAGCGCCCCATCGTCACCCACCAGGCCGGCGCCGCGCAGGCCGACAGCGTGCGCGCCGCCTACGCGCAGGCCGGCCTCGTCGCCGAGGTCGTGCCCTTCATCGAAGACATGCCGCGCCGGCTGGCCGAGTGCGACCTGATGGTCTGCCGCTCCGGCGCCATCACCGTGAGCGAGCTGTGCGCCGCCGGCGTGCCGTCGGTGCTGGTGCCGCTGGTCATCAGCACCACCGCGCACCAGCGCGACAACGCGCAATTCATGGCGCGCCAGGGCGCCGCGATCCACCTGCCGCAGCCCGAAGCCACGCCGGCGACGCTGGCCGCCACGCTGCGCGGCCTGGACCGCGCGGCGCTGGTCGACATGGGCACGAAGGCGCGCGCGATGAGCAAGCCGCAGGCGGCGGCGCGCGTGGCCGATCTGATCGAAGGTCTCACCAAGTCATGAAGCACGCCGTCAAACAAGTTCACTTCGTCGGCGTGGGCGGCGCCGGCATGAGCGGCATCGCCGAGATCCTGCACAACCTGGGCTACCGCGTCACCGGCAGCGACCAGCACGCGAGCGCCACCACCGAGCGCCTGGCGGCGCTCGGCGTGCGCGTGGACATCGGCCACGCGGCGGACAACATCGCCGGTGCCGACGCGGTGGTCACCAGCACGGCGGTGAAGGGCGACAACCCCGAGGTCATCGCGGCGCGCGCGAAGCGCATCCCGCTGGTGCCGCGCGCCGTCATGCTGGCCGAGCTGATGCGCCTGAAGCAGGGCATCGCCATCGCCGGCACCCACGGCAAGACCACCACCACCTCGCTCGTGGCGAGCGTGCTGAACGAGGCCGGGCTGGACCCCACCTTCGTCATCGGCGGCAAGCTGGTGAGCGCGGGCGCGAACTCGCGGCTGGGCTCGGGCGAGTACATCGTCGTCGAGGCCGACGAGAGCGACGCCAGCTTCCTGAACCTGATGCCGGTGCTGGCGGTGGTGACCAACATCGACGCCGACCACATGGAGACCTACGGGCACGACCTGGGCAAGCTGCGCAGCGCCTTCGTCGATTTCGTGCACCGCATGCCGTTCTACGGCGCCGCCATCGTCTGCGGCGACGACCCCGGCGTGCGCGCGATCCTGCCGATGCTGTCGCGCCCGGTCGTCACCTACGGCCTCGGCGAAGACGTGCAGGTGCGCGCGGTCGACGTCCAGGCGCTGCCCGGCGGCCAGATGCGCTTCACCGCGCAGCGCCGCAACGGCACGCGCATGCCCGACCTGGCGATCACGCTCAACCTGCCCGGCGTGCACAACGTGCTGAACGCGCTGGCGGCGATCGCCGTCGCGCTGGAACTCGAGCTGCCCGACGGCCCCACCGTGAAGGCGCTGGCGGGCTTCACCGGCGTCGGCCGCCGCTTCCAGCGCTGGGGCGAACTGAAGGCCAGGGCGGGCGGCGCCTTCACGCTGATCGACGACTACGGCCACCACCCGGTCGAGATGGCCGCGGTGCTGGCCGCCGCGCGCGGTGCCTTCCCGGGTCGCCGCCTCGTGCTGGCGTTCCAGCCGCACCGCTACACGCGCACGCGCGACTGCTTCGAGGACTTCGTCAAGGTGATGGGCAGCGCCGATGCGGTGCTGCTGACCGAGGTGTATTCGGCCGGCGAAGCGCCCATCGTCGCCGCCGACGGCCGCGCGCTGGCGCGCGCGCTGCGCGTCGCCGGCAAGGTGGACCCGGTATTCGTCGACGCCATCGGCGACCTGCCCGCGGCCATCGCCGACTTCGCGAAGGACGGCGACGTCGTCATCGCGATGGGCGCCGGCTCGATGGGCGCCGTGCCGGCGAAGGTGGTGGAGGTCACCGCATGAACGACTTGGGCAAGGTCGCCGTCCTGATGGGCGGCAGCAGCGCCGAACGCGAGGTCTCGCTGATGTCCGGCGGCGGCGTGCTGAAGGCGCTGCAGTCGCAGGGCGTCGACGCGCACGCCTTCGACCCCGCCGAGCGCGCGCTCGACGACCTGAAGCGCGACGGCTTCGCGCGCGTCTTCATCGCGCTGCACGGCCGCCACGGCGAAGACGGCACGGTGCAGGGCGCGCTCGAACTGCTGGGCATCCCGTACACCGGCAGCGGCGTGATGGCGAGCGCGATCGCGATGGACAAGGTGATGACCAAGCGCATCCTCGTCGCCGAGGGCCTGCCGACGCCGCGCTGGCAGTGGCTGGCGCCGGACCGCCAGGCGCGCGAGGACGTCGTCGCCGTGCCCGACACGCTGGGCCTGCCGCTCATCGTCAAGCCGCCGCGCGAAGGCTCGTCGATCGGCATCACGAAGGTGCAGGGCTACTCGCAGATGCAGGACGCCGTCACGCTGGCCGCGCAGTACGACGCCGACGTGCTGTGCGAGGAGTTCATCGAAGGTCAGGAAGTCACCTGCGCCGTGCTCGGCCAGGGCGTGGCGGCACGCGCGCTGCCGGTCATCCGCATCGAGGCGCCGGACGGCAACTACGACTACGAGCACAAGTACTTCAGCGAAGACACCGGCTACCGCTGCCCGAGCGGCCTGCCGGCGGCGGAGGAAGCCGAGATCCAGCGCCTCACGCTCGCCGCCTACCGCGTGCTGGGCTGCCGCGGCTGGGGGCGGGCCGACCTGATGATCCGCGCCACCGACCGCAAGCCCTTCCTGCTCGAGATGAACACCAGCCCGGGCATGACCGGCCACTCGCTGGTGCCGATGGCCGCGCGCGCCGCCGGCCTCAGCTACGAGGCGCTGTGCCTGCAGATCCTGCAGCACGCCGCGCTGGACAGCACGAGGAGCTGAGCCCCGCATGGCCCGCCGTTCCGCCGCCGCCACCCTGCGCACGCCCCCGCCCGGGCTGCCGGTGGACGTGCGCCTGATGAACGGCGTCGCCAGCGCGGTGTACGTGCTGGCCGCCTGCGCGCTGGTGGCGGCGGCGGTGCTGTGGATCACGCGCGTGCCGCTGTTCACCATCCGCGCCATCCAGCTCGACGGCGAGCTCACGCGCAACAGCGTCAACACGATCCGCGCCAACGCGATGCCGGCGCTGAAGGGCAACTTCTTCAGCCTGGACCTGCAGCGCGCGCGCGCCGCCTTCGAGGCCGTGCCCTGGGTGCGCCAGGCGGTGGTGCGGCGCATCTGGCCCGACCGCCTGGCGGTGCGGCTGGAGGAGCACCACGCCGCCGCGCTGTGGGAGGGCGAGGACGGCAACGAGCGCCTCGTCAACAGCCACGGCGAGGTGTTCGAGGCCAACATCGGCGACGTCGAGGAGGACGGCCTGCCCGTGCTGAGCGGCCCCGAAGGCCGCAGCGACGAGATGCTCTCGATGTACCTGCGCCTGCACGCGGTGTTCGAGCGGCTGGACACCGACCTGCAGCGCCTGCACCTGTCCGGCCGCGGCTCGTGGCGTGCCGAGCTCGACAGCGGCGCCACCGTGGAGCTCGGCCGCGGCAGCGAGGACGAGGTGGTCGCGCGCAGCGAGCGCTTCGCACGCACGCTGGCGCAGGTGACGGCGCGCTACCAGCAGCCGCTGCTGTACGCCGACCTGCGCCACGCCGACGGCTATGCCGTGCGGCTGCGCGGCGTGACGACCACGACCCTGACCCACCCCCATTCGAAGACCGTCAACTGAGACCGCCCATGGCCAAGGAATACAAGGACCTCGTCTTCGGACTCGACATCGGCACCGCGAAGGTGATGGTCGTGGCCGCCGAGGTGCTGCCCGACGGCGAGCTGCGCGTCGCCGGTCTCGGGGTGGCCAGCACGCACGGGCTCAAGCGCGGCGTCGTGGTGAACATCGACGCCACCGTGCAGAGCATCCAGCAGGCGCTGAAGGAGGCCGAGATGATGGCCGCCTGCAAGATCACCAGCGTCTACACCGGCATCACCGGCAGCCACATCCGCGGCCAGAACAGCACCGGCATGGTCATCGTGCGCGACAACCGCGAGGTCACGCCGGTGGACGTGGCGCGCGTGGTGGAAACCGCCAAGGCCATCAACATCCCGAACGACCAGCGCCTGCTGCTGGTGGAGCCGCAGGAATTCATCATCGACGGCCACGAGGTGAAGGAGCCGATCGGCATGAGCGGCAGCCGGCTCGAGGTGAAGGTGCACATCGTCACAGGCGCGCAGAGCGCGGCCGAGAACATCCTGAAGTGCGTGCGCCGCTGCGGCCTGGAGGTGGAGCGCCTGGTGCTGAACCCGAGCGCCAGCGCCGCCGCCGTGCTGACCGACGACGAGAAGAGCCTGGGCGTGGCGGTGGTCGACATCGGCGCCGGCACCACCGACGTGCAGGTCTACACCGACGGCAGCGTGCGCCACACCGCGGTGATCCCGATCGCCGGCGACCTGATCACGAGCGACATCGCGATGGCGCTGCGCACGCCGACGAAGGACGCCGAGGAGATCAAGGTCGAGTACGGCGTCGCCAAGCAGTTGCTGGCCGACCCTTCGGAGCAGGTCGAGGTGCCCGGCCTGGGCGACCGTTCGCCGCGCATGCTGAGCCGCCAGGCGCTGGCCGGCGTGATCGAGCCGCGCGTCGAGGAGATCTTCTCGCTCGTGCACCAGGTCATCCGCGAGAGCGGCTACGAAGAGCTGCTGTCCAGCGGCATCGTCATCACCGGCGGTTCGTCGGTGATGCCGGGCATGGTCGAGCTCGGCGAAGACATCTTCCTGAAGCCGGTGCGTCGGGGCCTGCCCACGTACGGCGCGGCATTGAGGGACATGGTGGCCAACCCGCGGTCGGCCACCGTGATGGGGCTGCTCGAAGAGGCGCGCCTGGCGCGCCAGCGCGGGCACAAGGCGGCGGCGCAGGCGGGCTCGGTGAGCACGCTCTTCGGCCGCGCGAAGGACTGGTTCCTCGGAAATTTCTAGAGAAGGGGCTCGGACGCTTGAAGCGAACACATCACAGAAGCCCCGGTTTTCAACGGCAACTGCATCTCACTCAGTAGGAGGCTCTCATGCCCATCGAAATGATCGAAGAGTTCAACGAAGGTACCCAGATCAAGGTGATCGGCGTCGGTGGCGGCGGCGGCAACGCCGTCGAGCACATGATCGCGCAGGGCGTGCAGGGCGTCGACTTCATCTGCGCCAACACCGACGCGCAGGCGCTCAACCGCAGCGCCGCGACGACGCTGGTGCAGCTGGGCAACTCCGGCCTCGGCGCCGGCTCCAAGCCCGAAGTGGGGCGCGTGTCGGCCGAGGAGGCCGAGCACCGCATCCGCGAGGCCATCGCCGGCGCGCACATGCTGTTCATCACCGCCGGCATGGGTGGCGGCACCGGCACCGGCGCCGCGCCGGTGATCGCGCGCGTGGCCAAGGACATGGGCATCCTCACGGTGGGTGTCGTGACCAAGCCCTTCGAGTTCGAAGGCAAGCGCCGCGGCAAGCAGGCCGAGGACGGCGTCGCCGAGCTCGAAGCCAACGTCGACAGCCTGATCGTGGTGCTCAACGAGAAGCTGCTCGAGGTGATGGGCGACGACGTCACGCAGGAGCAGGCCTTCGCGCACGCCAACGACGTGCTGAAGAACGCGGTGGGCGGCATCAGCGACATCATCCACATCCCCGGTCTCGTCAACGTCGACTTCGAAGACGTGAAGACGGTGATGAGCGAGCCCGGCAAGGCGATGATGGGCACGGCAGTGGCCGCCGGCCCGGACCGTGCCACGAAGGCGGCCGACCTGGCGGTGGCGTGCCCGCTGCTGGAAGGCATCGACTTGAGCGGCGCGCGCGGCGTGCTGGTGCTGATCGCGGCGAGCAAGGGCACCTTCAAGCTCGCCGAGAGCCGCAACGCGATGAACACGATCCGCCGCTACGCGGCCGACGACGCGCACGTGATCTACGGCACCGCCTACGACGACAGCCTGGGCGACCAGCTGCGCGTGACGGTCATCGCCACCGGCCTGAGCTCGGTGGCGCGCAAGGCCGAGCGCCCGATCGCGCCACCGGTCCTGGTGGTGACCCCGCCGGCGCAACCGCAGCTGCGCACCGGCACCGACAACCTGCCCATCCTGACCCAGCCGGCCACCCCGGGCCAGCCGCAGGTGCAGCCGGCGCACGACTACACGGGGCTCAACACCCCCAGCGTGTGGCGCAGCGCGCGTTCGCAGGCGGCCGCCAAGGTGGACGCGCTGGCGAGCAACGGCATGGACGAGATCGAGATCCCGGCGTTCCTGCGGAAGCAGGCGGACTGAGGACGACGTTCGGTCCCTGCGGACCGAACATCGCCTCAGTCCGGGCCCGAGCTCTGCGAGGGCGCGGCCCGCAGGGCGGACTGAGCCTGCGCACGGGACGCCGGAAGGCGTTCCGTGGCTGGCGAAGGCCCGCACGCGATTTCACGCGGGCGGGCTGAGGACGGCATTCGGTCCCTGCGGACCGAACGTCGCCTCAGTCCGGGCCCGAGCTCCGCGAGGCGTACTGGCTACGCCGGGTCGCGGTCGAGCTCGATGCGCAGGCGCTCGACGAGTTCGCCGAGCTGGCGCGCGATTTCCCCGGCCTCGGGCGACGGCACGGCGCCGCCCTCGCGCAGGGTGCCGGCTTCGTAGGCCTGAAGCGCGGCCTGCAGGTCGACGGCACCGATGGCGGCACAGGCGCCGCGCAGCGAGTGCGCGCGTTCGCGGTCCAGCGTGCCCGCGCCTTCCGCGTAGGCCTGCACGAAGCGGTCGAGCACGCGGCGCAGCACGCCGGCCTGGCCTCCCACGTTGACGAGCGCGCGCGCCACATTCAGGCCTTCGACCGCCGCGAGCCGGTCCTGCAGCGGCAGCGCGGCCGGCGCCGGTGGCGCGGCCGGTGGTGGCGCCAGCGGTGGCACCGGCGGTGCGGCCGGCGTCGAGTCGGCCGGCGGCAGCCAGCGCAGCAAGGTGGCGTAGAGCCGCTCCGGGTCGACCGGCTTGGCGAGGTGGTCGTTCATGCCGGCCTCCAGGCAGGCCGAGCGGTCTTCGCCGAACGCGTTCGCGGTCATCGCGACGATGGGCAGCTCGCTGCGGCCGGTCGCGCGCAGCCGGCGCGTCGCGGCCAGGCCGTCGAGCTCGGGCATCTGCATGTCCATCAGCACGAGGTCGAAGGCGCCGTTGAGCGCCTTCTCCACCGCCTGCACGCCATTCTCGGCGACCTCGACCGCCAGGCCGGCGGAGCTGAGCAGTTCGACCGCGACCTCGCGGTTGATCGCGTTGTCCTCGGCCAGCAGCACGCGCCGGCCGCCGTGGAGGCTGCGCAGCAGGGTCTCGAGCGCGGCGTCGCGCGGCAGCAGGCCGGGCGGCGCGGCGGCGCCGCGGCGCAGGCGCTGCAGCGTGTCGTACAGCGTCGACGAGGTGACCGGCTTCACGAGCACGGCGTCGAAGCCGGCGGCCTGCGCCTGCGCGCGCAGCGTGTCGTCGTCGTGCGCGGTGACCAGCACCGCGGACGCCGCCGCGAGCGCCGGCAGCGTGCGCAGCCGGCCCAGCAGCGCCACGCCGTCGGGCGGGCCCATGCGCCAGTCCAGCACCAGCAGGTCGTGCGGCAGCCCGCTCGCCACCGCCGCGGCGGCCGCCTCGAACCCGGCCTGCGGGTCGGCGAAGGCGTCCACCTGCAGGCCGTGGATGCGCAGCTGATCGCGCAGAGACTGCAGCGCTTCCGGCAGGTCGTCGACGAGCAGCGCGCGCCGCCCGGCCTGCAGCGCCGGCACGACCATCGGGCGCGCGATGGCGGCTTCGCGCAGGCGCGCGGTGAACCAGAAGCGGCTGCCGATGCCCGGCCGGCTGTCGACGCCGACCTCGCCGCCCATCATGCGTGCGATGTGCCGTGTCAGCGCCAGGCCCAGCCCGGTGCCGCCGTGGCGGCGCGTGATCGAGCTGTCGGCCTGCTCGAAGGACCCGAACAGGTGCGGCAGCACGTCGGGCGCGATGCCTTCGCCGGTGTCGCTGACCTCGAAGCGCAGCAGCACGCCGTCGCCATCGTCGCGGCCCACCGGCGCGACGGCCAGCCGCACCCAGCCGCTGGCCGTGAACTTGACGGCGTTGGACAGCAGGTTGACGACCGCCTGCAGCAGCCGCGTCGGGTCGCCGTGCCACTGCGCGGGGGTGTGGTCGGTGTCGAGCACGAGCTCGAGGCCCTTCGCGCGCGCCGGCCCCTCGACCATCGCGTAGGCACGTGCCAGCAGTTCGTCGAGCGCGAACTCGGTGTCCTCCAGCTGCATCTTGCCGGCCTCGATCTTGGAGACGTCGAGGATGTCGTTGATCACCTGCAGCAGGTGGCGCGCCGCGCCGTCCACCTTGGCCAGCCGGTCGCGCTGCAGCGGCTCGGTGGCGTCGCGGGCGAGCAGGTGATTCAGGCCGAGGATCGCATTCAGCGGCGTCCGGATCTCGTGGCTCATGTTGGCCAGGAAGGCGCTCTTGGCGCGGCTCGCGGCCTCGGCCTCGTCGGCCCGACGCGCCAGCTCGACCTGCATCTCGGCGATCTGCTGCTCGCGCCGGCGGCGCCCGCTGTCGTCGACGAGCACGGCCCGGTTCGCGACGTGACGCCCCTGCGCGTCGTGCACCATCACCGCGCTCACCAGCACCGGCAGCAGGCTGCCGTCCTTGCGCACCAGCTCGTACGCCAGGTCGCGCACGCTGCCGGTGGCCTTGAAGACTTCGTAGCGCTCGGCGAACGCGGCCCGGCTCGCTGCCGACATGAAGCGCGAGAACGGCTGGCCGATCATCTCCTCGCGCGTGTAGCCGAGCATCGCCAGTTCGGTGGCGTTGACGGCCGACACGGTGCCGTCCGGCGCCAGCGAGTGATAGCCGCAGGGTGCGCTGTCGTAGAGGTCGGCGATGGCGGCGGCGCGTTCGGCGAGCGTGGCGTTGGCGGCCTCCAGCTCGGCGGTGCGGTGCGCCACCAGCGCTTCCAGCGCTTCCTGCTGGTGCTCGAGCGCGCGCCGCGCCTGCTGCTGCGGCGTGATGTCGACCACCATGGCCACGAAGTGCGGCCGGCCGGAGATCAACACCCGGCACGCCGACAGCGAGACGTCGAGCGTCTCCCCGGAGCGGCGGCGCAGCGCTGTCTCGGTGGGCGGCAGTGCGCCGCGCTCGTCGAGCTGCCGGTACGCGCCGGCGGTGACGGCGGCGTCGACCCAGAGCCCGAACTCGGCGCTGGCGCGGCCGAGCACCTCGTCGCGCGCATAGCCGCTCAGCGCCTCGAAGGCGCCGTTCACCTGGACGAAGCGGCGGTCGTCCAGCGCCCCCACCACCATCGCCACCGGGGCGCTCTCGAACAGCGTGGCGAAGCGCTGGTGCGCCTCCTGCAGCGCCTGCAGGGTGCGGCGCTGTTCGCTGACGTCCTCGGCCGAGAGGATCAGGCCGCCGACCGCGCCGGTGTCGTCGGTCCAGGGCTGCGCCACCCAGTCCAGCAGGTATTCGCGGCCTTCGTCGTCGACCCAGGGTTCGGCGTCGTTGCCGAGCGTCTCGCCGGCCAGCGCGCGCCGGTGCACCTCTTTCCACATCTCCTGCAGCCGGGGCCGAAGGACGTAGTGGTTCAGGCCGATGACCTTGTCGTGGCCGGGCGCGTACTGCCGCACCCAGCGCCGGCTGGCCGCCAGGTAGTTCATCTCGCGGTCGAACATCGCGATGCCGTGCGGCGCCTGCTCCACCAGCGCGGCCAGCTGCGCGCGCGACCGGTGCAGCGCCTGCAGCGCGTTTTCGCGCGCGGCATCCGCGGCCTCGATCGTGGCGCGCGCGGCCTCGATCTCGGCGATGGCGACGGCGCCCGCGCGCGGTTCGTCGCGTGTCGCCAGCCCCGCCACCGCGCGCGCGAGGCGCCGCCCGCCGGTGCCGCTGCCGAGGCGCCCGATCGCCGTGGCGACCCCGATCGCCAGCGCGAGCACGGTCATCGCCGCCAGAAGCGGGCCGCGGCGGCTCGCGGCCGACTGGTCGACGAGCAGCGTCCACGGCGCGGCGGCCACGGCGCGCTCGACCCGCGCGCCGCCGTCGTCCACCTGCGCCGCGCTGGCGCCGGCGCCGAAGCCGCCGGCGATCACCTCGCGCCGGCTGTCGACCACGGTGACGTGCCAGCCGTCGGGCAGGGCGGCCTGGTCGATGCGTTCCTGGAAGCGGCGCGCCTCGATGGTGGTCAGCAGCACGAATTCGGTCCGGTCCTGGCGCCGCACCGGCACGGCCACCGCCACCAGCGGGCGCTTGACGACCGGCCCCAGGAACACGTCGCCCACCTCGGGCCGGCCGCTGGCCAGCGCTTCCGGCACCGCGGCGCGGCCGGCCGGCCGCGGCAGCGACGGCAGCGGCTCGCCGTAGGGCACGCCGGTGTGCAGCAACAGGCGGCCCTGCGCGTCGGCCAGCAGCAGCTGGCCGCCGAACTCGCGCGCGAAGACCTGGCTGCGGCGGTGGAAGTCGGCGAACCGCTGTTCGGCCAGCAATGGCGATGCGGCCAGCAACTCCAACCCCATGATGCGCTGGCGCACCGACTCCTCGACCTGCTGGCCGAGCTGGCGCGACAGCAGTTCGGCCGACCGGTCGTCGGCCTGGCGCAGGCGGCGCACCGTGTCGGCGGCCATCGCCAGCGCCAGCAGCAGCAGCGGCAGCATCGCCAGCCAGAGCAGGCGCCGCAGGTACTGCGCCATCGAGACGCCTGGCGCGCCGCGGTTCATGTTCCCGCCGAGAGCCATGCGAGGACCCGTTCGTAGAGCCGGGCCGCCGCCACCGGCTTGTCGAGCACGTCGTCGAGGTCGGCGTCGAGTGCCAGCGCCGCACCGACCGGTGCCGACACCGAGAGCATCGCGACGATCGGCAATGCGGGCGGCGCCATCGTGCGCAGCGCGCGTGCCGCGGCGACACCGCCGTTCTGCGGCAGTTCCATGTCGAGCAGCAGCAGCGCGGGCGTGCTCTGCATCGTGAAGCTGAACGCCTCGACGCCGCTGACGGCCACGATCGGCTGCAAGCCGGCTTCCTCCAGCAGCGCGGCGACCATCAGGCGCATCACCGGGTTGTGTTCGGCCACGACGACCCGCTTGCCCGCATGTTCCTTGCGCAGGCGCTCGCGTGCCGGCGTGGGGTCGGGCGGCCCGCGCAGGCGCCCGGCCGCATCGTCGATGCGCTGCAGGCGCTCGGCCTGCCGCGTCGTCAGCGCCTCGCGGCCGATCAGCGAGCTCATGCCCTGGATCGTGCGCACGGCGGTGCCCGGCGGCGTGCTGCTCGCGGCCATCCGCCGCGTGATGTCCTGCGCGGCGCAGACGATGCCGACGACGCGCCCCGCGGCGTCGCGCTCGGGTTCGACGACGAGGTCGAAACAGCCGAGCTGGCCGTTGTGCGCGACCCACACGTCGCGCCGCTCCGCGCAGGCGGTGGCCAGCACGCGGCGCTTGACGGCCACCAGCGGCGCCGCGGCCTCCGCGCCCATGATGTCTTCATCGGTGCGGCCGATGAGCTCGGACTCCGTGGCGCCGAGTGCCGGATTCGCCACCCAGGTGTAGCGCAGCGCCGCGTCCTGCCGGAACACGAGCATGTCGGAGGCGCGCAGGACGACGCCCAGGCGGCTCTGCGCGACGCGCAGGCCCTCGACGACCTCGCGCTGGGTCGTCGCCTCGGTCAGGAAGTCGATCACGAAGCGCTCGCCGTGGCGGACGATGACGCGCGCGGAGATCTCGAGGTCGCCGGTCTCGCCCAGGCTGTTGCGGTAGCGCGCCTCGAAGCGCGTGACGTGGCCCTCGCGCCGCAGGGTCGCCATCAGCCGATCGCGTTGCGCGGCATCCGGCCAGATGCCCAGTTCGGCCGCGGAGTGGCCCACGATCTGCGCGCGCGACAGGTGGAACAGGCGGCCGAAGGCCTCGTTGGCTTCGACGCAGACCCCGGTGTCGAGGTTCGACACGCCGACGGCCACGTGCGCCATGCGCGATGCCGTGCCCAGCCAGTCGGCCGTGTCGTCGATGTCACCCGGATCCCAAAGGTTCACGTCAGCGCCTCCGGCAGGGGAGAGGTTCACGAGCGCCCAGCAGAGCCGCGGCGGCGCACCGAAAACATGGCGCAGATCAAGCGCGGGGGCGCTGCCCGGGCGGTCAGGCCGGCCGTCGCGCCGCCCGCGCCGCCGCGGCCACCTCGCGGCCCAGGCCGTCGAGCAGCGCCGACGCGGCGCGCGCGTGCTGCCAGTGCAACGGCACGTCCAGCGGCGTGCCGGGCACCAGCTCGACGAGCGCGCCGTCCGCGAGCAGCGGCGCCACCAGCGCCAGCGGCTGCAGCCCCCAGCCCATGCCGGCGACAGCGGCCGTCACGAAGGCCTGCGGCGACGGCAACGTGTGGCGCGGCAGTTCCACGTGGCGGTGGCACAGGCGGCGCACCCAGCGGTCCTGCAGTTCGTCCTTCGTGTTGAAGACCAGGCTGGGCGCGCGCGCCAGCGTGCCGGCGCCGACGCCGGCGGCGAAGTGGCGCTTCACGAACGCCGGGCTGGCGGCGGCCACGTAGCGCATGGCGCCGAGCGGGCGCACGCTGCAGCCGGCGGCCGGTCGCGCCGTGCCGGTCACGGCGGCGAGCACCGCGCCGCTGCGCAGCCATTCGGTGGTGTGGTCCTGGTCGTCCACCGCCAGTTCCACCAGCACCGGCGCGTTCGCCGCGAAGCGCGCCAGCGCGGGCGCGAACCAGGTGGCCAGGCTGTCGGCGTTCACGGCCACCGGCAGCGCCACGCGCGCCACGCCCTCCGGCGCCAGCGCGGGCAGCGTGCCCTGCAGGTCCTGTTCGAGCAGCCGCACGCGGTCGACGTGCTGGCACAGCCGGCGGCCGGTTTCGGTGGCACGGCAGGGCTGGCCGCGCACGACGAGCGCGCAGCCCACGCGCTCTTCGAGCAGTCGCACGCGCTGCGACACCGCCGAGGGCGTGACGTGGAGCGCGCGCGCGGCGCGGTCGAAGCTGCCTTCGCGGACCACGGCGGCCAGCGCGGCGAGTGCGGCGTAGTCCAGCATCGATTCAGTTCTGCTTCATCGGCGTTAGGAGAGACAGTTTGGCTTCACGCCGCCGGGCTGGCAAGCTGCGCCCCATGACCCCTGCCGACAGCGCTGCACTCGCCTGGCCCGTGTTCCTGCAGGGGCTGGCGCTGAGCTTCGGCCTCATCGTCGCCATCGGCGCGCAGAACGCCTTCGTGCTGCGCCAGGGGCTGCGCCGCGAGCACGTGGCGCCGGTGGTGGCGTTCTGCGCGCTCGCCGACGCGGTGCTCATCACCGCCGGCGTGCTGGGCATGGCGCAGGCGCTGGGCAACCACCCCAGCCTGGCGCGCGCGCTCGCGCTCGCCGGCGCCGGCTTCCTGGCGGTGTACGGCGCGCAGGCGCTGCGGCGCGCGCGCCACGCGCAGCGCCTCACGGCCACGGCGGCCGGCGCGGGGCTCGGCCGCGGCGCCGCGCTGGCGCAGGCGGCGGCGTTCACGCTGCTGAACCCGCACGTCTACCTGGACACCGTGCTGCTCGTCGGCAGCATCGGGGCGCAGCAGCCGGCGGTGCTGCGCGGCTGGTTCATCGCCGGCGCCAGCGTCGCCAGCCTGTCGTGGTTCGGCCTGCTGGGCTTCGGCGCGCGCTGGCTGGCGCCGTGGTTCGCGCGGCCGCGCGCCTGGCAGGTGCTGGACGGGCTGATCGGCCTGACGATGTTCGTGCTGGCGGCGCTGCTGCTGCGGCTGGCGCTGCTGGGCCATTGAGGAGACCGCATGTACGTGCCCGCGCGACACCGCTTCGGCGACGACGAGGCGCTCTTCGCGCTGATGGCGGCGCACCCGCTGGGCGGCTGGGTGTGCCAGGGTGCCGGCGGCCTGGTTGCCAACCACGTGCCGTTCTTCGTCGACCGCACGCGCGGCCCGCGGGGCACGCTGGTGGGCCACGTGTCGCGCGCCAACGACGTCTGGCGCACGCTCGGCGCCGCCGTGCCGTCGGTCGTGATGTTCCAGGGGCCGCAGGCCTACGTCACGCCGGGCTGGTACCCGGGCAAGGCCGCGCACGGCGAGGTGGTGCCGACGTGGAACTACGTCGTCGTCCACGCGCACGGCGTGGCGCGTGCGGTCGACGACCGTGACTGGCTGCTCGGCGTGCTGAACCGGCTCACCGACGAGCACGAGGCGCGCCAGGCGCTGCCGTGGCGCGTGGGCGACGCGCCGGCGGCCTACGTCGACCGGCTGCTGCGCGCCGTCGTCGGCATCGAGATCCCGATCGACCGCCTCGAAGGCCGGCTGAAGGCCAGCCAGGACGAGGCGCGGCCCGACCGCGAAGGCACCGTGCGCGGGCTGCGCGCGAGCACGTGCCCGTGGGCGCAGGCGATGGCCGGGCTCGTGCAGCGCGCGCTCGACGACGACGCGGCCGCCGACCCGGGTTGATGCCAAGCGGGCGCGGCGCGCGGCCCGACCACAATGGTCACCCACCCACCCCCGCCGTACCCGCCATGCGCATCATCGCCGTCGCCCTCTGCAGCCTGCTCGCCGCCGGCGCCGCCCACGCCCAGGACAAGGGTCAGCTCAACCTGCTGTGCAGCGTCGAGCTGGAGTGGTGCGGCCTGATGGCCAGCACCTTCGAGCGCGAGACCGGCATCAAGGTGAACATGCTGCGCAAGAGCACCGGCGAGGTGCTGGCGCAACTGAACGCCGAGCGTGCGAACCCGAAGACCGACGTCTGGTTCGGCGGCACCGCCGACCCGCACATCCAGGCCGCCGAGCAGGACCTGACGGCGCCGTACACGTCGCCCGAGGCCGGCAAGCTGCAGCCCTGGGCAGCGCCGCTGGCGCGTGCGGCGGGCAACCGCGCGGTGGCGGTCTACCTGGGCCCGCTGGGCCTGGCCTACAACCCCGAGGTGCTCGCGAAGAAGAAGCTGCCCGTGCCGGCCTGCTGGAAGGACCTGGCGCGCCCCGAATACAAGGGCGAGGTGCAGAACTCCAACCCGAACAGCTCGGGCACCGCCTACACCGGCATCGTCACCTTCGTGCAGCTGTTCGGCGAGGACAAGGCCTTCGAGTACATGGCGGCGGTGCACAAGAACATCTCCGAGTACACGCGTTCGGGCGCCGGGCCGGTGAAGAACGTCGGCCGTGGCGAGACCGGCATCGCGATCGGCTTCCTCGCGCTCGCCGCCGGCGAGGCCAAGCAGGGCCTGCCGGTGAAGACACTGGTGCCCTGCGAAGGCACCGGCTACGAGATCGGCGCCATGAGCCTGGTGAAGGGCGCGCGCAACGCCGAGCCGGCGCGCCGCTTCTACGAATGGCAGCTGACGCCGGCGGCGCAGGCGCTGGCCGCGGCCTCGGGCTCGTACACGATCCCGTCCCACAAGGACACGCCGCTGCACCCGCTGATGCCGCCGGCGTCGCAGATGAAGTTCATCGACTACGACCTGAAGAAGTTCGGCTCGAAGGAAGAGCGCACGCGCCTGATCGGCCGCTGGGAGAAGGAGATCAACCAGGCACCGCGATGAACCCCGGGCCGCACGTGCACCCGGACCTGCTGCACTACGTGCGCGAAGCCGAACGGTTGCGCGCGGCGGCCGCCACCTGGCCGGCGACCGCGCCGCTGCCTGCGCTGCCGGTGCCCGCGGTCGACGCGCCGGTGGCGCTGCTGCTGTCGCCCCACCCCGACGACGAAGGCCTCACCGGCGGCTGGCCGCTGCGCCTGCGCGAAGCGGGCTGGCGCATCGTCAACCTGCCGGTCACGCTGGGCAGCGCGATGGACCGCCGCGAAGGCCGCTGGCGCGAGCTGCAGGCCGCCTGCGCGGTGCTGGGCTTCGAGCTGCTGGACGCCGTGCACCGGGCCGAAGGGCGGCTCGACCCGGGCGTGGCGCAGCGCGCGCCGGCGCACTGGGCGCGCTGCGTGCAGGCCGTGGCCGATGCGCTGCTGCGCTGGCGGCCGCAGGCATTGTTCTTCCCGCACGCCGGCGACGTGCAGCCGGCCCACGTGGGCACGCACGCACTGGCGCTCGACGCGCTGCGCGCCGTGGGGCCGGCGCTCCGACTCGCCACCGTGCAAACCGAGTACTGGGGCACGCTGGCGGCGCCCAACCGCATGGTCGAACTGAGCACCGAACAGGTGGCGCGGCTGGCCGCGTCGGTGGCCTGCCACGCCGGCGAGGTGGCGCGCAACCCGTACCACCTGAACCTGCCCGCGCAGTGCATGGACGCCGTGCGGCGCGGGGCCGAACGGGTGGGCGGCCTCGGCCAGGCCGCGCCGTCGATGCGCTTCGCCATGCTCTACCGCGTGCAGCGTTGGGACGGCGGTGCCGAATCGTCCGGCACCGTGGCCGGCCGCCTGCTGCCCGGCGGCGCCGACGCCGCGGCGGCGCTCGCGGTCGACGCGTAGTCAGCGCGCGGCGGCCGGCGCCGCGAAGGCCACGCGCATCGCGAGGCCCAGGCGTTCGCGGTCGCCCTTCGCGGCGCTCTCGATCGACGCGTCGTCGCTCGCCACCACCACGCCGGCAGCGGCCAGCTCGCTGCGCAGCTGCGCCACCGGCTTGCCGGCCAGCGGCGCCACCGCGCTCAGCGGTGCCTGCGCCACGGCGCGCAGCGCCAGCACGGGCGGCGACGCCGCTTCGCCGCCCGGCAGCGACACGAAGAAGCTGCCCGCCAGCGCGACCGCGCACAGCGCGAGGATGACGCGCGGCCGCCCCGGCGCCTGCAGGTGCCGCAGCAAGGCCTTGCCGTTCGCCGTGGCGTGCAACGCCACCGCCGCCACCAGGCCCCAGCCGAGCCACTCGTGCGCCACCTTCTGCACGCCGCTGTCGAGGTGGAAGAACATCAGCACGCCGGTGCTGGCCATCAGCGCGAAGCTGCCCAGGGTGAGCGGGGTGGCCCACTCGCGCGACACGGGGTTCATGGATCTGGATCCGGGAAGTGAGTTGACGATGCTCGAGTGTTGCGGCCGCGTGTTGCTGCCCGGTTGCCGCCGCGTCAACGCGCACGTCGCGGTTTGCGCTGGCGCAAACCACCGCGCCGCCAGAATCGCGGCATGACCGCAACTTCTCCCGCCCCAGGCGCCGTGCTGCAGGCGCACGGCCTGGGCTTCCGCCACCCCGGCACCGACGTGCTGGCCGGCCTGTCGTTCAGCATCGGCCCCGGGCTGGCCTGGGTTCGCGGCGGCGACGGCCGCGGCAAGAGCACGCTGCTGCGCCTGATGGCCGGCACGCTGGCGCCGACGGCGGGCGAACTGCGGCGCGGCACCGCATCGGTGTGGTTCGAGGACGCCGCCGACGCCGCCGCGAACGCCACCGTCGCGCAGGCCTGGCTGGAGGCGCGGCGCGCGTTGCACGCCGGCTGGGACCGCGCGCTCGAGCGCCGCCTGGTCGACGCCTTCGGGCTCGCCGAGCACATCGCCAAGCCGCTGTACATGCTGTCCACCGGCAGCCGGCGCAAGGTGGGGCTGGTGGGGGCGGCGGCGAGTGGCGCCCGGCTGACGCTGGTCGACGCGCCGTTCGCGGCGCTGGACGCGCCCTCGATCCGCGCGCTGACGGCGCTCTTCGAGCAGGCCGCCGCCGACGCGCAGCGCACCTGGGTGGTGGCCGACCACGAACTCCCCGCCGCGCTGGCGGGCGTGCCGCTGGCGGGGTGGGTCGACCTCGGCGACTGAGCGCCTCGCGGCGTTGCAGAGTCAAGGGTTGTACCATTGACGTCAATCCGAACCTTCGCATAAGGTCGGTCCATTGACGCTGGCGGCGGCCCGGTTCGGATCGGCCTGCCCGGTGCCCGAACCACCCCAAGAGGAGACCTCCGCATGCTTCGCAGACTTCTGGTCCTGGGCGCCGTCGCGTTCGCCGCACAGGCGCAGGCGCAGGCCATCAAGGTCGGCCTGATGTCGGTCGACGCCGGCCCGTTCGCGTTCTTCCAGGCGCACCTGATCGAGCCGGTGAAGTTCGCCGCCGAGCAGTTCAACGCCCAGGGCGGCGTGCTCGGCGGTCGCCGCTTCGAGGTGGTGGTGCAGGCGCATGCCGGCACGCCGGCCGGCGCGCTGCAGACGGCGCAGTCGCTCACCGAGCAGAGCGGCGTGTCCTTCCTGACCGGCTTCAACACCTCGGCGATGGCGCTCGCGCTGCAGCCGCGCCTGCCGCAGCTGAACGCGCTGCTGCTCGACGCCAACGCGTCGTCCGACGAGCTCACGTCCAAGGCCTGCCAGCCGAACTACTTCCGCACCTCGTCGAACGACAGCATGCAGGCGGCGGTGCTGCGCTCGGTCATCAAGAGCAGCGGCCACAAGACCTGGAACCTGATCGCGCCCGACTACGCGCTCGGCCACGACTTCAACAAGCGCTTCCGATCGGTCGTCGAGGAACTCGGCGGCAGCGTGCTGACCACGGTGTTCGCGGCGCAGGGCACGACCGACTTCGGCTCGCACATCTCGCAGCTCGTCGCCAAGCCGGCCGACGGCCTGGCGGTCGTGGTGGTCGGCTCCGACGGCATCACCTTCGCCAAGCAGCAGAAGCAGTTCGGCCTGTTCGCGAAGTTCAAGACCGTGGTGTCGTCGAACTTCACGAACGACATCGCGCTCGTCGGCCAGGGCGACACCACGGTGGGCGCCTACTCGGCCATCAGCTACTCGCCCGAGTATCCGGGCCCGAAGAACGCCGCCTTCGTGAAGGCCTGGGTCGAACGCTTCAAGCGCCCGCCGTCCTTCATCGAAGCCGAGCACTACCAGATGATGGAAGTGCTGAAGGCCGCCATCGAGCGGGCCGGCAGCACCGACGTGGCGGCGGTGCGCAAGGCGCTCGTCGGCCTGAAGGCGAACACGATCTTCGGCGACGTCGAGATGCGCGGCGCCGACCACCAGCTGATGCGCCCGATGGCGCTGGTGCAGGTGGAAGCGGCCGGCGAAGGCAAGGGCCGGCTCGCGCTGCGCCGCCTGGAACCGGCGTCGGCGGTGGTGCCGCCGCCGGCGCTGACCTGCGAATGAACCCGGCGCGCCGCTTCGAGGGCCGCGTCGCGTGGGTCACGGGCGGCGGTTCGGGCATCGGCGCCGCGGTGGCGCGGCGCCTGGTGGCCGAAGGCGGCCGCGTCGCCGTCGTCGACCGCCGGCTCGACGCCGCGCAGGCGGTGGCCGATGCGCTCGGTGACGCAGCCGTCGCGCTGGCGGCCGACGTCGCCCGCGAAGCCGACATCGAAGCGGCCGTGCAGGCCACGGTCGAACGGTTCGGCCGCCTGGACATCGCGGTGCACGCGGCCGGCTACGGCACGTCGGCCGAGGTCGTCGACATGACGCTCGCGCAGTGGCAGGGCGTGATGGACGTCGACCTCACCGGCGTCTTCCTCTGCACCAAGCATGCGTCGCGGCAGATGCTGCGCCAGGGCGGCGGCGGCGCGGTGGTGAACATCGCGTCGACGAACGCGGTGCAGCCGGGCGAAGGGCTCGCGGCCTACTGCGTGGCGAAGGCCGGTGTCGTCATGTTCAACCAGGTGGCGGGCCTGGAGCTCGCGCCGCACGGCGTGCGCGTGGTCGGCGTCGGCCCCGGGCTCACCGAGACGCCGGCGACCGCGCCCTTCCTGCAGTCCGCCACGCAGCGCCAGGCCTGGATCGGCAACGTGCCGGCCGGCCGCGCCGCCAGCGCCGACGAGATCGCCGGCCTCGTGGCCTGGCTGTGCTGCGACGAGGCGGCCTACATGAGCGGCGAGACGGTCTTCATGGACGGCAGCCTGCGCGCGCGCGCCTACCCCACCATCGCTCAGCGCCGCCCCGGCGGCTACGCCGGTTCCGACTTCCTGCGCGGGCTGGCGCCATGAAGGCGCTGGTCTACCGCGGCGCGCGCGAGGTCGCGCTCGAAGAGCGGCCCGACCCGCTGCCGCTGCCCGGCGAGCTGCGCGTGCGCGTGTCCGCCGCCGGCCTGTGCGGGTCGGACCTGCACGTGATGGCGACCGGCGTCTCGTCGGTGCCGCCGCCGCTGGTGCTGGGGCACGAGTTCGGCGGAACGCTGGACGACGGCCGCTTCGTCGTCGTCAACCCGATGCTCGCCTGCGGCCAGTGCGCGCTGTGCGCGCGCGGCCTCACGCACATCTGCCCGCAGCGGCGCGTGCTGGGCTTCCGCCAGCCGGGTGGTTTCGCGCAGTGGGTCGTGGTGCCGCGCCGCAACGCGGTGCCGGCGCCCGGGCTGACGCCGCTGCAGGCCGCGCTCGTCGAGCCGGTGGCCAACGGCGTGCACGCCTGGCAGCGTGCCGGGCGGCCGCTGGAGAACGTGGCCGTCATCGGCGCCGGCTCGGTCGGCATGAGCCTGCTGCACGTGCTGGTGCAGCGCGGCGTGCAGGGCATCGACGTCGTCGACCCCGTGCCGGCACGCTGCGAGCACGCGCTTGCCGCCGGTGCGCGGCGCGTGGGGCCGCGGCTCGAAGGCGCCTACGACGCCGTCTTCGACGCCGCCGGCACCGAGCAGACGCGGCGCGACGCGCTCGCCGCCACCCGCCCGGGCGGCAGCGTCGCGCTGATCGGCCTGCACGACGACACGCTGGCGTTGTCGGCCGCCTCGCTGATCGTCGGCGACCGCACGCTCGCCGGCTGCTTCGCCTACACCGAGGCCGAGTTCGCCGAGGCGATCGAGCTCGTGCGCTCGATCGACGCCCCCTGGGCCGAGGCCGTGCCCTTCGCCGAAGCCGACCGCGCTGTGCGCGACGTGCTGGCCGGCCGCGCGCCGGCCGGGCGCATCAAGACCGTCTTCCGCTTCGACGCCTGAGCGCGCCGCGGCGTCCTTCCCTTTCACGAACGGACACGAACATGGCCGACGACCCCCGCACCGATGGCGGCGAACTGATCGCCCGCACCCTCAAGGCCGCCGGCGTGGAGCGCGTGTTCGCGCTGCACGGCGGCCACCTCGAGGCCTTCTACCGCGGCTGCCGCCGGCACGCGCTGGAGCTGGTCGACTTCCGCCACGAGGCCACCGCCGGCCATGCCGCCGAAGGCCACGCGCGCACCACCGGCCGCCTGGGCGTGTGCGTGGTCACCGCCGGGCCGGGCTACCTGAACGCGATCCCCGCGATGGTGAACGCGCAGCTCGACGGCGTGCCCACGCTCTTCATCGTCGGCGCACCGCCGCTGCGCGAGGCCGAATGCGGTTCGCTGCAGGGCGGTTTCGACCAGGTGGCGATGGCGACGCCGGGCGTCAAGTGGGCGCACCGCATCACGAACCCAGAACGCGTGCCCGATCTGCTGGCGATGGCCATCCGCAAGGCCACCACCGGCCGCCGCGGCGCGGTGCTGATCGAGGTGCCGATCGACGTCATGCACATGCCGGTGCGCGAGGCCGAGGTCACGTTGCCGGCCGGGCTGTCGACACACCCGCGGCCGGCCCCGGCGCCGGCCGAGGTGCAGGCCGCGCTGGCGCTGCTGCGCGGCGCGGCACGGCCGGTCATCGTGTGCGGCGGCGAAGCGCGCTTCGCGCAGTGCGAAGTCGTGCTGCGCACGTTCGCCGAACGTGCCGGCATCCCCGTCTTCGTCAACGGCCGCGCCTTCGGCATGCTGCCCTGGGACCACCCGCTGTACGGCAGCGAAGCCGCCAACCTGGGCGCGCTGCAGGCCGCGGGCCAGGCGCCCGACGTGGTGCTGATCCTCGGCGCCAAGGCGGGCATGGCGCTCGGCGGCCGCCGGCCGCTGGTGCTGCCGAAGGCGGCGAAGCTGATCCACGTGCTGGCCGACGCGGAAGAGATCGGCCGCATCCGCGACATCGACGTGCCGATCGCCGCCGACTGCGGCTCCGCCATCGAAGCGCTGCTCGCGGCCAGCGAAGGCGCGCGCTGGCCCGACTGGAGCGCGTGGGCGCGCAGCGCCACCGACGCGAAGAACGGCCACGCGCGCCAGCACACCACCGCGGAGCTCGCGCACGGCATCCACCCCTTCCACGCCGCCAAGGCCGTCATCGACGTTGCCGGCCCGAGCGCGAGCTACGTGCTCGACGGCGGCGAGTCGGGCCTGTGGGCCGCGCACTCGATCCGCGTCGACGGCCCGGGCCAGTACATCAACAACGGCTACCTCGGCCTGCTCGGCGCCGGCATGGGCTTCGCCATCGGCGCGCAGCTCGCGCGCCCCGGCAAGCGTGTGGTGCAGATCGCCGGCGACGGCGCGGTGGGCTTCCACCTGCAGGACCTCGACACGATGGTGCGGCGCCGGCTGCCCATCGTCACCGTGGTGCTGAACAACCGCGTCTGGGGCATGTCGCTGCACGGCCAGCAGCTGCTCTACGGCGAGGACTACGACGCCATCAGCCGGCTGAGCGACGAGACCTCGTACGCCCGCATCGCCGAGGGCTTCGGCTGCCACGCCGAGACCGTGAAGCGCGCCGCCGACGTGGCGCCGGCGATGCAGCGCGCGCTGGACAGCGGCCGCCCGGCGCTGATCGACGTGCACACCGATCCTTCGTGCACGCACCCGCGCGTCAACTTCATGCTGAAGCCGATCGCCGAGGGCGACGTCGTGATCCCGTACTACGAGAGCATTCCGCAGCGGCGCTGAGGAGACGGCCGGTGCTGTACGAGGTGCGCCACTACCACGTCGACCCGGCGGTCTTCGCCGACTTCCGGCGCTGGGCCGCGGCCGAGGGCATCCCGTACCTGAAGGCCGCGCTCGACGTCGTCGGCTTCTGGTACGCCACCGCCGACGCGCCCGAAGGCACCGGCACGCCGGACCCGCTGGGCCCGCCGAACGTGACCTGGATCATCCGCTGGGCCGACATGGCCGAGCGCCGCCGCCGCCTGCCCGAGGTGCTGGGCAGCGCCGAGTGGCAGCGCATCTTCGCGACCGTGCCGGGCGGGCGCGCGAGCTACCGGCGCACGGCGTCGCGGTTCGCGGAGCAGCTGGGATAGGTCGCTCGACCGCGGCCCGGACCTGGCTTGCCGGACCCGCCAGGATGGCGGCAACGAATTTCGGCTTGCCGGCACCTCGGTTCAGGCAGCGCTGCGGATCGATGCGGAAGATGTGCTGCGCGCGCCGCCGCTGCTTGCCGTCAACCCAGCAGTTCGTGTGCGTGGTGCGACAAATGGATCATCAGCAGGCCCGCCACGAAGGGCAGCGCCCGCTCGGCCGCGAAGCGCTGCCGCCATGCGGCACCGGACAGGCCCGACGAGTGCGTGAGCGCGACGTAGAACATGGCCGCCGCCGCCAGCGCGAGCGCGACCGGCATCACGAGCGACATCGCCGGCGCCCACCACCACACGAGCGCCCCACCGACCACGGTGCCGCCGCCCGTGCCGACCGTGATCAGCAACGCCGGCAGCGGGCGGTGCCCGGCGCGCACGAGCAGCGTCACGACGGCAATGCGGCGCGGCACTTCGTGGACCGCCACCGCCATCGTGGCCACACCGCCCGGCACGACCCCCAGCGCCAGTGCGCCGCCGATGACGGCGCCGTCGACGACGCTGTGCACGAAGTCGCCGACCCACAGCAGCGCGCCCCGGCGGGCCGGCGCCACCGGCGCGTGGTGACGGGCATGGCCGTCGGTGCCGTCGCCCGGCAGATGCCCGGCGCAGGGACACACGCGGTCGAGCCACCAACTCACCAGCAGGGCGGCAGCGAACATCGCGGCCACGGTGACGGCGCTGCCCGTGGCCTCCCACAGGTGCGGCAGCAGTTCGAGCAGCACGGTGCCGACGAGCACGCCCATCGAGAAGCTGAGCAGACGCGGCCCTGTCGGCCGGGCGCCCGGCCGCAACAACACGAACGCGGCGGCGCCGAGGCCGGCGGCATTCACCAGCAGACATGCAGTCAGCACGACGTCGAAGCCGCCCATGGCGCGATCCCTCCCGCGAGCACCGTCGTCGTCCTGGCCGCGGCTGCGCCGGTCACCTTGCCCGACGCAGGACGACCGGCAGTCGCGGTGGCGACGGCATGCCGGATCGTAGGCCGCGCGCCGCGAGGTCGAATCCCTCTGCGCGGGCACGCCGGCTCATCGGCGCGCGGCAGGGTCGCGGCATCTTGCAGGGTGAGTCGCCATCACCGTCGCAGGTGACGTGACCTCACCCATTCGGGTGAGGCGGGTCTCGTCTTCGGCGGTGAGGCCGCCGGAGCGATGTCGCCGCGCCGGGCCGCTACGGCAGCGTCGGGCAGACGCGCGCGTGCAGGTGCACGAGTTCCATCTGACCGTGCGTGTCGGTCTTCTGGAAGATCTGCTTCAGGTGGCTGCGCACCGTGTTCTCGGAGAGGTTGAGCGACTGTGCGATCGTCGACAGCGACTGGCCCGCGAAGACCAGCGCGCTCACCTTCGACTGCGCTGCCGTCAACTCGTACTGGCGGGCGAAGACGCAGGTCGCCGGGTCGTGCCCGGAATGGCTGCCTCGCACCGCGAGCATCACGAGACCGCGGCGCGCGCCGACATGCTGGCGGAAGACCTGGCCGGCCGCCCGCACCACCACCACCACCGGCGGCAGCGGCGGCGTGTTGGCGATCGTCAGAACCGCCGGAGCAGCGCTGTCGTGCACGGCGTCTTCGCGTGCCACGCGGGCGATGGTCTCGCTCAGCAGGCGCCGCTCGCCGGCACTGGCGGCGACCACGTGCGAGCCGTCGAGCCGAAGGCCGTGGTGACGCTCCAGCAGCAGGCGCGCAGCCGGATTGCTGTAGATCGGCTCGCCGTCGGCCGTGACGAGAATGGCGGGGTTCGCGTCGTGGTCCGACAGACCCAGCAGCGCCTGCGCCAGCTCGTGTGCCTCCTGCCACCGCCACTGGGCCTGCAGCGCCAACGTGACGTGGTCGAGCAGGCTCGCGAGTTCGCTCTTCTCGCGCGCGTCGAAGGGTGGCTGCGTCTCGGCCCGGTAGGCGGACAGCACGTGGGCGCTGCGCGGGCGCTGGTCGACCACGCCGCACAAAAGGTGCAGCAGGCCGCGCGGCTGCAGGAATCCACGATAGAAGTCGGTGCGGCGCAGGTCGTTGTGGCTGATCAGTTCGTCGCCCGTCATGACGCGACCCGGCAGGTAGTCGTCGCTGGAGAGGAACCACGGGTTGCGCGCCGAGAACTCGGCCATGCCGATGCCGAAGGCCTGGCTGCCCGGCGATTCGACCATCGACGAATCCGAGCCGGTGGCGAACTCGTGGCGCCCCAGCGTGACGACGCGGGCGTCCAGGTGGGCGCGCAGGCGCTCCAGGACCGACGGCCATTCACCGGCATTCAGCGCCGCGGCATGGATGGCGCGCACCAGCGACGCCGTCGCTGGGATGCCTTCGGGACCGGTGTTCGACCTCGCCATGAAGATTCAGCTCCGCTTGCGCGCCGCGTCTGCGTCGGTTGCGGCCGGCGCGGTGCGGGCTGATGTTGCGGCCCGGGCACTGGCTCAGAACCTGTGAAGCCTGTCGGATTCTCACCGCAGCGGTCCGTCTGTCAATCGGCAATGGACCGCCCCGCCCCGGGGCCCGGCATGCGGTCAAACAGGGGTCGGTCGGCACGCCGGTTGGGATACGCTCGCTGCTTCCGGTGAACCCACATCGACGGGAGTGGCGCGGGCAATGCTGCGGGTCAAGCGCGAATACCAGTCATGGGTGGCCAAGGAGTCGCTCGAGGACTACGCGCTGCGCTACGCCGCCAGCTCGTACCGGCGCTGGTCGCCCGCGACCGTGGCCAACACCGCGCTCGGCGGCATCTCGTTCCTGGCGCTCGAAGCCATCGGGGCGAGCATCACGCTCAGCTACGGGTTCCAGAACGCGATGCTCGCGATCGTCATCGTCTCGATCGTGATCTTCGTCGTCAGCCTTCCCATCGCGTACTGGTGCAGTGTCGCCAACGTCGACATCGACCTGCTCACGCGCGGCGCCGGCTTCGGCTACATCGGCTCGACGATCACGTCGCTGATCTACGCCTCGTTCACCTTCATCTTCTTTGCCATCGAGACCGCCATCTGGGCGCAGGCGCTGCAACTCGCCTTCGGCCTGAGCCTGGCGGTCGGCTACCTGCTGTGCTCGCTCGTCATCATCCCGCTGGTGTTCTTCGGGGTCACCTCGATCAACAAGCTGCAGGCATGGACGCAGCCGGTCTGGGTGGTGATGCTGGTGGCGCCCTTCGTCTACATCCTCGCCAAGGACCCGGCACTGCTGACCGAGTGGACCGCCTACGCCGGGCTCGACGGCAGCGGCAGCGGCATCAACCTGCTGATGTTCGGCGCCGCTTCGGGCGTGCTGTTCTCGCTCGTGGCGCAGATCGGCGAACAGGCCGACTACCTGCGCTTCCTGCCCGACCGCAACACAGTCAACCGGCGCGCATGGTGGACGGCGATGCTCACCGCCGGCCCGGGCTGGATCGTCATCGGGGCGTTGAAGGTCACCGCCGGCAGCCTGCTGGCGGTGCTGGCGCTGCGCATGGGCAGCAGCGCGGCGCAGGCGGTCGAACCGGCGCACATGTTCGTGCACGCCTACCGGCAGGTGGTGGGCGACCCGGTGCTGGCGCTCGCGCTGGCGGCGATCTTCGTCACCGTGTCGCAGGTCAAGATCAACGTGACGAACGCCTACAGCGGCTCGCTCGCGTGGTCGAACTGCTTCGTGCGCCTGGCGCACTACCACCCGGGGCGCGTGGTCTGGCTGGTGTTCAACGTGGTCATCGCGCTGCTGCTGTCGCTGATGGGCATCTTCGAGACCCTGGAGGCGGTGCTTTCGGTGTACTCCACGGTCGCGATCGCCTGGATCGGCGCGCTCGTCGCCGACCTCGTCGTGCTCAAGCGCACCGGCATCAGCCCGCCGTACATCGAGTTCAAGCGCGGCCACCTCTACAACTTCAATCCGGTCGGTTGCGGCGGCACCGTGATCGCCGCCGTCGTCGCGCTGCTGGCCTACGCTGGCGTCTTCGGTGCCGCCGGGCGCGCGTTCTTCGGCTTCATCGCGCTCGCGGTGTCGTTCGTGTCGGCCATCGCCATCGCGTACGCGACGCGTGGCCGGTACTACATCGCCCGGCGCGACGAGCACTTCCGCGGCCTGCCGGCACCGACGCTCGTCGAGTGCTGCATCTGCGAGCGCGAGTACGAGGCGCCCGACATGACGCACTGCCCGTTCTACAGCGGGCCGCTGTGCTCGCTGTGCTGCGGGCTCGAGCTGCATTGCCACGACTTCTGCAAGCGCCCGCCGTCGAGCGTGGCCGCGGGCACGTCGGCCGCTGACCGCCCACGGCGCTTCCAGCCGCACGTGCTGCGCCGCTTCGGCCGCTTCCTCGGCCTGCTCAGCGTCACGGCCGCCCTGCTCGGCGCGGCATTCCTGCTGACCTATCGCTTCATGGACCTGCACGAGGTGACGAACCGCGACAGCCTGGTCCACGTGATGACGCGCCTGTACGTCGCGACGCTGGTCGTGGCGTCGCTCGGCATCTGGTGGATCGTGCTGTCGCACGAGAGCCAGGAGCAGTCCGAACGCGAACTGCTCGAATCGGTTCAGCACCTGGAGCGTACCCGCGCCAGCCTGGTCGAGACCGAGAAGCTGGCGTCGCTGGGGGGCCTGGTGGCGGGCGTCGCGCACGAGATCAACACGCCGGTCGGCATCTCGGTCAGCACGGCGTCGTACCTGAGCGACCGCACCGCGGCGGCGCAGGTGCTGCAGCAGGCGGGCCGTTTCGACGCACCGGCGCGCGAGACCTACCTGCGCGATGCCGCCGAGTCGGCGCGGCTGCTGCTCTCCAACGCCACGCGCGTGGCGCAGCTGGTGCTGAACTTCAAGCAGCTCGCGGTCGACCGCATCAGCGAGACGCGGCGCCGCTTCGACCTGCGCGCACTGGTCGATGACACGCTGCGCGACCTCCGGCCGCGCCTGGCGGAGGCCGGCGCTGAGGTGCAGATCGAGATCGCACCGGGCATCGAGCTGGAAAGCTACCCGGTCGCGCTGGCGCAGGTGGTGACGAATCTGGCCGTCAACTCCATGCAGCACGCCTTCGGCGGCGAGCGCCCGGGCGGCCGCATCACCGTGCGTGCGCAACTCGACGAGGACGACGACGCCGTGCGGCTCGAACTCGTCGACGACGGCCGCGGCATCGACGCGGCATTGCAGGGGCGCGTGTTCGAGCCCTTCTTCACCACGCGCCGCGGTGCGGGCGGCAGCGGCCTCGGCCTGTACATCGTCAACCAGATCGTGACGCGCCAGCTCGACGGGACGATCTCGCTCGACAGCGACGTCGGCCGCGGCGTGCGCTTCGTCGTCCACTTCCCGCGCGTGGCCCGCAGGTCGGCGAGTGTCGGCCGCATGCTCGGGACCCTGCCGAGGACCCGACCCGATGCACCCTGAGCACCCGGCTCCGCCCGAGCCCGCCGGCTGGCGCGTGCTGCTCGTCGACGACGAGCCGGCCGTGCACGAGATGTCGCGCCTGATCCTCGCCGGCCTCGCGTTCGAGGGGCGCGACGTCGAGCTGCTGAGCGCCGACTCGGCCGCCCAGGCGCGCGACCTGCTCGCGCGCCACGCCGACATCGCGCTCGCGCTGATCGACGTGGTGATGGAGACCGACGACGCGGGTATCGCGCTGGTGCAGCACATCCGCGAGCAGCGGCGCGACATCGACATGCAGATCGTGCTGCGCACCGGCCAGCCCGGCGTCGCGCCGGAGGGCGACATCATGCGTCGCTACGAGATCAACGGCTACTTCCTGAAGACCGAGATCACGGCGCAGCGCCTGCACTCGATCGTCATCTCGGCGCTGCGCGGCTACAGGCACGCCCGTGCGCTGCGCGGGCGGACGGGCGTCGCCGCCCGCTCGCCGGCGCCGCTGCCGCACGACCCGGCGCGCGTCGCGCTGGCGGCCGAACTCGCCGGCCTCGACGAGCGCGACGTCGTGCTGATGCAGGCGCAGCCGGAGGTGGCGCTGGCCTCGAGCCAGGTGACCGGCATCGAACTGGTGCCGCACTGGAAGACTTCGCTGGGCCTGCTGCCTGCGGCACGCGTCGGCGTGGCCGGCTTCGACGCCGCCACCCGCTTGCGCATCGTCGAATTCATGCTCGCGCAGGCCAGCTTCTGGGGCCGGGCCTGGCAGCGCCGCGATGGCGGCCCGCTGAAGGTGTCGATCCCGCTCGTCGGCGAGTCCGTCGGCGACTGCGCCACCCTCGACGCCGTGCTGCGCTCGACACGCGAGTCCGGGCTGGCGCCCGGCACGCTGGACCTGCTGGTCAGCGAAGCCGCGCTGCTGGGCGACGGCGCCGGGGTTCGCGACGCCGTGGCCGCGCTGCGCGCCGCCGGCGTCAGCCTGACGCTGGTGGACTTCGGCGCGCAGACGATCTCGCTGCAGCGACTGAACCACGTCGTGCCCGACCGGCTGAAGATCCACCGGCTGTTCGTGCGGGGCGTCGTCAACGCGCCCGAACGCATGGCGCTGGCGCGGTCGCTGATCGCGCTGTCGCAGACGCTGAACATCGTCTCCGTCGCCGACGGCATCTCGACGGATGCCGACGCGCAGTTCTTCAAGTGGGAAGGCTGCGACATCGGCCAGGGCGACGCGCTGGCGCCGGCCTGCGCGCCCGCCGACGTCGCCGACTTCCTGCGCCACGGCCGCCGGGCTTCGCACTAGCCGGCTCGCGCCTGGCTCGCGCGGTCCGTCAGTGTGCGTGCGTGCAGCCCAGGCCGCAGGCGGCGCGCCATGGCACGCGCTGGCCGTTCGACGCCGTGGGCCGCAGCCAGCCGCCTGGCGCACCGCCGCCCAGGAACGGCGCCGACAGCGAGCGCGGCGCCGGCACGCCGCAGACCGGACAGGGCTGCGCGCTGGTGGACTCGGCCATCGGCCGGATCTCGCGGAAGTCACCGCAGTCCGCGCACTGGTAGTCGTACAGGGGCATCGGTCGTCGCTCCTCTGAGGCCGGGGCGCGGCCTACTTCAGCAGGCCGTTCAGCAGCAGGTAGCCCGGCAACCAGCCGGTGAGCACGCCCTCGGCCAGCGTGACGCCGCCCACGAACTTGGCGATCGGCTTCTTCAACGCCAGCAGCACGAAGAAGAGGAACCACAGGAACGCCCAGGCCGCCCAGCAGATGGCGAACCAGTAGCCCCACGTCGTGGTGGCGCCTTCCAGCGTCTGCAGCGTCACCGGCACCGCGGTGATGGCGACGAAGAGGCTGAACCAGCCAAGCCCGCGCCCGTCGGCGCCGTTCGTCCGGTTCGCCGCCACCCACAGGTAGGTGAACGTGAACAGCAAGGTCAGCGCCGCGGCCTTGATCGACCCGGCATCGGCGCCCGGCCCGAAGGCGAGAAACAGGCAAGCCAGCAGCGTGATGCCGCCGACGAGGTAGTTGATGATCGAGATCTCGTTGTCGCCGATGCGGCCCAGCAGCCAGAGGCCGTTGAGGCACAGCACGGCGCCGACGAAGAACAGAACAAGACCCAGCATGGTGTGTCCCCTCAGTGTGTCGTGGGCGGCCGACGGCCGGCGCCGGCCTGCGGAGGGCCGGCGCCGGACCCCCGGCGCGTCGAGCGGCCGCCCGCGGGCGGCCGGTGGCGTACGCGGCGTGCGGTCAGTTCTTCGATCGAGGCACTTGCAGCCCCTGCTTGACCTGGTGCGGCGCGCCCTTGGCCGACGGGCGCACGTCGAAGTCGAAGATGGCGCGCGGGATGTAGATCGTCGAGCACGCGTTCGGGATGTCGACCACGCCCGACAGCCGACCCTCGACGGGTGCCGTGCCCAGGATCATGTAGGCCTGGATGTCCGTGTAGCCGAACTTCATCAGGTAGTCGATGGCGTGGTTGCAGGCATTCGCGTAGGCAAGCCACGAGTCCAGGTAGTGCTGCTTGCCGCTGCTGTCGACCGAGACGCCCGAGAAGGCGATCCACTCCGAGTACTGCGGGTCGCGGTTGCCCGGCATGAAGATGGCGTTCTCCTTCACGCCGTACTTGGCCATGCCACCCTTGATGAGGTCGACGTGCAGGTCCATGAACCCGCCCATCTCGATCGCGCCGCAGAACGTGATCTCGCCGTCGCCCTGCGAGAAGTGCAGGTCACCGAACGACAGCTTCGCCCCAGGCACGAAGACCGGATAGAAGATCCGGCTGCCGGCGGTCAGGTTCTTGATGTCCTGGTTGCCGCCGTTCTCGCGCGGCGGCGCGGTGCGGGCCGCCTCGCGCGCGACGCGGTCGAACTCGGCGCCCTTCAGCGACCCGAGGATCGCGCTGTCAGGCAGCGGTGGCAGCGCCAGCGGCGGCACACGCATCGGGTCGGTGGCGATGAGCGCCGTTTCGCGCGCGGTCCAGCGCGCCAGCAGTTCGGCCGAAGGCGCCGTGCCCATCAGGCCCGGGTGGTGGATGCCGGTGTACGACACCTCCGGGATGTGGCGCGACGTCGCGACGTCGCCGCGGAAGTCCCAGATCACCTTGTAGGCGTCGGGGAAGCGGTCGGTCAGGAAGCCGCCGCCGTTGGACTTCGCGAACACGCCGGTGTAGCCCCAGCCCTGGCCGGAGAGCGGTCCCGAGTCTTCCTGGTCGCAGGCGTCGATCTCCAGGATGTCGACGATCAGCAGGTCGCCCGGCTCGGCGCCTTCGACGTGGAACGGCCCTGAGAGCACGTGCACGCCCGGCAGCGGCGCGTGGCGGATGTCGTCGGCCGAGTCGTCGTTCTTGATCGCGCCGTCGAACCACTCGCGGCAGTCGGCACGGAAGACCTCGCCGGGCTTGATGGTCACCGCGGCGGGAATGTCGGGGTGCCAGCGGTTGTGGCCGACCAGCTTCTGGTCCTTGAACTTCTTGGTGTTGTCCAGGGGAAATAGATTCTTGGGCATGTCGAGACCTTTCGTCCGTCAGTTGCTGACCACTCCGGAGTTCCGGAACCTGTTTGCAATCGCTCTTGGAAACCCACCAATTGCGCGCCCCGCGGTCACGGGGCGCGCGCCGCGTGGGTCACGGCCTGGGAAGGCTGCGCAGCGCGGGTGTCATCTGCGCCGTCGTGATGCGGCGCCCCGGGCCGGCCGACGGCAGCGAACTCACCACCTCGGGCTCGTACCGGCTCTTCTCGGCGTGCGTGATCGCCGCCGACCAGGCGCTGCGGGTGGACGTCATCACCATCGGCGCCGAGATGACGCGCCGCGAAGGCTCGCCGCAGACGGCGCAGGCGACGGTCTCCGGCGCGGTGCCGAGCGGGCGCTGGATGTCGAAGTTGCCGTGCGTCTCGCACCGGTACTCGTAAAGGGCCATCGCGTGTCTCCGTCCAGTGTTGTGGCCCGCCTTGCCGGCTCGGGCGGCCGGTCGTGAAGGCGGTGCTCCCGAAGGCTTCGGGCGACGGGTCGATACTGATGGCGCAGCGGCGGCGCCGAATCGCATGCCGCGGTGAATCGCGCTCACTCGCGTGGGTGAGCCGCGCCTCACCCATCGATGTGAGGCTGCTTCATCACCAGGGCGGCGCGGGCCCGCACGGGCGCGCCCCGGGCGGCGGCGCCGATGTCATCGGTGACCGGTAGGTCGCGCGTGGGCTCTCGCGACACCGCCGGCGCGCGGCCTGGCGTTCAGCGAGAAGACACCGTACCTGCGGTTCTGGCGCAAGCCCAGCTGCGGGGCGTGCGCGGCCGGCCGCTGCGGACCGGCACTGGGCTCAACGCGAGGCGCAGCCTGCGGTTGCGCCAGATGGCGCGACTTCGTGCTCGGGCCTCGGCCTGCCCATACGCGAGCCCGAGGCTCGGTCCGATGCTCAGCCCGCGCCCAGCCGCGCTCGCGGGTCGTGCCGCGCCAGCCGGCCCAGCAGGTGCTCCACCTCGGCCCGTGCCGTGGCCGTGAGCGCCGCCGCCGGCTTGCGCATCGCCGCGCTCGTCATCAGCCCGCGCCGCATCAGCAGGTACTTGCGCACCGCCAGCCCGACGCCGGGCTGCTGCTCGTAGCGCAGCAGCGGCAGGTGGGCGTCGAACAGGTCGTGCGCGGCCTCGCGCTCGCCGGTGGCCGACAGGCGTACCACGTCGCACAGCATGTCGGGGAAGGCGTAGCCGGTGTTCGCGCCGTCGGCGCCGCGCTCCATCTCGTAGTCGAGGAAGAGGCCGTTGTTTCCGCAGAGGATGGCGATGTGGCGCATGCTGCCTTCGCGCTCCCATTGGCGCAGCGCCGAGATCTTCTCCAGCCCTGGCCAGTCTTCGTGCTTGAGCATCACGCAGCTCGGCAGTTCGTCGACGATGCGGCGGATGACCGCCGGCGTCATCTGCACGCTGAACGTCAGCGGGTAGTCCTGCAGCACGAAGGGCACGTCGGCGCCGATGGCGTCGACCGCCTGGCGGTAGTAGCCGACGATCTGCTCGTCGGTGCGCAGCGTGTTCGGCGGCGCGATCATCACGCCCGCCGCGCCGGCGGCCATGACCTCCTGCGTCAGCTCGCGCATCGGCGCGAACCCGGGCGCCGAGACGCCGACGATCACCGGCAGCTGCGGCGCGCGGCGGATCATGCGGCGCGCGATGTCCACGCTCTCGGCATGCGCCAGCTTCGGCGCTTCGCCGAGCTGGCCGAGCACCGTGATGCCGGTGGCGCCGATCTGCAGGTAGAAGTCGACCAGGCGGTCGATCGAGGCGGTGTCGACGCGGCCGTCGTCGAAGAAGGGCGTCGGCGCGATGGGGTAGACGCCGCGGGCGTCGGCGGTCAGCAGCATGGCGCTTCCTAGCGGTAGAAGGCCTCGACCGTGCCCTTGAGCTTGATCGTCAGCGGCTGTCCCTTGCGGTCCACCGCCTTGCCGGCCTGCACGCGCACCCAGCCTTCGCTGATGCAGTACTCCTGCACGTCGGAGCGTTCCTTGCCGTTGAAGCGGATGCCGATGTCGCGCTGGAAGGCGGTGGCCACGTGGTGCGGGCTGCGCGGGTCGACCGACAGGCGGTCGGGCAGCGGCGGCAGGTCGGGCGGGGTCGGGGTCGGTTCGTTCATGGGCCGCATTCTCGCGGACGCGGCCGCGGCTTCAGCCGGACACGCGCACGCCCTGCACGCGGCCGTCGCGCGGGTCGATCTCGCAGTCGAAGCGGAAGATCGTCGTCGGCTGCCCCGGGCCCGGCATCGCGCGGCCCTGGCCGCGCAGTTCGGCCTTGCCCGGCGTTTCCTGCTGCAGGCTGCGCGTGGCGCTGTCGAAGCTGATCTGCGACACGTTGGGCCAGCGCCGCTTCAGCGCGGCGGCGGCGCCGGACTCGCAGGCGGCGGGCGACAGGTGGCTGAGGTCGGGCTCGGGCTGCGGGCGCGGCGCCGCGGCGGCGCTGCCGGGCGGCGTGGTGTCGCGCATCACCAGGCCCACGCTCTCGGCGTTGCGCGGGTCGATGTTGCAGCTGTAGGTGAAGCTGCGCGGGCCGGTGGCGCTGCGCCAGCGGCCGGCGCCGCGCAGCACCACCAGGCTGTCGCCCGACAGGCTGGCATCCAGCGTGGGTGCGGCGGTGAAGGTCACGTCGGCCGGCCGGTCGGTCTGCGGCGCCAGCGACTGGCGCGCCGCGCGTTCGCAGGCGGCCACGGCGTCGGGGCTCGGGCCGGCGCCCTTGGGGGCCGGCGTTTCGGCCTGCGCCAGCACCGGCAGCAGGATCAGGGTGGCCACGAGGGCCGGGCGGGGCGGGTGGAAGGCACGCATCCCCCGAGTGTGAACCCGCCGGGCGTGCTTGTGGCCCGCCCGTTCACAGGTGCCGGCGCGCGCCGGCCGGCAACAGGTGTCAGGCGCTGTATCGGCGCCGGGGCCACGACCTAGGCCTGTGCGTGCCGGAAGGCTTGCGCTACCGTGCGCCCGCCCATCGGCCTCCATGCCCCGCAGGGGCCGGCCCGGGGCGCGAAAGGACCCTGCATGAGAAACCTGGTGCTCATCATCGCCATGGTCGCCGCCGGCCTGGCGGGCTACTTCCTGGGCGGCTGGGGCGGGCGCGGTGCGAAGGAGGCGCTCGCGCGCGTCGAGGCCTCGGCGCGCGAGAGCGAAGCGCAGTACCAGAAGACGACGAAGGACCTGCAGGCGCGGCTGGCGGCACTGGGCAGCGAACACGAGCAGGCGACGCAGAAGATCAAGGACGAGTTCAAGCAGCAGGAAGCCGCCTTCGCCAGCGCCGTGAAGGCGCGCGACCAGCGCATTGCCGAGCTGCAGCGCTCGCGCCAGGGCATCCAGGCCGAGATCGCCGACGCGCGCGCGCGCCTCGCCGCCGCGAAGAGCGAGGCCGAACGCCTGGCGGCGCAAGCCGACATCGGCAAGCTGCAGAAGCAGGAACAGGTGGTCGTCGCCACCGTGGAGGGCGAACAATGCGCCAACGTGAAGGTCCCGCCCAGCCTGCTGACCGCGCTGGGGGTGGCGCCATGAGCCCGCTCCGTCTTGCCATCGCCGCGCTGGCACTGGCCGCGGCCGGCTGCACGACCGTCGTCCCGGTCATCCCCAAGCTGGTGGCCTGCGAGATCCCGCCGGCGCAGCTGCAGCCCGGCTGCGCGGCGCCGGGCGCCATCGCCGCCGGGCTGACCTATGGCGACCTGGTCGGCGTGGCCATCGCCGACCGCCGCAACCTCAGCCTGTGCGCCGAACAGAACCGCTTCCTCGTGCAGGCGGTGACGGCCTGCAACGCGGCCATCGCCGAGCACAACCGCAAGCTCGACGAGGTCAACGCCGAGCTGTCGAAGCGCCGCTGAGCGCGGCGCCGCGCCGTCAGGCGCGTTCCTTGCCGGGCGGCGGCTGCGTGAACAGCTTGGCGGCGCGCCCCTTCAGTTCGAGCAGCTCGCTGGCGGTGACGGAGTAGCGGCCCGACATCGCGTCGACCTCGACACGGAACTCGACTTCGCGCGTGCCGTTGCGCAGCACGCCGAGCGTGAACTCGTAGTCCTCGCGCTCGGCCGGCAGGCCTTCGGCCTCGACGTCGTAGTCCTCGTACTGCACCTTGCGGATCTCGCCGCTGGCGAGGTCGAGCTCGCCCTGGGCGCGCACCTCGTCCTCGGTCAGCTCGCTGATGATCGTGATGGGCAGCTTCAGGTCCATGTCGGGTCTCCGGTCGTTCGACGTTGCACCCGGCAGGGGCGACACGGATTCTAGAGACCGCGGCCCGCGGCCGGTGGTCAGTAAGGCCGCTTGACGCCGGTGACCATCGCGCGCACGAGGCGCACGCGTTCGAGCCGACCGATCGCCAGCGCCGCGGCCGCGTGCAGCCCGGCGGCGATGAGCAGCACGTGCGCCAGCACCTCGTGCAGGTCCTGCAGGCCCTCGTCGCCCCAGAAGGTGTCGGTGCCCTGCAGCCAGCCGGTGATGCCCAGCGCGAGCACCAGCGCCATCAGCGCCAGCATCATCAGCGCGCCCAGCGGGTTGTGGCCGTCGTGGTGCGGGTGGCGGCCCTGGCGCAGCGCGGCGATGTGTTCGCGCAGGCGCCGCGGCGTGGGAAAGAAGTCGGCGAAGCGCGCATGGCGGGTGCCGACGAAGCCCCACACCACGCGCGCCAGCACGAGCGCCGCCCCCACGTAGCCGGCCCACTCGTGCGGCGCCGCGCCCTCTTCGAGCACGAACTCGTCGAGCACCACGCAGGCCACCAGCGTCCAGTGAAACAGGCGCACGAAGGGGTCCCACACCCGCACGGGCGCGGCGGGCGGGGCCGCGTTCGCGTTCGGCACGGCGGCGCGCGCCTTACTTCTGCTCGAGGATGGCGGCAGTGGACGGGTCGAAGTAGATCTCGACCTTCTTGCACGCCTTGTCGAAGCCGTAGATCTCGTAGCAGTTGCCCTTCGTGACCTTGAAGGTCTTGATCTGGTAGCCCTGCTGCACGAGCTGCGACTTGAAGTCGGTCTCCTTCATCCACTTGTCCTTCGGCACGCTGCAGGTGGGGCCGGCGAAGGCGGCGGTGGCGCCGAAGGCGAGGGCGGCGACGAGGGCGATGCGGGTGATCATGGGAGCGAACCTTTCAATGGAAGTGAGGTGACAGGGCATCGATGCACTGTCGCCATTGGAGGCCGCGCGCATGAAGCCGATCTGAAGACGCGGACACACTCGCGCCGGGTCTGTGACCAGGCGTGTGCCGTCAGTCGACGACGAGGGCCGGGTCCAGCTCGCGCAGCCGCACGTCGCTGAAGTAGCCGCCGGCCTCGGTGTAGCGCAGGAAGGCGCGCCCGCAATGCACGCAGGCGACGGCATCGCTGCGGTTGTAGGGGTGGAAGGCGGGCGCGATGGGCGCCGCGGGCGAGTCGGTGCGCGTGCCCTGCGGGTGGTGCTCCTGCCACGTCGGTTCGTCTTCGCCGGGGCGCAGCGTGCCCAGCACGCGCAGCTGGCGGCCGTCGAAGCCGGCGGGCAGGGACTCCCAGCCGGGGCAGACCAGCACCGCGCAGGCCTCGCAGCGGCGGCCGCGCGCGGCCTCGGCGAGCCGGCGCAGGTCGGCGCTCGACAGCGGCACCGTCACGAGGCCTCGAACTGGTCGGCGTTGCGCCCCTTCACGCCGGCGTAGAAGCGCTTGATCTCGACCATGTCGGCGTCGACGTCGCCGCTCGGCTTGAACTCCGGCCCGAGGCCGCCCACCTTGCGCTGGTAGTCGACGAAGGCCATCACGATCGGCACCTGCGCCTGCAGCGCGATGAAGTAGAAGCCGGTCTTCCAGTGCCGCGTCTTGCCGCGCGTGCCTTCCGGCGGCACCACCAGCTGCAGCGGGCCGTCGGCGTCGGCGATGGCCTGCGCCGACGCGGCGACGAGGTCGTTGCGCCGGCCGCGGTCGACCGCGATGCCGCCCAGCCAGCGCATCACCGGCCCGAACGGAAAGCGGAACAGGCTGGCCTTGCCCATCCAGTACAGGTTGAGGTCGAGCGCGAAGCCCAGCATCAGCGTGTACGGCAGGTCCCAGTTGCTCGTGTGCGGGGCGGCGATCAGCACCGCCTTGCGCGCCGTCTCGGGCAGCCGGCCCTCGACCTGCCAGCCGTTCAGGCGCAGGAAGGCGAGCGAGGCCGCGCGCAGCAGCGTGTTGACGACGGGTGTCGTGAAGAGGGTGGTGTGCATGGGCGCGGCAGCGGCGGCAGGTGGCCGATTGTCGACGCGCCGCGGCCCGGTGCCGCGCCCCCTGCGATTCGTGGCGTTGACGCTGCGCAGGGCCTGCGCCTCTAATGCCGCCGGCCCGAGAGCCGCCGAACCGAAACGAGGAGCCCGCGATGAACCCGATTCCCCCCGCCGACCGGCCGCCCTGCGACCTGGTGATGAAAGGCGGCATCACGAGCGGCGTCGTCTACCCCGGGCTGATCGCGCGCCTGGCCGACGAGTACCGCTTCCGCAGCGTCGGCGGCACCTCGGCCGGCGCCATCGCGGCGGCCGGCTGCGCGGCCGCCGAATTCGGGCGCCAGAGCGGCCGCAACGCCGGCGCGATGGCCGACCTGGCGCGCCTGCCGCAGCAACTGGGCAGCCCCGCGGTGGCGGGCCGCGAAGGCTCGATGCTGTTCCACCTGTTCCGCCCCGCGCCCTGGCTGGCCGACCACTTCGCGGTGCTGGTCGGCGCGCTGAACAAGCAGAACACGATCGGCCGCATCGTCGGCGCCGTGTCGGCGATGCTGCTCAAGTTCTGGGGCGTGGTGCTGCTGGCGGTGCTGGTGATGGCGCTCGTCGGCGTGCCGGCGCTGCAGGCGCTGTCGGGCCTGGGCACCGGCGCGGCGGCCGGCGTGCTGCTGGCCTGCCTGGTGCTGTGCGTGGTGGTCTGGGTCGTCGTCGCGCGCCTGCCCGGCGGCACGCTGCCGCGCGTGCTGCTCGCACTGGCGGCCAGCGTGGCGCTGAACGCGGCGCTCGTGGCCGGCGTCGGCCGCGTCGGCCTCGGTGCCGCGCTCGTGATGTCCACGGCCGCGGTGAGCCTGTGGATCGTGCTCACCGGCCTGGTGGCCATCGGGCTGGCGGCGGCGCGTTTCGTGATGACGATGCTCTCCGGCCTGCAGCGCAACTTCTGGGGCCTGTGCAGCGGCCACGCCGACGACGAGGCGGCACGCCCGCAGGCGCTGACCGACTGGCTCACCGGCTTCTTCGACGGCCTCGCCGGCGTGGCCGCCACGCCGCGGCCGCTGACCTTCGGCGACCTCTGGGGCGAGCCGGCGGACGCGCCCATCGTCGCCTCTGCGCCCGACCGGCCGGCGCGCACGCGCGAGATCGACCTGCAGGTGATGACCACCGCGGTGAGCCAGCAGATGTGCTACGCGATCCCGCTGCGCGACAACGCCGGCCAGTACTACTACGACCGCGCCGAGTGGGAGCGCCTGTTCCCGACCCGCGTGATGCAGTGGCTGGACGCCGTCTCCGCCGTCGAGGACGCCGGCCACCCGCCGGTGCACGGCGCGCGCGGCCAGCTGCTGCGCCGCCTGCCGCCGAACCGCTACCTGCCGGTGGTGGTGGCGGTGCGCATGAGCCTGAGCTTCCCGGTGCTGCTGTCGGCGGTGCCGCTGTACGCGCACGACTTCAGCCTGCGCAAGGAAGGCCAGCCGGTGCCGCCGCCCAAGCGCGTGTGGTTCAGCGACGGCGGCATCTCCAGCAACATGCCGCTGCACTTCTTCGACGCGCCGCTGCCCGGCCGCCCCACCTTCGCGATCGGCCTGAAGGGCGAGCACCCGGTGTACCCGATCGACCCCGCGAAGAAGGCGAGCGAACAGGAAGGCCGCGTCTACCTGCCCGAGTCGAACCGCCAGGGCCTGGGCCAGTACTGGGCGCCGCCGGCCGACGACACGCCGGTCGGCCTGTTTGACTTCCTCGGCAAGGTGGTCGACACGATGCAGAACTGGCGCGACCAGATCGTCTTCCCGTACCCCGGCTACCGCGACCGCATCGTGCAGATCAGCCAGCGGCCCGACGAGGGCGGCCTCAACCTCAACATGGAGCGCCGCCACATCGACGCGCTGGCCGACGCCGGCGAGTTCGCCGCCGAGCGCCTGATCCAGCGCTTCGCGCAGGGTGACGGCTGGCCGAACCACAAGCAGATCCGCCTGCGCACCTTCTCGGCGCTGGTCGAGGAACTGCTGCGCCACCCGCGCCTGCAGGACCCGGCGTGGGACGATGTGGTGCGCCAGGTCGCCGCCGACGGTCAGTACAACGCGACCCAGCGCGACCTCACGCTGCATGTGCTGGCCGCGCTGCGCGGCCTGGGCCAGGAGATGGAGGCGAGCGGCGACTCCATCGTGCCGCGGGCGCCGAAGCCGCGGCCCGAGATGCGCGTCTCGCCGCGCATCTGAGCGCGCCGCTCGCGCCTACGCGGCGGCGCGCAGGCGCTCGCGGTAGGCCGCGATGCGCGCCCGCAGGCCGGGCTCGGCGGCCGAGCGCACCAGCGCCGCGAGGTCATGGTCGCGCCGGTCCTCGCGCGTGGCGGCGCGCACGGCACGTGCGGTGGCGGCGCTCACCCGCGGCGCAACGTTCGCGCCTTCGGTGGCGGCATTCGCCAGCCCGCAGGCCAGTGCCGCGACGGCGTCGAGCTCGCCGCCTTCGGTGACGAGCGCGCGCGCGCGGTCGGTGCCGATGCGTTCGGCGAGCCGCCGCGTGCCGAGCACGATGCCGAACTGCGCGCCGGGGAAGCGGAAGCTGCTGCCGGCGAGCGCCACGCGCTGCTCGCAGGCGGCGAAGAGGTCGGCGCCGGCGCCCCAGGTACGTCCCTGCGCGACGGCCACCGTGCGCAGCGGCGCGTGCCACAGCGCGGCCAGCAGGGTCTCGATGCGCACCAGGCGGTGCAGCAGGTCGCCGTCGCTCTCGGACGCCAGCGTCGAAAGGTCCAGGCCGGTGCAGAAGTGGCGCCCCTCGGCGCGCAGCACCAGCGTGTGCACGGCCGCATCGGCGCCGGCTTCGAGCACACGCGCGAGCAGCGCCTCGACGAGGTCGGCGGCCAGCGCGTTGCCGCGGTCGGGGCGCGCCAGCGTCAGCGTGGTCACGCCGTCGGCGTGGTGGTGCTGCAGCATCAGCGCACCGCCTTCGAGCGGTCCCAGAGGTTGGGCACGCTCGCGCTGTCGTAGCCGGAGACGAAGTCGAGCATCCGGCCTTCGTCGTCGAGCCGGTGCCGCTTCACGGCGCCGATGTTGGCACCGTAGACGTGGATGCTGATCGACGCCCGGTCGGGCAGCGCCGCGCTCACGCGGTGCCAGTCGCCGACGGTGGGCGAGACGGCCTCGATGTCGCCCGGCTCCATCACGTGCGAGCGCCCGGTGGGCTGCGGGCGGCCGTCGGCCCAGGCGAATTCGTCGCAGCGCTCGGCGCCGCGCAGCAGGCCGACCAGGCCCCACACCGTGTGGTCGTGCACCGGCGTGCGATGGCCGGGGCCCCAGACGAAACTGACGACCGAGAAGCGCTCCAGCGGGTCGCAGTGCAGCAGGTACTGCGCATAGCGGTCGGCGCGCGGCGCGGCGAACTCGGCCGGCAGCCAGCCGTCGTGCGCGATCAGCCGCGCCAGGTGCGTGCGGCCTTCGGCAAGCACGCGGCGCTCGTCGGGGAGGCGGGCGACGAGGTCGGTCATCGCGATGACGAACTCGCGCAGCGGCGCGATCGGGTCGGTGGCGGTGGCGTGGTCGCTCATGCCTTGCCTCGCAGCAGGGCGCCGTGCTCGTCGAGCGCGGGCGGCGTGGTGTCGACCTCGACGGTGCGGCCGTCCAGGCGTACCGGGCAACCCACGGTGCGCGTGGCGTGGCCGCCGGGCAGCACCTGCGGCCGCACCAGCTTCAGGTGCGCGGCCTGCGGGTCGGCCAGCGCCTCGCCGTAGCCGTTGATCGGCGCGTGCGGCACGCCGGCGGCGGCGAAGGCGGCGAGCCAGTGCTCGACGCTGCGGGCCGCGAAGTGCGGGTCCAGCAGCGCCTTCAACTCGGTCTGGTGCTTCGCGCGCAGGGTCGGCGTGGTGAAGCGTTCGTCGGCCAGCAGTTCCGGCGTGCCCACCACGCCGCACACCGACTGCCAGAGCCGGTTGTTGCCGGCGGCGATGACGAACCAGCCGTCGCTTGCCGCGTAGGCCTGGTAGGGCGCGTTGCGCGGGTGCGCCGAGCCCAGCTTGCGCGGGTTGCGGCCGGTGCCGAAGTACTCGCTCGTCTGCAGCGCGCTGATGCCCAGCGTGGCCGCGAACATCGGCACGTCGATGTGGCCGCCGGCGCCGCCCGCGCGCACGCGTGCCAGCAGCGCCGCGATGGTGTAGGCGGCGTACAGGCCGGAGGCGAAGTCGGCCAGCGGCACGCCGGCCTTCACCGGCGCGCCGTCGGCTTCGCCGGTCACGCTCATCACGCCGGCGGCGGCCTGCACGGTGACGTCGAAGCCGCCTTCGCCGCCGCGCGGGCCGTCCTGCCCGTAGGCCGAGATCGATGCGTAGACGAGCGCCGGCTTGCGCGGCGCGAACCAGTCCCAGCCCAGCCCCAGCCGCTGCATCGCCCCGGGCCGGCTGTTCTCGACCAGCACGTCGGCGTCCAGCACGAGGCGGCGCGCCACCTCGAGATCGGCCGGCTGCTTCAGGTCGAGCGCGATCGAACGCTTGCCGCGGTTGAGGCTGGCGAAGTTCTCGCTGTAGCCGTCGGAGAGCGGCGGCCAGGTGCGCATCGCGTCGCCCTCCGGCGGCTCGACCTTGACGACCTCGGCGCCGAAGTCGGCGAGCAGCATGCCGCAGAAGGGGCCGGACGCGATCTGGCAGAACTCGACCACCTTCACGCCGGCGAGCGGGCGGGTGGGGTCGGCGGTGGGGGCGGTGGCGGACATGGGGCGAGATGATGCCGTGTCCGCGCCCGCGCCGGCGCGCGGGTCAGCCCGGCAGCGGTCGCGGCGCGCGCCGCCGCACCAGCCAGTGCAGCGTGCCGGCCAGTGCCAGCAGCGCGGCAAGGCCGAACGCCCAGCCGACCCACACCACCGGCACCAGCCAGCCCACCGCGGTGGCGGCCCACGGCGCCGCGGCCTGCAGCGATTCGAGCGACCAGGCGATGGCGTCGAGGGTCGCATGCACGAGCGTGATGTCGACGAACGCCGCCGCCCAGGCCGGCACCGGCCAGGCCGCCATCGCGCGGCCCAGGTCCACCGCCTGCCCGCTCGCCATCAGCTCGGACGACCACTGCACGATCGCCGCGCCGGCCCAGGCGCCGCCCGTCCACAGCAGCGCGAGCACGGAGAACACGGTCCAGATCAGCAGCGTCATGCGCGGTCACCTCCAGCGAGCGGGCCTGCATCATGGCGCAGCGCGCCGGCGCGCGGCCGCAAGCCCGGCGTGGCCCCTCGCGGCCTGCGGGATTGGCCGTTTAGACTTTTGCCGATGTCCGAACTCGTCGAACGCGAAGCCGCGCTGGCGGCGCTGCAGGCCGCGCTGGCGGCGGCGGCGCGCGAAGGCCGCATTGCACTGGTGGCTGGCGAGGCCGGCATCGGCAAGACCAGCGTGCTGCGTGCGCTGGCCGCCGCCCACGGCGGGGCCGTGTGGTGGGGCGCCTGCGACGCGCTGGAGACCCCGCTGCCGCTGGCGCCGCTGCTGGACATGGCGCGCGGCGCCGGCGTGCGCTTCGGCGCCGCGCTGGGCGGGCCGCGGCCGGCGCTGTTCGACGCCACGCTGGCCGAGCTGTCCGCGCCGGCGCGCCCGGTGCTGGTCGTCGTGGAAGACGCGCACTGGGCCGACGAGGCCACGCTCGACTGGCTGAAGTTTGTCGGCCGCCGCATCGCGCGCACGCACGCCCTGCTGGTGGTGAGCTTCCGCGACGACGAGGTCGGCCCCACGCACCCGCTGCGCCGCACGCTGGGCGAGTTGAACCCGGGCGACGTGCTGCGGGTGGATCTGCCGCGGCTGTCCCACGAGGCGGTGGCGCGGCTGGCGGCGCACGCGCGCCGCCCGGCAGGCGACGTGCATGCCGTGACCGGCGGCAACCCCTTCTTCGTCACCGAGCTGCTGCGCGCGGGCAGCGAAGGCGTGCCGCGCAGCGTGCAGGACGTGGTGCTGGCGCGGCTGGCGCGGCTGCCGGCCGGCGCGCAGCGGCTGGTGCAGGCGGTCTCGGTGCTGCCGGGCCGCTGCGAACGCTGGCTGGCCGACGCGCTGGCCGCGCCGACGCTGGCCGACACCGAGGCGGCGCTGGCCAGCGGGCTGCTGGTCGTGGCCGACGCGGCGTCGTTCTCGTTCCGCCACGAGCTGGGCCGGGTGGCGGTGGAGCGCGCGCTCTCGGTGCCGCAGGCGCAGGCGCTGCACGCGCAGGTGCTGGCGCTGCTGGCCGACCCCGCGCGGGCCACCGATCCGGCGCGGCTGGTGCACCATGCGGTCCACGCGCACGACACGGCGGCGATCTCGTGCCACGCGCCGCGGGCCGCCGACGCGGCACACCGGCGCGGGGCACTGCGCGAGTGGGGCGCGCACTGGCGGGTGGCGCTGGAGCAGGGCCGTCCGCGCGACGACGGCGAGTGCATCGCCTGGCTCGAGGCCTACGCCCGCGCATGCGCCGCCAATTCCTGGAGCGCCGAGGCGCTGAAGTCGCGGCAGCGACTGGAGGCGCTGTACCGCGCGCAAGGCGCCATCGGCCGCGCCGCGGCGGCGCGTGCCACGCAGGCCGGGCCGCTGTCGCAACTGCTGCGCAACGTCGAAGCGCGTGCCGCATGCAGCGAGGCGCTGGCGATGGTGGCGCCGCTGCCCGAGGGTCCGGAGGTCGCCGCCGTCTGGGCGGTCGTCGGCTGGCAATACATGCTGGACCGCGACTATGCGGACGCCATCGCGTGGGGCCGCCGCGCGATCCCGCTGGCCGAGCGCCTGGGCGAGACCCTGACGTTGGAGCGTGCCCTCACCGCGACCGGCGCCGCGCTGCTGTTCGTGGACTTCGACGCAGGCCGCCGCATGCTGCTGGACCTGGTCGAACGGCGCCGCGCCGCCGGTCACCGCATGAACGTTGCCTATTCGCTGGCGATGCTGGGCTCGGGCTGCGGCGAGCTGATGCACCTGCGCGAGGGCGAAGCGCTGCTGCGCGAGGCGGCCGCGATCTTCGACTCGCAGGACATGGACACCGGCTACTCGCGAGCGTGGTGGGCGCTGTGCCTGCTGGGGCTGGGCCGCTGGGACGAGGCCTCGACCCAGGCGCTGCAGGTGGTGTCGCACGTCGGCCGCGAGGACATGTCGATGCTGATGGCCTGCGTGGCGCTGGCACGGCTGCGGCTGCGCCGCGGCGACCCCGGCCTGGACGCGCTGCTCGCCACGGCGCGCCGCCTCGCCGAACCCAGCGGCACGCTGCAGCGCCTGGCGCCGTGCGCCTCGCTGGTGGCCGAGGCCGCGCTGCAGCGCGGCGACAACGCGGCGGCCGTGGCTGCGGTGCAGGCGGTGCTGCCGCTGGCGCGCGCCAAGGGCCACCCGTGGTTCGTGGGCGAGCTCGCCTACTGGCTGTGGCGCGCCGGCGAGCCGGTGGCCGGGCTCGACGGCTGCGCCGAGCCCTACGCGCTGCAGATCGCCGGCCGCTGGCAGGCCGCGGCCGACGCCTGGCAGCGCCTGGGCTGCCCCTACGAACGCGCCCGCGCGCTGGCCGAAGGCGACCCGGCGGCGCAGCGCGAGGCGCTCGCGGTGTTCGACGCGCTGGGCGCGCGCCCAGCGGCCGACGCCGTGCGGCGCCGCCTGCGCGAGGCCGGCGAGCGCGGTGTCGCGCGCGGCGCCCGCGCCAGCACGCGCGCCCACCCCGGCGGCCTGACCGCCGCCGAATTGAAGGTGCTGGCGCTGATGGCCGAGGGCCTGCGCAACGCCGACATCGCAGCGCGCCTGCACCGCTCGGTGCGCACGGTCGACCACCACGTGGCGGCGGTGCTGGCGAAGCTGGAAGTCGACACCCGTGCCGCCGCCGTGCAGCGGGCGCGGCGCGAAGGCTGGCTGCAATCTGGGCAGCCGGGCGGCGCAATCTAGGCAACGCTGCCGTCGCGCCGGCCGCGCGGCGCGCGGAGCATGCGGGTCATCGGTCGCAAGGGTGCGACCGTCGAACCCCAGGAGACCCGCATGCCCCGCTACCTGATCGAACGCAGCTTCCCGCAAGGCCTGTCGATCCCGATGAACGAGGACGGCCGCAAGGCGCTGGCCAACGTCGTCGCCAACAACGCCGAGCACGGCGTGACCTGGGTGCATTCGTACGTGACGCCGGAACGCACGCAGACCTTCTGCATCTACGACGCCCCCACGCCGGAGGCGATCCGCAAGGTGGCCGAGCGCAACGGCCTGCCGGTGGGCCGCATCACCGAGGTCGGCGTGCTCGACCCGTACTTCTACCGCCCGTGAGCGGCCGGCGCGCCAGGAGGACCGGAACATGAAGAACCGTCACATCGCGGCCGCCGCGCTGCTGGCGCTGGCCGCCACCGCCAGCCCCGCGGCGGTGGTCACGCACAGCACCAGCTTCGCCGGCGACGCGCGCTACGCCGGTATCGTCGAGGGCAGCTTCGGCGCCACGCTGCGCAGCCTGGCGCTGGCGGCGCTGCCGCGCTTCGACGCCACGCTCGGCACCCTGACCGGCGTGCAGATCGACTTCGACACGCGCTACTACAGCTACCTGCAGGTCACCGCCGACGACACGCGCGTGGAGGCCGACTCCTCGCCGCTGCCGCCGTTCATCGGCAACGACCGCAACGACTCGCTGATCGGGGCCACGCTGTCGGCCGACTTCGAGCTGTCGCTGTTCGACCCCGCCGGCGGCACCGGGCGGCGCTCGATCTCGTACGACGCCGGCTGCGGCGTGCGCCTCAGCGGCGACGAGGCCTACGACTCGACGGCCTGCAGCGACTTCAACCTCGTCAACGGCAGCTTCAACGGCAGCCTCGGGCTCGGCGCACTGGCGCTGAGCCAGTTCATCGGCGCCGACCCGCTGAACCTCAGCGCCTTCATCGACGGCCGCCTCACCGGCCTGTGCGACAGCGACGACCGCGGCGACCTCTGCGTCGTGAAGGAGGCCCTGCTCGGCTGGGCCGGCACCGTGCAGGTGAGCTACACGTACGACACGGCGCCTCCCGGTGGTGGCGGCGGCGCGGGCGAGGGCGGCACGGGCGGTGGCACGGGCGGCGGCCCCGTGCCCGAGCCCGGGACCGGCGCGCTCGCCGCCACCGCGCTGGCGGTGCTGGCGTTCAGGCGGCGGGCCGCGTCACGGCTGCCAGGTACAGCGCCGACGCCCGCGCCGACACCGGCCCCGGAGCGCCCGCCCCGATGACGCGCCCGTCCACCTGCACCACCGGCGTCACGCCGCCGAGGGTGCCGGTGACGAAAGCCTCGTCGGCGGCGTAGACCTGCGCCAGCGTGAAGTCGCACTCGCGCGCCGTGCCGCCGGCGGCGCGCCAGGCGTCGATCACGTTCTTCTGCGTGATGCCCTTGAAGCTGTAGGCGCCGGTGCTGGTCCACAGCTCGCCGCCGCGCACGATGAAGAAGTTGGTGCTGTTGCAGCTGGCGACGAAACCGCGCGGGTCCAGCATCAGCGCTTCGTCGGCGCCGGCGTGGATGGCCTGGATCAGCGCCTGGATCAGGTTCAGCCGGCTGTGCGAGTTGAGCCGCAGGTCGAACACGTCCGGGCCGCTGGTGCGGAAGGTCGACGTGAAGAGCTTCAGGCCGCGTGCCTTGCTCTCGGGCTTCGGCGTCTTGTACTCGGCGACGATCACCACCGTGGCCGGCCCGATGACGAAGCGCGGGTCCTGGTTCGGCGTGCGCTTGGTGCCGCGCGTCACCATCAGGCGCACGTGCGCGCCGTCGTGCATGCCGTTCTTCGCCAGCGTGTCCCGGATGGCCTGCGCGACCTGCGCGCGCGTCAGGCCGATGTCCAGCGCGATGCTGGTCGCGCCCTCGAACAGCCGGTCCAGGTGTGCGTCCAGGCTGATCAGGTGGCCGTTCACCAGGCGCAACCCTTCCCAGACGCCGTCGCCGAGCACGAAGCCGCTGTCGAACACCGAGACCACGGCTTCGTGGCGCGGCACGTAGCGGCCGTTGACGTGCACGAGCACCTGCTCGTTGCGCGGGTCGTCCAGGTAACCCTGGGCGCTCTGGGTCGACGCGGGGGTGGGGTCGGGGGTCATGGCAGCGGCGGGCAGGGCGTGGTGTGAAGGTGGCGGCGGCATTCGGCGTCGGTCAGGCCGCGCGTGACGCGCTGCTTGGCGAGCGCGACCAGCTCGTCGGCGTCGACCGGGATCACGCGAAGGCCGCCGGCGGTGGTCAGCGTGACGAGGTGGCGGCCGTCGGCGCCGAGCGCGCCATCGATGACGCCGTCGCCGTGCGAGTAGCTGGCGATCTCGTCCCAGCTGCGCGTGTCCCAGACCTTGGCCGAACGGTCCCAGCTGAGCGACACGAGGCGCCGGCCGTCGCGGCTGAAGTCGACCATGCAGCTGTTGGCGTGCGCGCGCGGGCCGGGGCGTGCGTCGCCGGTCTTCGTGTCCCAGACGAGCACGTTGCCCTTCAGGTCGCAGGTGACGGCGCTGGCGCCGTCGGGGGCGAAGACGCCGCTGATCGCCACCGAGCCGTGGCGCGTCACGCGCACGCGGGCGGCGCCGGTGGCGACGTCCCACAGCGTCACGGCGCCTTCGTGCGCGCCCGTCATCAGCGTCGCCGAGTCGGGCGAGAAGGCCAGGATGTGCACCTTGCTGCCGTGCGCCGGCCAGGCGCGGCCCTCGGCGCTGCCGTCGGCCGGCCACAGGCGCGCGCTGCCGTCGGTGCCGCCGGCGGCGATCCAGCGGCCGTCGGGGCTGTAGCGCACGCGGTCGAAGTCGGTCGTGTGGCCGGCCGGCACCAGCGTGCGCGCGACGCGGCCGGTGGCCAGGTCCCAGAGCGCCACGCCGCCCGGCGGCGCGGCGGCCGCGAGCCGCGTGCCGGTGGCGTCGAAGTCGATCGAGTTCACCGGGCCGCCCATACAGCACAGCGTGGCCACGCGCCGGCGCTGCGCGACGTCCCAGAGGTGGATGCTGCCGGCGCCGTCGGCGGCGGCCAGGCGGCTGCCGTCGCGGCTGAAGCGCAGCGTCTGCACGCCGTCGCGGTGGCCGGGCAGGCGGCCGGCCTCGGCGCCGCTGGCGGCGTCCCAGAGTATGACGTCGCTGTCGTCGCCGCCGCTGGCCACGAGGCGGCCGTCCGGGCTGGCCCACAGCGTGACCGGGCGGCCCAGGTGGCCGGCGGCCGACCAGGTCTTGACCTCCTGGTCCCAGCCGCCGCTGTGCACGGCGCGGTCGCCGTCGGCGAAGCGCGCCCAGGTGACGGGCTCGGAGTGCGACGCGAGCACGGCGAGTTCGCGCGCGCTGGCCACGTCCCACAGGCGCAGCGTGGCGTCGGCGCTGGCGGTGACGACGCGGCGGCCGTCCTCGCTGAAGCTGGCGCGGAACACCGAGTTCGCGTGGCCGCGCAGCGCGGCGCGGCTGCGCAGCGGCGCCGCCTCGGGCGCCGCCGGTACCGACCACAGGCGCGCCGTGCCGTCCTGGCTGGCGCTGACGAGCTGACTGCCGTCGCGGCTGAACTCGATGTCCTCGACCTGCGCCGCGTGCTCGGTCATCACGGCCACCGGCGCGCCGGTGTCGACGTTCCACAGCCGCAGCGTGTTGTCCATCGCCGCCGTCGCGAGCAGCCGGCGCTGCGGGTGGAAGGCGAGCGCGACGACCGTGTAGAGCAGCCGGTTGTCGGCGTCGCGGTGGCCGCGCAGCGTGACGAAGGGCGCCGCCTCGCCGAGCCGCCACACCCACGCGGTGGGCGCACCGCCGGCGGCGAGCAGCGTCTCGTCGGCGCTGAAGGCGAGCGTGGTCGCGGTGCCGGCGGGGTCGCCCGGCACCGGCAGGCGCTGCAGGCGTTCGCCGCTCGCGCTGTCCCACACGTGCAGGTGGCGGTCCTGGCCGATGGCGGCGATGCGCCGGCCGCTCGGCGAGAAGGTGGCCATCACGAACACGCCGTCCTGGCCCTTCGGCTGCACCGCGGCGGCGTCGCCCTCGGGCCAGCGCAGCAGGCGCAGGCGGCCGTCGTCGCCCAGCAGCAGCAGGCGGCGGTGTTCGGGGTCGAAGGGCTCGCGCGCCAGCCGGCCTTCGGCACGCCGCGTGCTGCGCACGCGCGACGCGTCGACCGACATCGCCAGCGCGTCGGCGGCCTCGCGCGCGGCCTCGCCGCCGAGCGGCCGCGCCTGCCCCAGGCTGTGCAGGCCGAGCAGGATGCCGAGCTCGGGATCGGTGCCGGTCTGGCCGATCGCCGCCATCGCGAGCGCGCGTGCCGACGCCAGCCGGCTCTCGGTGGCGGCGCGGCGCTCGAAGGTCCAGGCCAGCGCCGCGGTGACGACGGCGATGGCGGTGAACACGCGTGCGCGCAGCAGCGCGCGGCGCAGGCGTTCGGCGGCCTGGGCCTGCTCGTCGGCACGCTGGCGCGCCGCGTCGGCGTCGCGCCGCAGCGCGGCCTGCGCCTGCCGCGCCAGGAAGCCGGCGCGCCAGTCGAGGATGGCGGCGCCGAGCACGTCGTGGAACACCTCGTATTGCGCGCCGCCGTCGTCGCCGGGCGCCGACGGCACCGGCCGCAGCACGCGGCTGCTGCCGTAGGACAGGCGCTGCAGCACGTCGGGCAGCTCGTCGGCGAGGTCGCCGGCCCAGTTGCGCAGGTCCTTCTCGCGGCACGCCACCTTGGAGCCCGACGGCGTGACGAGGCGGTCGAAGATGCGCGCGCAGAGCTCGGTCTGGCGCTCGCTCAGGCCGCCGAGGATCTCGCCGAGGTGGCGTTCCACGACCTCCTCGGCGCCGCCCATGTCGTGCAGCGTCTGCAGGCGCAGCACGCGCGGCCGGGCAGCCGTCCACGGCTCGGCCTTCCACAGGCGCGTCAGCAGCAGCTGCAGCAGCGCGGTCTCGATGTCGGCCGCGTCGCCGCCGCCGGCGGCCTTGCCGGCGCCGGCGGTGAGGCCGACGCGGCGGCCGCGCACCTCCTCGATGAGGGCCGTCTCGAGCGCCGGCTCGACGACGGTGGCGCGCTCCGGGAAGCGCGCGTTGAAGACGTCCTCCAGCGGCTTGCGGATCGCGTCGCGCGCCGCGGCCTCGTCGAGGTGGCGCAGCCGCACCGTGTTCGACAGCAGGCCGGGTATGCGGTGGCGGAAGCGGTCGAGCCGCGCCAGGCCGTCCTCGCGCAGCGCGATCAGGAAGCCGAGGTCGGCCTCGCTGCTGTTGACGGCACGCGCGAACTCCTCGTCGAACGGGTTGCCCTGCTCCGACTCGGGGTGGTAGAGGAAGTACTCCTCGAACTGGTCGAGGATCACGAGCACCGTGATGCGCAGCGTCTGCGCGGCCTGGCGCAGCAGTTCGTCGAACGGCAGCTCGATGGCCGGCAGCGCGGCGCCCGGCTTGACGCGCGCCACCGCCTCCAGGCAGGCACGCTTCAGGTCCTGCAGAAAGCCCGGCTGTGCCCAGTCGCGGAAGACGACGACCGCGGTGTTCGGCGACGCGCGCAGCGCCGGCACCACGCCGGCCAGCAGCACCGAGCTCTTGCCGACGCCGCTGGCGCCGTACAGCACCGTGAGGTTGGACGCGAACAGGTTGGAGGCGATGACCTTCTGGTCGCGCGTGCGGCCCTTGAAGTAGTCGCGGTCCTGCTCGCCGAAGGGCTGAAGCCCGACGTAGGGGCAGAACTCCTCCGGCCCGTCGTTCACTTCGGCAGCCCCGTCTCGGCCAGCAGCTTGTCGGCGAAGGCGTCGATGTCGAGATCGAAGATCGTGACGTTGCGCTTCTCCCAGAGCCGCGACTCCAGCTCCGAGGGGTGCGACTGGATGGCCCACGAGGGCACGCGGTCGTCGTCGTCGCCGGTGGCGTGGCGCGAGAAGGCCTTGTTCAGGTTCTTCAGGATCACGCGCAGGTTCCAGTCGCGCAGGCTGTAGCCCAGGAACAGCAGGCTGCGGTCGCGGCAGTGGCTGTAGAACATGGCCGGCACCGCCTGGTTGGCCGACATGCGCGACAGGAAGTCGACGTAGTCCTCCTCGGTGATGACGAAGTTGTCCCACTCGCTGCCCTTGGCCACCACGCTGCCGTGCATCTTGTAGAGCACGGTGGCGGTGTCGAGGTCGATGTGGCGGTCCAGTTCGCTCGGCTCCACCGGGCGCGGCTCGGGTTCGCCGTGCGGCCACCACAGCACTGAGCCGGCCAGGCCCTTGCGGTCGGCCGAGTGGATCACCAGTTCGTAGGGGCGGCCGGCCTCGCGGAAGGCCTGCTCCATCAGCGTGTCGTAGTTGGTGGCGACGATGAGCAGCGGGTGCGGCACGGCGGCCAGCAGGCGGTGCACGGGGCCGGGGCTGAACTCGTGCAGGAAGACGTCGCGCAGCCGTTCGCGCAGCGCGCGCCGGCCGGCGACGTCGCCGTAGTAGGAGCTGACCTTGGCGAGGTCACGCCGGTCGACGTCGTCGTTCGACGGGTAGCGCGCCTCGTTCGCCAGCAGCGTCGCGAGCTCGGCGCCGCTGGGCAGGAACTCGGGTTGCTGGGCGCGCCACGCGGCATCGGCCGGCCGGTGCCCGACCGATGCGCCCGCGCCCAGGAACGGAACCACGCGCCCGGCCTTCAGTCGGTTCCAGATGACGCCGTACGGGGGCTCTGCCATGTCCTGCCTGTCGCGACCTCGCATGACCGGTGCGGCGCCGACTGTACGGCATGGTGCCGCCGTGCCGCGTGGTCCGCGCGCCGCCGCGGCGTGGCCGATGCGGGGGCCCTTCCGGGGGTGTCGGCGCGCCTGACAGGCGCACGCCGCAGCGGCGCAACGGGCTCGCCGACGCCGCGGCCGGCGCGTGCGAAAGCGGCGCGCGAACAGGCACTTGCGGAACCTAGGGGGCAGCGCTGGCGCGCCGCATGCAGCTGCCGGGGCGTCGATGTTCGACACACAGGAGAGATCCCTACCATGAACCTCATCAAGCGCACGATCTTCGCCGCCTCGCTCTGCGCGCTGGCAGGCACCGCTTCGGCCGAGGCGGTGTCGCTGTCCAAGCTGGGCGGCCTCACCGGCGGCACGCTCGGCATGACGGCGGTCTACCGCGCCGACCTGTCGACCCTGAGCCTGGGCACGATCCAGTCGATCGGCATCACCGACAGCAGCGCCGGCCTCGGCGGCGCGGTCGGCCAGTTCTCGGGCTTCGACCTCGACGCCATCAAGCTGTCGACGACCTTCTGCGCCGACGCGGCCTGCGCGGCGTCGGCCGCCGGCCTGTCGCTCTTCGACTTCCTCGGCGGCACGCTGTTCACGCCGGGCGGGCAGCGCCCACCGGCGGAGGCGCAGCTGTTCGGCACCGGCGCCGGCGGCACGACGGTGAACGACGCGATGGCCACGCTGGGCCTCTTCGACGGCGAGTCGACGACCGCGATTCCCGGCGCCTTCGGCTTCCTCAGCATGGGCGACAACGGCAGCATCAACTTCAACCTCGCCGCCGCCGTGTCCACGGCCGGCCTGTACCTCTACATCGGCGAGGTCGGCGACAACGGCGAAGTGGCGGCCAGCAGCGTCGTCGTGCGGCAGAACACGGTGCCCGAGCCGGGCTCGCTGGCGCTCGCCGGGCTGGCGTTGCTGGGGCTGGCGGCGGCACGCCGGCGGCGCGCCTGATGTGCAAAGCGCACATGCAATGATGTGCGCACGAGAACCTCATATTGGGATTTATTTCCCTGAGGTTGCAACTTAACGCACCTGAAGGCGAGGGCTGTCGCGGCCCTCGGCCAGGGCGGGGAGCAGGGGCGCGGTAGCCGGAGGAGCGGGCCGCTGCTGCAACGACTGGTCACGTCTGCCCCGCGGGGCTGAAGCATGGTGCCGGTCATCGGCTGAATGACATGGCCCCGAGGGCCGGCACCGCAGGGTGCCGGACCCCTGCCCCGACCCCACATGACCGCGACCCAGGTTCCCGTTTCCAGCTTCGACGGCGTTGCGACGCCGCTTCCGGAGCGCCGCAAGCGCCGCCGGCGCGAGGCGATCTCGCGCGACGTCGCGCTGCTGCTCGGCGTCGCGCTGCTCGTCGGCAGCGCGTGGGCGCTGACGCGGCTGGGCCTGTTCGAGCCGGGCGACGACGTCGGCTACTGGATCGGCGTGGCCGGCGGCTCGATGATGCTGGTGCTGCTGCTCTACCCGCTGCGCAAGTACGCGCGCTTCATGCGCAGCGTGGGGCACGTGAAGTGGTGGTTCTGGGGCCACATGACGCTGGGCATCGTCGGCCCCTGGCTGGTGCTGGTGCACAGCACCTTCCACCTCGGTTCGCTGAACGCCGCGGTGGCGCTGTGGAGCATGGTCGTCGTCGTGCTGAGCGGGCTCGTCGGCCGCTTCATCTACGTGCGCGTGCACCGCGACCTGAACGGCGAGGTCAGCTCGCTGAAGGCGCTGCAGGGCAGCGCCGGCTTGATCGGCAGCGAGGCGCGTTCCTGGCTGAGCTTCGCGCCGCAGGTCGAGCAGCGGCTCGTCGCCTTCGAGCAGGGCGCGCTGCGGCCGGGCGCCGATGCGCTGTCGATCGCCCGCCAGGTCACCCTGCTGCCCTGGCGGCAACTGGCGACGAAGTGGGCCTGCCGCCGTGAACTGCACAGCGTGCTGACGCGCATGGCGCGCGACGGCGGCTGGTCGCCGGCCACGCTGGCGCGGCGCCAGCGGCAGTCGCGCCGCTTCGTCGACCGCTACCTCGGCGCCGTCATGCGGGTGGCGCAGTACACCGCCTACGAGCGGCTGTTCGCGCTCTGGCACGTGGTGCACATGCCGTTCATCTTCCTGCTCGTCATCAGCGCCGTCGTGCACGTCGTCGCGGTGCACGCGTACTGACCGTGGCGGGGCGATGGCGAACCTGGGGCCTCCGCCTCGCGACCGCGCTGGCCTTCGTGCTGTCGTGCGGGCTGGGCGGCGGCGCGGCGGCGCAGGGCATCGAGTCGGTGTTGCGCCCGGGCGAGGTCATCGAGGGCCACGCCAAGGTCGAGGACGACTGCGGCCAGTGCCACGTCAAGTTCGACCGCAATGCGCAGGACCGGCTGTGCGCCGATTGCCACAAGGACGTGGGGCGCGACGTGCGTGAGCGCACCGGCTTCCACGGCCGCCAGAAGCCGCAGGCCTGCCGCAACTGCCACACCGACCACAAGGGCCGCGGCGCGCGCATCGTCATGTTCGACGAGCGCAACTTCGACCACACGCAATCCGACTACGCGCTGCGCGGCCGCCACGAGAAGGTGGAGTGCCGCAAGTGCCACGAACCCGCCAAGCGCTGGCGCGAAGCGCCGCACGACTGCAACGCCTGCCACCGCAAGGACGACACGCACAAGGGCTCGCTGGGCACCAAGTGCGCCGACTGCCACACCGAGAACAGCTGGAAGGAAGCGCGCTTCGACCACGAGAAGACGCGCTTCGCGCTCACCGGCAAGCACGTCGACGCGAAGTGCGCCGACTGCCACAAGGACAGCCGCTACAAGGAAACGCCGCGCACCTGCATCGGCTGCCACCGCAAGGAAGACGACGGTGCCAAGGGCCACAAGGGCCGCTTCGGCATCAAGTGCGAGTCGTGCCACGGCACGAAGGCGTGGAAGCCCAGCACCTTCAACCACGACCAGGACACCAAGTACCCGCTGCGCTTCGCGCACGGCAAGGCGAAGTGCGGCGACTGCCACACCGGCATCCTGTTCAAGGACAAGACCGGCAGTGCCTGCATCGATTGCCACAGGAAGGACGACGACGGCGCCAAGGGCCACAAGGGCTCGCTCGGCCGCGACTGCGGCAGCTGCCACACCGAACGCGGCTGGAAGGAGACCGGCGGCCGTTTCGACCACGCCAAGTCGCGCTTCCCGCTGCTGGGCGCGCACCGCGACACCGAGTGCAAGGCCTGCCACAAGAGCACCAACTACAAGGAGGCGCCGCGCGACTGCGTCGGCTGCCACCGCAAGGACGACAAGCACGAAGGCAACCTGGGCACGCAGTGCGCCGACTGCCACAACGAGCGCAAGTGGAGCGAGACCGCCGGCCGCTTCGACCACGACAAGACGAAGTTCAAGCTGCGCAACGCGCATGCCGCGAAGACCGTGAAGTGCGACGCCTGCCACGTCAACCTGCGCAGCTTCCGCAACACCGCCACCGACTGCCTGGCCTGCCACAAGAAGGACGACAAGCACCAGGGCCAGCTCGGCCCGAAGTGCGAGCAGTGCCACGGCGACCGCGACTGGAAGGTGCCCGCGTTCGACCACCGTGTCACGCGCTTCCCGCTGCTGGGGCGCCACGTCGCGGTGAAGTGCGGCGACTGCCACGCGACGCCGCGCTACCGCGATGCCGCACGCGACTGCTGGAGCTGTCACAAGAAGGACGACAAGCACAAGCTCGCCTACGGCACCGCCTGCGAGAGCTGCCACAACGCGCGCGGCTGGGGCCTGTGGGACTTCGACCACGACCGGCGCAGCAGCTTCGCCCTCGACGGCGCGCACCGCAAGACCGCCTGCGCGGCCTGCCACACGCGGCCGGCGCCGGCCGGCAAGGCGATCGCCGAGGTTGGCACCAGCTGCCTGGCCTGCCACCGCAAGGACGACACGCACGACGGCGGCTTCGGTTCGCGCTGCGAGCAATGCCACTACACCGATCGCTGGAAGCGTGTGCGTCCCCGCCCGGGCGCCGACGCCGCACCGCCGCACATGCCGCAACGGCTGGCCCTGGGCCTGCCTGGAGGGAGCCGACCGTGAACCCGACCCACCCGCTCACCGGCTGGCCGGCGCGCCTGTGCCGCCTGCTCGCACTGGCGCTGCTGCTGTGCTTCGGCACGCTGGCCAGCGCGCAGGGCCGCATCGCCGACAGCTTCGACCACCTGCGCACCGGCTTCCCGCTCACGGGCCTGCACACCAAGGCGCGCTGCGAGGCTTGCCACACCGGCGGCCAGTTCAAGGGCACGCCGCGCGACTGCGCCGCCTGCCACCAGGCCGGGCAGCGGCTGTCGCGCGGCAACGTCGTGATGCCGGCGCGCCACATGCCGTCCAGCCGAAGCTGCGACAACTGCCACCGCACCGACACCTTCGCCGGCGTGCGCTTCAACCACGCCGGCGTCACCGCCGGCAGCTGCCTGAGCTGCCACAACGCCGCCTTCGGCGCCGGCAAGCCGGCCGCGCACGTGGCCACCACGGCGTCGTGCGACAGCTGCCACCGCACCACGGCCTGGCTGCCGGCCACCGGCTTCGACCATGCCGGCGTCGCGGCGGGCACCTGCGGCACCTGCCACAACGGCAGCCGCGCCGCCGGTCTGCCGCCCGCCCACGTGCCGGTGGCCACGCTGCCGGTGGCGGCGGCCGCCTGCGACAGCTGCCACAAGGGCAGCTTCAGCACCTGGGCGAACGGGCGCCTGCACGCCAACGTCAGCGTCGTCGGCGGCTGCACCACCTGCCACACCGGCGGCTTCACGGCGGCCGTCGGCAAGCCGGTGAATGCCACCCACGCCACGGTGACGGGCAACTGCGAGAGCTGCCACAAGTCCACCACCACCTGGCTGGGCGCGAAGGTCGACCACGGCACGTTCACGGTGGCCACCAACTGCAGCACCTGCCACAACAACAGCGCCGCCACCGGCAAGGCGGCCACGCACGTGCCGGTGGGCGCCACCAACTGCATCGCCTGCCACACCACCACCACCTGGAAGCCGTCGAGCTTCAACCACACGCAGGTGCCGGCGGCCTCGCAGTGCGCGACCTGCCACACCGGCGCCTTCGCACCGGCCGACGGCAAGCCGACGAACCACGTGCCCTACCAGGCGGTGCCGCTGGCCGCCACCGCCAACTGCGACGCCTGCCACAAGGGCAGCGTCACGACCTGGGCGAACGGCGTCTTCCACAGCGTCTTCAGCGTCACCACCGGCTGCTTCACCTGCCACACCGGCGCCTACGGCAGCGCGGTCGGCAAGCCGGTGAACGCCACCCACGCCACGGTGACCGGCAACTGCGAGAGCTGCCACAAGTCCACCACCACCTGGCTGGGCGCGAAGGTCGACCACAGCAAGTTCACGGTCGCCACCAACTGCAGCACCTGCCACAACAACAGCGCCGCCACCGGCAAGGCGGCCAACCACGTGCCGGTGGGCGCCACCAACTGCATCGCCTGCCACACCACCACCACCTGGAAGCCGTCGAGCTTCAACCACACGCAGGTGACGACGACCGCGCAATGCGCCAGCTGCCACACCGGCGCCTTCCCGCCGGCCGACGGCAAGCCGACCAACCACGTGCCCTACCAGGCGGTGGCGGTGACGGCGGCCGCCAACTGCGACGCCTGCCACAAGGGCAGCGTCACCACCTGGGCCAACGGCAAGGTGCACAGCGTCTACGCGCTGACGACGCAGTGCTTCAGCTGCCACACGGGCGCCTACGGTGCCGCCGTCGGCAAGCCGGCAAACAGCACCCACGCCACCGTCGTCGGCAACTGCGAGAGCTGCCACAAGTCCACCACCAGCTGGACCAGCGGCGTGGTCTTCGCGCACACCGCAGCCAACGCGGTCGGCACCGGCACCTGCGACACCTGCCACAACGGCACCACCGCGAAGGGCAAGTCGACGACGCACGTGCCGGTGAACTCGGCCACCTCCAAGTGCGACAGCTGCCACCGTTCGCAGAGCAGCTTCGCGACCGCGGTGACGATGAACCACACGGTGGTCGCCACCGCCACCTGCAAGTCCTGCCACAACGGCGCCTACACCGGCGAAGGCACCACCGGGGCGCTGGCGAAGACGGCGAACCACATCCCCGAGGTGCAGCTGCTGAACGGCGCCGCGATGGACTGCAACGCCTGCCACACCAGCACCACCGCCTGGACCACGCTGCGCATGAACCACAACGCGTCGATGGGCAACGGCGCCGGCTGGTGCAAGGGCTGCCACACGAGCGGCACCGCCTACGCCGGTGGCATGGAGCGCAAGTCGCTCACGCACGAGAAGTCCACCGGCGTCACCGACTGCTCGCAGTCGGGCTGCCACCGCCCGCTGGGCACCAAGGGCGCCGCCTACACGAAATGGGACTGACCCGGCCGCGCCCGCGGCCCGGCCCCGACGACGAATGCCATCCACGCTGAGACCGCTCCCCCTGGCCTGCGCCATCGCGCTCGCCTTCGCCACCACCGCGCACGCGCAGCTCATCGACGACATCGAGGTGCGGCGCGTCGGCGCCGACGCCGTGCTGCAGCTGCGCTTCGCGACCGAGGTGCAGTTCCAGCGCGCGCTGTCGACGCGCTCGAACGACCTCACGCTGGTCTCGTACACGCTGCTGGCGAGCACCAACGCGAGCTACCGCGGCGGCCAGGGCCTGCGCCTGGGTGAACGCCAGGGCCTGCCGCAGATCCAGCTCGCCGACGAAGCCGAGCAGAACAGCGAGCGCGGCCGCCGCATCGTGCTGCGCTTCGCCGAACCGACGCGCGTGACGGTGCGCGCCGGCCCGCGTGGCCGCAGCATCGACATCGTGCTGCACGATCGCGGCGCCGGCGTGCTGGCCCCCGACGCGGCGCGCGCGCCGGCGCCGCCGCCACCGCTGCCGGCGGCCACCGCGCCGGGCGTGCCGACGCCGTCGGCCACCGCCTCGGCGCTGCCGGAGAGCGACCGCCGCTTCGTCATCACCTTGCTGAGCGCACCGACGCCCGAACTGCAGCTGGTGACGCCGGTGCCGCGCTCGCTGCAGGACTATTCGGTGTTCACCGACCGTCGGCTCGTCGACGGCGCGGTGCGGCACGAGATCAACCTGGGCTACTTCGCGACGCGCACGCAGGCCGAAGCGGTGCTGCGCCAGTTGTCGGCCTTCCCGCAGGCCGTGATCGCGCCGGTGCCGGCGCCGATCGTCGCCGAGGCCCCCGTGCCGGCGCCGGCCGCTGCGGCCGCGCCGAAGGCGCCGGCGGCGCCGGTGCCGCCGGTGGTGGCGGTCGCGCCGGTGATCCCGGTGCCGGTGCCCGCGCCGGTCCCCACGCCGACCCCCGCGCCGGCCCCCGCGCCAGCCCCGGCCGTGGCCGTGGCCGAAGCGCCGCCGCCGGTGCCCGCGCCCGCCGCGAGCGCGCCGGCCACCACCGCGGACACCACCGCGGCCGCTCCCGCAGCCGCCCCCGACACCCCGCCGCGCAGCGCCGAGGCCATCGAGCGCGAGGCCGACACGCTGATGCTGGCCGCGCGCGCCGCCTTCGATCAGCGCACCGACGCCGTTGCGCTGGCGCGCCTGTCCTCGCTGCTGGACCTGCCGCCGAACCGGCAGACGCGCGAGGCGCAGGACCTCATCGGCCGCGTGCGGCTGCGCATGGGCGACACGGCGCGCGCGCGCATCGAGTTCGAGACCTACCTGAGCCTGTACCCCAACGGCCCGGCGGCGGCGCGCATCCGCCGCGACCTCGCCGCGCTGCCGGCGCCGGCACCCGCCCCCGTGCTGGCCGAGGCGCCGCAGCGCAAGGAGGACGAGCCCGTCGTCTCCGGCTCGACCTCGCTGTACTACTACGGCGGCAACGGCCAGGTGCGCAGCCGCGACTTCCAGGACTCGCCGCTGAGCGGCGTGCCGCAACTCGTCAGCGACCAGCAGCTCGCGCCGGAAAAGTCGCGCCAGCTCTACGGCGACGTCGACCTCGGCTGGCGCCAGCGCACGCGCGAGAGCGACCTGCGCTTCGTCGCCCGCGACTCGTACACGCGCGACCTCGAGCGCCCCGACAAGAGCCGCAACCGGCTGTCCGCGCTGTACGGCGACTACAAGTCGCTCACCGGCGGCTGGGGTGTCAAGTTCGGCCGCCAGTCGCCCACCGGCGGCGGCGTGATGGGCCGCTTCGACGGCGTGCAGGCCTTCGTGCTCGCCAAGCCGAAGCTGAAGTTCGGCGCCGTCGCCGGCCAGCCGGTGGACCGCTACTTCGACTCGAAGCGCCGCTTCTACGGTGCCTCGTTCGACGCCGACGGCGTGGTGAAGAACTTCGGCTTCGGCGTCTACGCGATCCAGCAGACGATCGACGGCGAGACCGACCGCCGCGCGCTCGGCCTGGAGGCGCGCTACTTCGAGGGCGGCGCCTCGGCCTTCGCGCAGTTCGACTACGACGTCGTCATGAAGGCGCTGAACATCGCCGCCGTGCAGGCCACGTGGGTGATGGAGGACAACACCGTCGTCAACGCGCTCTACGACCGGCGCGCAATGCCGCTGCTGTCGCTGGGCAACGCGCTGACCTTCGCCGACGCCAGCGGCACGATGTACACGCGCATCGCCGACAAGCTGGCCACGACCACGCTGCCGGCGCTGCGCGAGCAGGTGCGCGCCACCACGCCGTTCATCACGCAGGCGCAGGTCGGCATCACGAAGCCGATCACGGCGCACTGGCAGTTCGGCAGCAGCGTGCAGTCCACCACCATCGGCGAGATCCCGCCGGTGCCTGACGTGCCTGGCTTCGAGCAGGGCCGCCCGGCCACCGGCCGCGTGCTGTCGCTGAGCGGGCAGCTGATCGGCCTGAACCTCTACTCGGCGCGCGACACGCACGTCTTCTCGGTGACCGCGATCTCCAGCCCCAGCCTCGACGGCCTGATGCTGGGCTACAACAACTCGTCGCTCGTCTGGGAGGTCTGGCAGGTCGAGCCCTCGCTGCAGTTCTACCGCGACGAGAACGCGCAGGGCGGCGACTCGTCGCGCTGGACGCCGGGCCTGCGCGCCACCTACCGCGGCTTCAAGCGCTGGTCGGTCGAGAGCGCGCTCACGTACGAGATCGGCAAGGCCACGCGCGTGGCGCCCGACCCCAACGACGCCACGCAGACGATCACGACGAAGGAGACTTCGACGCGCGTGAACTACTCGCTGGGCGCCCGCTACGAGTTCTGATTCCGCTACGCTCGCGCCGCCATGTCCGTCTACCTGCTGCTCTACGCCGCCGTCGCGCTCGCCGCCTTCGTGCTGTACCTGGCGCGGCGCCGCCACGTGCAGCGCAGCGACGCCGCCGAACTGAAGGCCGCCGTCGAGGCCGGCCTCGCCGAGCCCGCCTCGCTGCACCCGGTGGTCGACGCCGCGCGCTGCCTCGGCTCGGCTGCCTGCATCGCCGCCTGCCCGGAAGACGCGCTGGGCATCGTCGGCGGCAAGGCGGTGCTGAAGAACGCCGCCGCCTGCATCGGCCATGGCGCCTGCCGCGCCGCCTGCCCGCATGACGCGATCCAGCTCGTCTTCGGCACCGAGAAGCGCGGCGTCGACATCCCCAACCTCACGCCGCAGTTCGAGACCAACGTGCCCGGCATCTTCATCGCCGGCGAGCTGGGTGGCATGGGCCTCATCCGCAAGGCGGCCGAGCAGGGCCGGCAGGCCATCGAGGTCATCCGCGCGCGCCAGGGCGACGGCTTCGAGCACGACGTCGTCATCGTCGGCGGCGGGCCCGCCGGGCTGTCGGCCGGGCTCACCGCGATCCAGCACCGGCTGCGCTACAAGATCGTCGAGCAGGAGGAATCGCTCGGCGGCGCCGTCTTCCACTACCCGCGCAACAAGGTCGCGATGACGGCGCCGGTGGCGCTGTCGCTCGTCGGCAAGGTCAACTTCCGCGAAGTCAGCAAGGAGAAGCTGCTCGAGTTCTGGAACGGCGTGGTCGAGAAGACCGGCCTGCAGATCGCCTTCCGCGAGCGGCTCGAGGGCATCGAGCCCGACGGCGAAGGCTTCGTCGTGCGCACCGACCGCGGCCGCTACCGCACGCGCAGCGTGCTGCTGGCGATGGGCCGCCGCGGCACGCCGCGAAGGCTGGAAGTGCCGGGCGAGCACATGTCCAAGGTGGTCTACCGCCTCGTCGACGCCGAGCAGTACCGCGGCCAGGCGGTGCTCGTGGTGGGCGGCGGCGACAGCGCGCTGGAGGCCGCGATCGCGCTCGCCGGCGAGCCCGGCACCGAGGTCACGCTGTCCTACCGCAGCGAGGCGTTCTCGCGCGTCAAGAAGCCCAACCGCGACCGCCTCGACGCGCTGCAGCGCAGCGGCCGCGTGCGCGTGAAGCTGTCCTCGCAGGTCGAGGCGATCGGCGAACGCGACGTGCGCCTGAAGTGCGGCGGCGCCACCGAGACGCTGCGCAACGATGCCGTCATCGTCTGCGCCGGCGGGCAGCTGCCGACGCCGCTGCTGCAGTCCATCGGCATCCGCTTCGACACCAAGTTCGGCACCGCGTGACGATGGAGCTGCTGCTCGTCGAGGACGACACCGCCTTCGGCGGCGCGCTGCGCGACGGCCTCGTGCTCGACGGCCACCGCGTGCAGTGGCAACGCGGCGCCGCCGGCGTGGCGGCGCTGCTGGCGGCGGCGCGTTTCGACGCCGTGGTGCTCGACCTCGGCCTGCCCGATGGCGACGGCCGCGCGCTGCTGCAGGCGCTGCGCGCCGGCGGCGACACGACGCCGGTGGTGGTGCTGTCCGGCCGCGGGCAGACCGCCGACCGCGTCTCGCTGCTCGACGACGGTGCCGACGACTACCTGGTGAAACCGGTCGACCTCGCCGAGCTGACGGCGCGTGTGCGTGCGGTTCGGCGGCGTGCCGGGCTCGTGCCGGAGATGCTGCGGCACGGCACGATCGCGCTCGACCCGCGGCGCCGCCGCGTCACGCTGCAGGGTCGTGAGGTGGTGCTGCGCGAGCGCGAGTTCTCGCTGCTGGCGATCTTCCTGCACGAGCCGCTGCGCCTGTTCACGCGCGCCGAGCTCGAGTCGCGGCTGTACGGCGCCGAGACGGCGGCGGTGAGCAACGCGGTCGAGGTGCACCTGCACTTCCTGCGCCGCAAGTTCGGCCGCGAGCTGTTCGTCACCGTGCGCGGCGCGGGCTACCGGCTCGGGCCACCGCCGGCCGCCGCCTGATCACGCCGGCGCGTCGGGGAACCACAGCTCCACGCGCAGGCCACCGAGCGGTGAATCGGCCAGCGTGACGCGGGCGCCGTGCGCGCGCACCACCGACTGCACGATCGACAGCCCCAGCCCGACGCCGAAGCCCGGCGCGTCCAGCCGCACGAAGCGCTCGAACACGCGCGCGCGGTCGGCCGGCGCGATGCCCGGGCCGTCGTCGTCGATGCGCAGGCGCACGCCGCCGGTGACCGCGTCGCTGTGCAGCTCGACGCGGCCGGCGGCGTGGCGCAGCGCGTTCTGCAGCAGGTTGCGCAGCAGCGTCTGCATGCCGAAGGGTTGGCCGTGGACCGCCGGGGCGTCGAAGCGCGCCGCCACGTGAAGCGGGCGTGTGCCGTCCGGGCCCTCGGCGGCGAGCGTGGCCTGCACCGCGGCCAGCAGGTCGGCGAGCGTGATGCGTTCGGCGGCGGCCGGCGCACTGTCGTCGACGCGGCTCAGCGTCAGCAGCTGCTCCAGCAGGTGGCTGCAGCGGTCGACGCTGGCCAGCACGGCGGCCAGCAGCGTGCCGCGCTGGGCGGCGTCGGGCGTGCGCGCGGCCACCTGGGCCTGCATGCGCAGCGCGGCGAGCGGCGCGCGCAGCTCGTGCGCCGCCAGCGCCGTGAAACCGCGCTCGGCCGACAGCTGCTGCGCGACGCGCCCGAACAGCGTGTTCAGGGCCGCCAGCATCGGCGCCAGCTCGCGCGGCGCGCCGTCCAGCGGCAGCGCGGCCAGGTCCAGCGGCGTGCGCTGCTGCAGCGTGTGCGCGGCGCGCTCCAGCGGCCGCAGCGCGCGCAGCACGAAGGCCGCCGCGCTGCCGGCGATCAGCAGCACCGCCGCCAGGCCGCCCAGCGCATAGGCGAGGCCGGGGCGCGTCAGCGCCGTGGCGCGGTCGGCCAGCGTCTCGGCGACCTGGATTTCCACCGGCAGTGCCGACGGCGCCTCGCGGTAGGTGCGCGTCGGCGCACCGGCGAGGTGGCCGGCGCCGAAGCCGGTGGCGCCATGCGGCGCGAGCGGCACGTCGGCCGGCGCGTTCGCGCTGCGCAGCAGCAGGCGGCCGTCGCGGCCCCAGACCTGCAGGTGGTAGCGCGCGCCGAGCGCGACACCGGGCTCGACGTGCGGCTGCGCGGCGCCGGCATCGCGCGCGATTTCCGCGAGTTCGTGGTCGGCGAAGGCGAGCACGGTGCGCGCGACCTGGGCCAGCCGCTCGTCCTGCAGTTGCTCGTGCACGTCGCGCGCCGACAGCATCGTCGCCACGCCGCCGGCGCCCCATGCGGCGAGCGCGGCGCCGGTGGCGATGGCCAGCAGGCGGGTGCGGATCGACCAGCGGGACGGGGCGGACACGGCGCCGGCGATGGTACCCGCGGCGTCGGTAGTGACCCGCCTTGTCGGCGCGGTGCGGGCGCGCGAGCATGCGGCACGCCGGGCTCCACGCGGCCAGGCCCAAGAAACACAACACTCCAGGAGATCCCGAGATGATGCGTTCCCACTTTCTGCGCCCGCTGCCGCTGGCGCTGGCCGCCCTGCTGGCCTGCAGCCCCGGCGCCTTCGCCGACGACGAACGCGACCACGACCGCGGTGGCGATCATCACGGCGCGCGCCCGCCGTCGCATGGCCACGGCAAGCCGATCGACTGGGCGGGCACGGCCTACCGCAAGGGCGTCGTCGCCGTCGCCAACCCGTACGGCGCCGAGGCCGGCGCGCGCATGCTCGAACGCGGCGGCAACGCGGTCGATGCGGCGGTGGCCATCGCCTACGCGCTGAACGTCGTCGAGCCGCAGTCCGCCGGCATCGGCGGCGGCGGCTTCATGATGGTCCACCTCGCGAAGTCGGGCCGCACCTTCGCCATCGACACGCGCGAGAAGGCGCCCGCCGCGGCGACGCCGGACATGTTCGTCGGCGTCACGCGACCCGACCTGAACGGCGTCGCCGTCGGCGTGCCGGGCATGGTGCGCGGCACCGCGCTGGCGCTGCGCCGCTGGGGCCACCTGCCGCTGCACAAGGTGATCGAGCCGGCGATCGACCTCGCCGACACCGGCTTCGCCGCCACGCCGCGCTACACCGCGGTGAGCTGCAACAACGGCGGCCGTTCCACCAACTCGCCGGAGGCCGCGGCCTTCTTCTGCCCCGGCGGCGTGCCGGCGCCGGTGGGCCAGGTGGTGCAGAACAAGCCGCTGGCCGAGACGCTGCGCCTGATCGCGCGCCACGGCCCGGACTGCTTCTACAAGTTCATGCCCGAGAAGGGCTGCGACATCGCGCAGGGCATCGTCGAAGGGCAGAAGTTCAACCGCCCGCAGGTCGCTGGCGGCAAGGGCGGCAGCATGACGCTGGCCGACCTGGAGGCCTACCAGCCGGCGCTGCGCGAGCCCACGGTGGGCACCTACCGCGGCTACACGATCAAGGCGATGTCGCCGCCCTCGTCCGGCGGCCTGACGATGCTGCAGATCCTGAAGATGCTGGAGCGCTTCCCGATCGGCGACGCCGCCGCCGGCTACGGCTTCGGATCGCTGAAGACAGCGAACGTGATGGCCGAGGCGATGCGCATCGCGTTCGCCGACCGCAGCCAGTGGATGGGCGACGCCGACTTCGTGCCGGTGCCCGGCAAGGGCCTGCTCGACGCCACCTACCTCGGCGCGCGCGGCGCCGTCATCGTGCCCGGCACGCGCATCACGCCGAACCCGGTGGCCGGCGACCCGCGCCCCTACGACGTCGCCGGCACGAAGCCCGCCACGCGGCTGGCGGTGGCCGAGCCCGTCACCGGCCCGGGCGAGACGACGACGCATTTCTCGGTCGTCGACAAGTGGGGCAACATGGTGACGTACACGAACACCATCGAGTCCAGCCACGGCATCGGCGTCTTCGCCGGCTACACGCGGCCCGACGGCAGCTTCCGCAACCACGGGTTCCTGCTCAACAACGAGCTGACCGACTTCAACACCACGCCCTCGGTCAACCCGTACACCGGCGGGCCGGGCTTCAACGACGTGCAGCCCGCCAAGCGCCCGCGCAGCAGCATGACGCCGGCGATGATCTTCACGCCCGACGGCCGGCCGCTGGTGGCCTACGGTTCGCCCGGCGGGTCGACGATCATCAACTCGGTGCTCAACGTCACGCTGAACCTCATCGACCACAAGATGACGCTGCAGGACGCGATCAAGGCGCCGCGCATCTCGGTCACCTCGGCCGGCAGCGCGATCTCGCTCGAGGCGGGCATCCCGCAGGCGACGATCGACGGCCTGCTCGCGCTGGGCTACACCGTCGCCACCACCGAGATCGGCTCGGTGCAGGCGGTGGTGCTGGACCCGAAGACCGGGCTGCAGTTCGGCGCCGCCGACGCGCGGCGCGAAGGCACGGTGATCGGCCTGCCGCGCTAGCCCTCACGGCGGCGTGGCACGTCGCGTGCTTCCGGGTGCGGCCATGCACCGGAAGCATGCACGCGGGGCCACTGCGATATCCTGCCGGCGGCCGCATTCGCGGCCGCCTCTTCGTCAGGGACCTGCGTGTTCTGCCCTGATGCCCATCACCTGATCCCCACCAGGAGACACGATCATGACCATGCGAATCCTCGGCGCTGCCGCGGTCCTGCTCGCCGCCGGCACGGCGCACGCGCAGGAGAAGTTCACCTACCTGACCAACTGGTACGCCCAGGCCGAGCACGGCGGCTTCTACCAGGCCATCGCGACCGGCCTGTACAAGAAGGAGGGCCTGGACGTCACCATCCGCATGGGCGGCCCGCAGGTCAACGGCATGCAGCTGCTCGCCGCTGGCCAGGTCGACTGCTTCATGGGCTACGACGTGCAGACCATGAAGGCGCGCGAGCAGGGCATCGCCGCCGTCACCGTGGCGGCGGCGTTCCAGAAGGACCCGCAGGTCATGATCGGCCACCCCGAGACCTTCAAGTCGATGGCCGACCTGAAGGGCAAGACCATCCTCATCTCGGCCGACGCCAACACCAACTTCTGGCCCTGGATGAAGGCCACCTTCGGCCTGCAGGACTCGCAGGTGCGGCCCTACACCTTCAACATCCAGCCCTTCGTCGCCGACAAGAACGCGGTGCAGCAGGGCTACCTGTCGAGCGAGCCCTACGCGATCGAGAAGGAAGCGAAGTTCAAGCCCAGCGTGTTCCTGCTGTCCGACCACGGCTGGACACCGTACTCGACCACCATCGTCTGCATGGAGGACACGCTGAAGAAGAAGCCCAAGCAGGTGGCGGCCTTCGTGAAGGCGACCATGCAGGGCTGGAAGGACTACCTGAAGGGCGACCCGAAGGCGGCCAACGCGCTGATCAAGAAGGACAACCCCAACATGACCGACGACCTGCTGGCCAACGGCATCAAGCTGATGAACGCCACCGGCATGGTCACCGGCGGCGATGCGGCCAAGCTGGGCATCGGCGTCCTGACCGACGAGCGCATCAAGAAGACCTACGACATGATGGTCTCGATGAAGCTGCTCGACCCCGCCAAGGTCGACGTCAAGAAGACCTACACGACCGAGTTCGTGAAGGGCCTGAAGATCCTGCCGTGATCCCCGTCCTCGACCTCGCGGCGGCGCCGCCCGCCGAACTGGCGGCGCGCATCGACGAAGCGCTCACCGGCACCGGCTTCTTCGCCGTCACCGGCCACGGCGTGCCAGACGCCGTGGTACTGGGCGGCTTCGACGCCGGCCGGCGCTTCTTCGCGCTGCCCGAGGCCACGAAGGAGCGCTGGCACATCGACGCCAACCACCGCGGCTTCGACCCCATCGGCTGGCAGGCGCTCGACCCCGCGCAGCCGCCGGACCTGAAGGAGAGCTTCTACCTCGGCGTCGAGGCCATCGCCCCGAACCGATGGCCCGACGAGGCGCTGCTGCCGGGCTTCCGCGCCGCGTGCGAGGCCTACTCGGCGGCGATGCGCGCGCTCGCCGGCCGGCTGCTGGGCTTGTTCGAACTCGCGCTCGGCCTGCCAGCGGGCCACTTCGACGCCTTCACGCGCCACCCCACCTGCACGACGCGGCTGCTGCACTACCCGCCGCAGCCCGCCACGGCGGCGCCGGGCCAGATCGGTTGCGGCGCGCACACCGACTGGGGCGCGCTCACGCTGCTGGCGCAGAGCGACGCCGGCGGTCTGCAGGTGCAGCACGCGCAGGGCCACTGGCTCGACGTGCCGCCGCTGCCCGGCGCCTACGTCGTCAACATCGGCGACATGATGCAGCGCTGGACGAACGACCGCTGGCGCAGCACGGTGCACCGCGTGGTGAACCGCTTCGGCGGCCGCGAGCGCTGGTCGATCGCCTACTTCTTCGACCTCGACGCCGAAGCGAACATCCTGCCGCTGCCCACCTGCGTCAGCGCGCAGCGGCCGGCGCGCTACGGCCCCATCACCGCCGGCGAGCACCTCGTCGCCATGTACAAGAAAACCACCGTCGTTGCATGACTGACATTCCAGCGGTCGAAGTCCTCTCGGCCGAAAAGACCTACCCCAACGGCACCCAGGCCCTGCTGCCCGTGAACCTCACGGTGCGCGAAGGCGAGTTCGTCACCCTGCTCGGCCCTTCGGGCTGCGGCAAGAGCACGTTGCTGAAGATGGTGGCCGGCCTGCTGGAGCCCAGCGACGGCCGCCTGCTGCTGTGGCGCAAGCCGGTGCACGAGGTCGAGAGCTCGGGCCACCGCCTGAGCTTCGTCTTCCAGGAAGCGACGCTGATGCCGTGGTCGCGCGTGCAGAGCAACGTGCGCCTGCCGCTGGACCTGGCCGGCGTGCCGCGCGCCGAGGCCGACCGCCGCGTCGGCGAGTCGCTCGCGCTCGTGGGCCTGGACAAGTTCTCGACGAACCTGCCGCGCGAGCTGTCGGGCGGCATGCAGATGCGGGTGTCGATCGCGCGCGGCCTCGTCACGCAGCCCACGCTGCTGCTGATGGACGAACCCTTCGGCGCGCTCGACGAGATCACGCGCAACAAGCTCGACGGCGAACTGCTCGCGTTGTGGCAGAAGCAGAAGCTCACGGTCATCTTCGTCACCCACTCCATCTACGAGGCGGTGTACCTGTCCACGCGCGTCGTCGTCATGGCGGCGCGGCCGGGCCGCGTGATCGAGGAGGTGACGATCGACGAACCCTACCCGCGCGGCCCCGACTTCCGCGTCTCGACGGCCTTCAGCGGCTACGCGAAGCGCCTGCAGGACAGCCTGCTGCGCGCCAGCAGCGCCGACCCCGAAGGAGCGCTGGCATGAGCGGCGTCCTGAAAGGCGACGCCCAACGCGTGGTCTACCCGCTGGTGGTGGCCGTCGTGCTGATCGCGGTGTGGCACGGGCTGGTCGTCGGCTTCGACATCAAGCCCTACCTGGTGCCTTCGCCGTGGCTGGTGGCCAAGACGCTGGTGACCGATGCGGCGCTGCTCTTCGGCGCGCTCGTCAACACGCTGAAGATCACGCTGTTCTCGTTCATCGCGGCCACCGTGATCGGGGTGCTGATCGCGTTCGCGTTCGTGCAGAGCCGCCTCATCGAGACGGCGCTGTTCCCGTACGCCGTGCTGCTGCAGGTGACGCCCATCGTCGCGATCGCGCCGCTCATCATCATCTGGGTCAAGGACCCGACCGCCTCGCTGGTGATCTGCGCGACGCTGGTGGCGTTGTTCCCCATCATCGCGAACACCACGCTCGGCCTGCGCAGCGTGAACCCGGGGCTGATGAGCTACTTCAAGCTCAACCGCGCGAGCCGGCTCCAGGTGCTGGTGCGGCTGCGCATTCCGTCGGCGCTGCCGTACTTCTTCGGCGGCCTGCGCATCAGCTCGGGGCTGGCGCTGATCGGCGCGGTGGTGGCCGAGTTCGTCGCCGGCACCGGCGGCACCGGCACCGGGCTGGCGTACCAGATCCTGCAGGCGGGCTACCAGCTCAACATCCCGCGCATGTTCGCGGCGCTGCTGCTCATCACGCTCACCGGCGTGGCGCTGTTCGCGCTGATGTCGGTGCTGTCGAAGTGGGCGCTGGGGGGCTGGCACGAGAGCGAAGCGAACCATGACTAGTTCGAGCGAAGCGAACCATGACTAGTTCGAGTGAAGCGAACCATGACTGACCTCCTGATCAAGGGTGCGGCGCACCTGATGACCGGCCGCCGCGACACGCCGCGCGCCACTGGCGGCAACGACCTGCGCATCCGCGGCGGCGTCATCACCGGCATCGGCACGCTGAACGCCGAGCCCGGCGAGCGCGTGCTCGACGCCGCCGGCTGCGTCGTCTACCCGGGCTGGGTCAACACGCACCACCACCTGTTCCAGAGCCTGCTGAAGGGCATCCCCGGTGGCATCGACCTGCCGCTGGTGCCGTGGCTGGCCGCGGTGCCGGTGAAGTACCGCCGCTTCTTCGACCGCGAAGAGGTGCTGCGCATCGCCGCCCGTGTCGGCCTGGTGGAACTCGCGCTGTCGGGTTGCAGCACCGTGTCGGACCACCAGTACCACTACTACCCGGGCATCCCGTTCGACGCCAGCGCGGTCGTGTTCGAGGAGGCCGAGAAACTCGGCCTGCGCTTCGTGCTCGCGCGCGGCGGCCAGACGCAGGCGCGTGCGATGACCGACGAGGAAGCACCGCCGCAGGTGATGCCCGAGTCGCTGGAAGCCTTCCTCGCCAGCGTCGAGCGTGACGTCCAGCGCTTCCACCAGCGCGGCCCGATGCCGATGCGCACGGTGGTGAGCGCCATCACCACGCCGAACTGGAGCTGCCGCCCCGAAGAGCTGAAGCTGATGGCGCGCGAGGCGCGGCGCCTGGGCATCCGCCTGCACAGCCACCTGTCGGAGACCTACGACTACGTGCGCTGGGCGCGCGAGGTGCACGACTGCACGCCGCTGGAGTTCGTCGAAAGCCACGAATGGGTCGGCCCCGACGTCTGGTACGCGCACATGGTGCACCTGTCGGACGCCGAACTGAAGCGCTGCGCCGAGACCGGCACCGGCATCGCGCACTGCCCGCAGAGCAACGCGCGGCTCGGCTCGGGCATCGCGCGCATCCCGGAGGCGCTGGCGCTCGGCGTACCGGTGGGCCTGGCGGTCGACGGTGCGGCCAGCAACGAGGCGGCCGACATGGCGAGCGAGGCGCACATGGCCTGGCTGGTGCACCGCGCCGACCCGCGCGCCGGCCCGCGCGGCCCGCAGCCCGGCGGGCTGGCCAACGCGATGACGGTGGAAGACGTGGTCCACATCGGCACCGCCGGCGGCGCGAAGATGATGGGTCTGGAAGGCGTCGGCGTGCTCGAAGTGGGGCAGGCCGCCGACATCGCCGTCTACGACCTGAACGAGCCGCGCCACTTCGGCCTGCACGACCCCGCTCTCGGGCCGGTGGCCAGCGGCGGCCGCACGCCGCTGCGCGCGCTGCTCGTGCACGGGCGTGTCGTCGTCGAGCGCGACACGATTCCCGGTCTGGACCTTGCCGCGCTGCGCGCCGACGCGCAGCGCCTCGTTTCGATGATGCTGTGACGATGACCTTCGACCCCGACACCGTGCGCACGCGCACCGCCGCCCTCGTGCAGGCCCTGCCTGCGATCGAGTGGATCACCGACGCGCGCGTCGAGCGCCTGAGCCAGGACTTCTACTGGTTCAGCCCGGTGCTCAAGCGCCAGCTGAGCGAGTTGCGCGCCGACGCCGTGGCGCGGCCGAAGACCGAGGACGAGATCCGTGCCGTCGTCGCCGGCTGCGCTGCGGCGGGCATACCGATCACGGCTCGCGGCAGCGGCACCGGCAACTACGGCCAGTGCATGCCGCTCCACGGCGGCGTGATCCTCGACCTGTCGGCCTACAACCGCCTGCTGTGGCACAAGCCCGGCGTGGCGCGCGCGCAGGCCGGCATCCGCATGATGGAGATGGACCGCCAGACCCAGGCCGAAGGTTGGGAGCTGCGCTGCGTGCCCAGCACCTTCCGCAGCGCCACGCTGGGCGGCCTGTACGGCGGCGGCTTCGGCGGCGTCGGCAGCATCAACTACGGCCCGCTCGCCAGCACCGGCAACGTGCTCGGCGTGAAGGCGATGACGATCGAGCCCGAGCCCAAGACGGTGGAACTGCGCGCGCCTGAGGCGCTGCTGCTGCACCACGTGTACGGCACCAACGGCCTCGTGCTCGAACTGGAAGTGGGGCTGGCGCCGGCGCACGCCTGGCTGGAGGCCATCGTCTCGTTCGACGGTTTCGACGCCGCGGTCGAATTCGCCGATGCGCTGGCCGCCGCGCCCGGCATCGTGAAGAAGAGCGTCACGCTGCTTGCCGCCCCCATCCCGGACCTGCTGCTGGCCGCCGTGCCCTGGCTGGCCGGCCACATGGCGGCGGGCGGCCACGCGGTGTTCACGCTGGTGGCCGAGTTCGCCGAAGCCGGCCTGCAGCAGCTGGTGCAGGCCTTCGGCGGTACCGTCACCTACCGCAAGACGGCGGCCGAGGTGAAGGCGAGCAACCGCACCATCGTCGAGTACACCTGGAACCACACGACGCTGCACGCGATGAAGGTCGACAAGGGCCTCACCTACATCCAGAGCGGCTTCGACGCCGCGCGCCACGTGCAGCAGGCGAAGGACCTGCGCAAGGCCCTGGGCGACGAAGTGCTGGTGCACCTGGAGTTCATCCGCACCAAGGAAGGCGCGATGAACTGCAGCGGCCTGCAGCTGGTGCGCTACAGCACCGACGCGCGGCTGAACGAGATCATGCAGATCCACCGCGACCACGGTGTCTACATCGCCAACCCGCACGTCTACATCGTCGAGGACGGCAAGCAGGGCCAGGTCAACCCCGACGTCGTCGCCACCAAGATGCGCTTCGACCCGGCCGGCCTGCTGAACCCCGGCAAGCTGCGCGGCTGGAACGTGCGTGAGCAGGTGATGGCCGACGCGGCAGCGGGCCGCGTGTCGCTGGCGACCTTGCCGAGCTTCTAGCGGCTCAGCAGCGACTCAGCAGCGGCTGAAGCGGCGCCCCTGCAGCGCGCCGGCCGGCACGGCGATCTCCCGCAGCGTCAAGCCGTCGCCCTCGGCGGCCAGCTTCGCGAAGTGGCGGCCGCCGGCGGCGAGCGTGCTGCCGGCGATGCGGCCGTCGAACACCATCGCCGGCACGGTGCTGCCGGCGAGCATGACCGTGGCGCTGAAGGTCTGGAAGCGCTGCACGATCTGAATCGAGCCGCCAGCCGTGCACCAGCGCCCGTGCACGCGCGCCGGCACCACCCACAGGTGCACGTTCGAGCGCTTCTCGCGGCCGATGGCCTTGTCGGGCACGTCGAGCGTGAGCGTGCGGTCGGGCGCCCAGTCGCCCATGTCCCAGTCATGCGAGACGACGCGCGTGCCCGGCGGCAGCGCGAGCAGGCGGTCGCGCAGCTGCAGGTTCACGTCGGGCAGCAGGTACATCGTGACCACGCTGGCGCGCGCGAGGTCGGTCTCGAAGAGGTCCTGTGTGCGGAACTCCACCTTCGCTGCCACGCCGGCCTTGCGCGCGTGGTCCTGGCTCTGCTTGACGAGGTCGGGCACGATCTCCACGCCCAGGCCGGTGGCGCCGAAGCGCTTCGCGGCGGTGATGACGATGCGGCCGTCGCCCGATCCGAGGTCGATCACGTGGTCGTTCGGGCCGACGCCGGCCACCTGCAGCATCGCCAGCGTGACGTTGTCGGGGGTGACGATGAAGGGCACCTCGTCCTGCGCGAAGGCAGGCCACGAAGCGGCGAGGGCGAGAGCGGCGATCAGAGTCTTCATGTGGTTCAGGCGAAGGCGTAGTCCTCGAAGCGGCAGCGCTGCAACGCACGCACGTACTCGCGCGTGAAGCCGGGCCAGAGCGCGATGTTGCGGCCGCTGTCGGCACGGTACCAGCTGCGGCAGGTGCTCCACACCGAATCCTTCAGCCGCGCCTGCAGCCGGTCGTTGTACGCGCGTGCGGCGTCGGCGCGCACCTCCACGGTCGCCGCACCGCGGTGTTCCGCCTCGCGCAGCGCGCGCAGCACCCAGGCCACGCCGGGCTCGATGTACAGCAGCGTCGACGTGTGGCCGGTGGCGGTGTTCGGCCCCAGCATCAGGAAGAGGTTGGGGAAGCCCGGCACCGTGAGCCCACGGTGCGCCTCGGGGCCGTCGCGCCAGGCGTCGGCCAGCCGCCGGCCGCCGCGGCCGACGATGTCCACGTGCGCCATCGAGTGCTCGACGTCGAAGCCGGTGGCGCAGACCAGCACGTCGAGAGCGTGCGCGCGGCCGTCGGCGGTGACGACGCCGGCGGGCGTGATGCGCGCGATGGCGTCGGTGACGAGCGCCACGTTCGGCCGCACCAGCGCGCGGTAGTAGTCGTTGGAATAGATCAGCCGCTTGCAGCCCAGCGGATACGGCGGCCGCAGCTTGGCGCGCAGCGCGGCGTCGGGCACCTGGCGCCGCAGCAGCGCTTCGGCGGTGCGGTGCATGCCGCGGCGCGCGACGCTGCCGTCGTCGAAGCCGCGCCGGCCCCATTCGAGCACCGCGTACCAGAACGCGCGCACCGCGGCGGCGTACGGCGGCAGGCGCGCCAGCGTGCGGTCGAGCGTGCCGTAGGGCCGGTCCAGCCGCGGCAGCACCCAGTTCGCCGTGCGCTGGAACACCGTGAGCTGCGCCGCGCCCTCGGCCAGCGGCGGGATCAGCTGCGAGGCCGTCGAGCCGGTGCCGATGACGCCGATGCGCTGGCCCGCTGCGTCGAAGCCGGCGTCCCAGCGCGCCGAGTGCAGCACGCGGCCGGCGAAGCTCCCGATGCCCGCGATGGCCGGCAGCCGCGGGCGCGACAGCGGGCCGGTGCTGCAGACGAAGTGACGCGCCGACCAGACCGTGCCGTCGTCGGTCTCGACGCGCCAGCGTGCCGTGCCTTCGTCGAACACCGCGCGCGTGACGCGCACGCCGAAGTGCAGGTGCGGCGCCAGGCCCTCGCGAGCCGCCACGTCCTGCATGTAGGCCTGGATCTCGGGCGCGGCGGCGAAGCGGCGCGTCCACTTCGGGTTCGGCGCGAACGAGAACGAGTAGAGCGGTGCCGGCACGTCGACATGCGCGCCGGGGTAGCGGTTGTCCCACCAGGTGCCGCCGAGGCCGGGCGACTGCTCGAGCACGGCGAAGCCGGTGCGGCCGGCGCGCTTGAGCTGCGCGGCCATGCACAGGCCGGACATGCCGGCGCCGAGGATCAGCACGTCGCATTCGTTCATGCGGCCATTGTGTCCAGTGGCATGGCCCCTGCTATCCTGGACAGCGAGAGTAGAAGCGTTCACTGTCGCGGTGCGAAGCCACCCCGGCGGCCGGAAATTGCTCTTGAAGGGCGGCACCGCTGCGGTGCTGCGTTCACCACTTCAAGCCCGCCGAGGTTTCCGGCCATGCTCGTCACCCGCCAACCCGTCTTCCGCAAGTTCTGGCACGCCACCGTGCCGCTGTCGATGCTCGAAGGCGGCACGCCGGTGCCGTTCACGCTGCTCGGCGAAGCCATCGTGCTGTTCCTCGACGCCGAAGGCCGACCGGCGGCGCTGAAGGACCGCTGCTGCCACCGCACGGCGAAGCTCAGCAAGGGCCGCTGCGTCAACGGCGCGCTCGAGTGCGGCTACCACGGCTGGACCTACGACGGCGGCGGCCGCGTCATCCGCATCCCGCAGTACGAGGCCGACCGCCCGATCCCGGCCGACTACTGCACGCCGGCCTACCGCTGCGTGGCCAAGCTTGGCTACGCGTGGGTCGCGCTCGAGGAGCCCATCGCGCCGATCCCCGAGGTGCCCGAGTTCGGCGCCGACGGCTGGCGCACCATCTTCCAGTTCCACGAGGTGTGGGCCACCAGCCCGCTGCGCGCGCTGGAGAACAGCTTCGACAACAGCCACTTCAGCTTCGTGCACCGCGCCACCTTCGGCGTCGCCGCGCAGCCCAAGCCGAGCCGCTACGAGCTGGTGGAACGGGAGGGCGGCTTCCACGCCGAGACCGTGATCGCCGCCACCAACCCGCCGGCCTACCACCGCGTCAGCGGCAGCACCGAGCCGATCACGCAGCGCCACATGCGCAACGCCTACTACCTGCCGTTCAGCCGGCGGCTGGACATTGAGTACCCGAGCGGCATCCGGCACGTCATCATCAACTGCTTCACGCCCATCGACGACGGCCACCTGCAGCTCTGCCAATGGCTGTTCCGCAACGACACCGAGGCCGATTGCCCGGCGCAGCTGCTGATCGACTTCGACCACGTGATCACGCGCGAGGACAAGGACATCCTCGAGTCCACCGACCCCGACGCGCTGGTCGACACGCGGCGCCGCGGCGTCGAGTTCTCGATGGACAGCGACCGCCCCGGCATGCTGATCCGCAAGCAGCTGATGGAGCTGCTGGCGCGCCACGGCGAGGCCGAACAGCACCGTTGAGCGCATCCTCTAGCGGATTGCCCGACAATCCGCTTTCATGATTGCCCAACGCACCCTCAAGTCGCTCACCCGCTCGGTCGGCGTCGGCGTGCACAGCGGCCAGAAGGTCGAGCTGACGCTGCGCCCGGCGCCGCCGGACACCGGCATCGTCTTCCGCCGCATCGACCTGCCGGTGCCGGTGGACATTCCCGTCACGCCGCAGACGGTGAGCGACACCCGCATGGCCACCACCATCAGCCCCGGCGGCGACCCCGGCGCGCCGAAGGTGCAGACCATCGAGCACCTGCTGTCGGCCTGCGCCGGGCTCGGGCTGGACAACCTGTACATCGACATCACCGCCGAGGAAGTGCCCATCCTCGACGGCAGCGCCGCGAGCTTCGTCTTCCTGCTGCAGAGCGCCGGCATCGAGCTGCAGAACGCGCCCAAGCGCTTCCTGCGCGTGAAGAAGGCGGTCGAGCTGCGCGAAGGCGAGGGCGCCACGCTGAAGTGGGCGCGCCTGGAGCCGTACCACGGCTACAAGCTGGGCTTCCAGATCGAGTTCAACCACCCCGCGCTCGACGCCACCGGCCAGGCGGTGACGTTCGACTTCGGCAGCGGCCAGTACAAGCGCGACATCGCGCGCGCCCGTACCTTCGGCTTCACGAAGGACGTCGAGATGATGCGCGCCCGCGGCCTGGGCCTGGGCGGCAGCATGGACAACGTGATCGTCGTCGACGACTACCGCGTGCTCAATGCCGACGGCCTGCGCTACGACGACGAGTTCGTCAAGCACAAGATCCTCGACGCCATCGGCGACATGCAGGTCGCCGGCAAGCCGCTGCTGGCCAGCTACACCGCGTTCAAGGGCGGCCACGCGCTGAACAACAAGCTGCTGCGCAAGCTGCTGGCCGACGAGAGCGCCTACGAGGTGGTCACCTTCGAGCGCGAGGCCGACGCGCCGCGCGGCTTCGCCGAACTGGCGCCGGCGTGGTGACCGGCGGCCCCGGCATGAAGGGCGTCAAGCCGTGATGATGCTGTTCCGCCTCGTGTTCGGCGGCCTGCTGGTCGCCGGCCTGCTGTGCTTCGCGATGTACGTCGGCACCGGCCAGGCGGTGTGGCGGCGCCGCGGCATCGTCATCGTCAAGTGGACGGTGATCGCCGCCTGCGGCTTCTTCGCCGTGTTGATCCTCGAGCGGCTGGCGGTGATGCTGTAGCGGCGGCGGCGCTGCCGCCGCCGGCCTCACTTCAGCTTGAAGAACGACACTTCCTCGGCGAGCCGGCGCGCCTGCTCGGAAAGCGCGTTCGCCGATGCCGCCGTCTGCTCCACCAGCGCCGCGTTCTGCTGCGTCGCCTGATCGAGGTCCGTCACCGCCTGGCTGACCTGGGCCACGCCCTGGCTCTGCTCCTGCGCGGCGTTCGCCACCTGGGCGATGAGGCCGCCGATGGTCTGCGCGTTGACCACCATCTCGCCGATCGTCGCGCCGGCGTCGCCGGCCACGCGGGTGCCGGCTTCCACCTGCTCGGTGCTGGCGGTGATGAGGCCCTTGATCTCGCGCGCCGCCTCCGCGCTGCGCTGCGCGAGGCTGCGCACTTCGCTGGCGACGACGGCGAAGCCGCGCCCCTGCTCGCCGGCGCGCGCCGCCTCCACCGCGGCGTTGAGCGCCAGGATGTTGGTCTGGAACGCGATGCCGTCGATGACGCCGATGATCTCGCCGATGCGGCGCGACGACGCCTGGATGCCGTCCATCGTCTGGACGACCTGGCGGATCACGTCGCCGCCGTGGGCGGCTGCCGTCGAGTTGCGGTCGACCGCGCCCTTCGTGTCGGCCACGGTGGTGGCGGTCTGGCGCACGGTGGCGGAGATCTCCTCCATCGTCGACGAGGTCTCCTCGAGGTTGGCCGCCGTCTGCTCGGTGCGCGCGGAGAGGTCGCGCGAGGCCGCCGCGATCTCCTGGCTGGCGTTGTTCACCTGCGCCGAGCCTTCGAGCACGATGCCGACGATGCGGCGCAGGCTGTTCTGCATCTCGCCCATCGTCGTCATCAGCTGCGCGGCCTCGTCGCGGCCCCAAGGGCGCGGCGCGGTCGTCAGGTTGCCCAGGCTGATCTCGCGCAGGTGGCCGTCGACTTCGCGCAGGCCGCCCATCATCACGCGGTAGAAGCAGAGCATCAGGTAGGCGGCGATGGCGACGAACAGCCCCGCCATGCCGAGCTGCCACGCCATGCGGGCGTGCAGGCCGCCGATGCGGGCCTGCAGGCGCGTGTCCAGTTCGGCCAGCACCGCGCCCACGAGCGCCGCTTCGCGCTTGACGGCCGCCTCGCCGGCCGCCGGAATGGTGCCGGCGCCGTGGCCCCAGCCGTCGGTCGACAACCGCTCCTCGACCGCCTTCACGAAGGCGGCGGCGGCGGCGTCGGTCTCGTCCATGCCCAGGCGCTTGTCGAGCGCCTTGTCCTCGCCGACGGCGATGTGGTACGAGGCTTCGATCTCCTCGTCGGTGTAGTGCCAGACGGCCAGGTTGTGCGACAGCTTGTCGCGCAGCGCCGGGTTGATGACCTGCGCCGCGCCGGCCATCGCGGCCAGCGTGCGCACCATGTCGGCGGCCTCGTACTGCGCCGGGCCGCGCATCACGGCCACGTTCATCAGGTGGTAGGTGTCGAGGTCGGGGTCGAGCGCCAGGCTCGAACCGTTGGCCACTTCGCGCGCCACGTGGAGCAGGCCGTCGACGAACTCGTCGTGCGCCGCGAACGTGGCGGCGGCGTCGCTGGCGGTCGGGCGCGCCAGCAGCGCCTCGTGGTGCTTGCGCGCGGCGGCGTACGCCTCGCCCGGCGGCACGCGGCCGGCCTGCTCGGCGCGGGCGCGCTCCAGCGCGTCGAAGGCGGTCTTCACCTGCTGCTGCAGCGCCGACAGGTCGCCCTGGCGCATGACGGCCGCGTGCCGGCGCGCCTGCGCGGCGTCGATCAGCGTGAGCAGCGGACGCATCACGCCGACGCCGGCGCGTTCGTCCTTCGCGAATTCGACCTGCTGCGCGGCGCTGCCGACCAGCGAGACGAGCAGCACGACCAGCGGCGCCACGAATGCGGCGGCGATGCACATCGCCTTCGCGGGGAAGCCGAGCTGGCGGAACAGCCGCACGCCCGGCGACAGCCAGCCGTGATAGCGGAAGAAGTCACCGAATCCGGCGTCGCGCGGGCCTGCGGCCGCGCGCTGCGGTGCGGTCGCGGATGGTGACGATCGAACGGTGGCTGAAGACGACATGCCGATGACTCCCTGGCGTGCGAACTCCGGAGGGTGGAGGCCGCTCGCTGGCGGTATCGGCAGGCGGGGCGCTCAGTGCATACGCTGATGTGTATCGGTCACGCCTGAGCGGTCGGATGTCACGCCGTGGCGCCCTGTTCAGTTCAACGCGGCGGCCAGGAAGGCCAGTGCGCGGCCGTGCGCCAGTGCCGCGCTCGGCGCGTGGTACGAGGCGCGCGCCCAGCAGTTGAAGCCGTGCATCGCACCCGGGTAGACGTGCACTTCGGCGGGCCGCCCGGCGAAGGCGCGGCGCACGCTCTCCACGGCGTCCGGCGGGATGTGGTCGTCGTGCTCGGCGTAGTGGAACTGGATCGGGCACGACACCGCCGCCGCGCGGTCGAGCGCCCCCTGGATGCCGCCTCCGTAGAAGGCCACGGCAGCGTCGACGCCGGCGGTGGCCGCGGCCAGGTAGGCCAGCCGGCCGCCCATGCAGTAGCCGAAGGTGCCGACCTTGGCGCCCGCGGTCTCGGGCCGCGCGCGCAGCGCCTTCACGGCGGCTTCGATGTCGGCCAGCGCGTCGGCGCCGCTGTAGCCCTGCATCAGGCCGAACGCGCGCTGGCGGTCGTCGCCTTCGTAGCCGAGCTCGACCTTCGGCGCCTGGCGCCAGAAGACGTCGGGCGCCAGCACGACGAAGCCGTCCAGCGCGTACTGATCGGCGACGGCGCGGATGTGCGCGTTGACGCCGAAGATCTCCTGGAACAGCACGAGGCCGGGGCCGCGGCCGGCCGGCGGCAGCGCGAGGTGGCCGCCGAAGCCGGGGGCGATCTCGATCCACTGGGTCTTCACGGGGTTCGTCATGGCAGGTCTCCTGGGGGTGGAAGTTCAGTAGGTGCGGCCCTTGCGGTACTGCGCATGCTGGCGCCGCTGCAGCGGGCCGCCCTGCGCGAGTGCCGCGAACGAACCGGCCGCGTGCGCGTGGGCGATGGCCAGGCCCAGCGCGTCGGCGGCGTCCTTGCCCGGCAGGCCGGGCAGTGCCAGCAGGCGCTGCACCATCGCCTGCACCTGGTCCTTGTTGGCCAGGCCGTGGCCGACGATCGCCTTCTTCATCTGCAGCGCCGTGTACTCGGCCACCGGCAGCGCGCCCGACACCAGCGCCGCCAGCGCCGCGCCGCGCGCCTGGCCGAGCAGCAGCGTGCTCTGCGGGTTCACGTTGACGAAGACGATCTCGACCGCGCTGCAGTCGGGGCCGTAGCGTTCGACGACCTCGCGCACGCCCTCGAAGATGATCTTCAGCCGCCCGGGCAGGTCGCCGCGCGGCGCCTCGAGCGTGCTGATGGTGCCGCTGGCCACGTAGCCGAGCCGGTGACCGTCGGATTCGACGATGCCGAACCCTGTGCGCTGCAGACCGGGGTCGATGCCGAGGATCTTCATCGGTGCGTCAGGCCTTCAGCTGGAAGTACCAGCGCACCGAGTGGAAGAACACCGGCGCCGCGAAGGCGATCGGCGCCACGCGGTCGAGCAGGCCCACCGCGCCGGTGACCGAGCTCTGGTTGCCCCAGTGGCGCACGCCGGCGTCGCGCTTCAGCGCCTTCATGACGAACTCGCCCAGCGTGCCGCAGCCGGCGGCGATGAAGCCCATGGCCAGCGCCTGCGGCGCCTTGAACGGCGTGATCCAGTACAGCGCCGCGCCGACGAAGGCGCCGGCGAGCGCGCCGATGGCCCAGGCGCGGTAAGAGAACGAGCGGTCGATCTGGCGCGCCACCGGGCGCCGGCGCAGCCAGCGGCTCGCCGCTTCCTGCGCGATCTGCCCGCTCGCCGCCACCATGACGAGGAAGAAGACGAGGAACGCGCCGCGTTCCTCGTAGTCGCGGAAGTCCAGCAGCAGCAGCGCCGGCGCGTGCGACAGCCCGTACACGCAGACCGTGATGCCCCACTGGATCTTCGCGTTGCGCTCGAGGAAGCGTTCGGGGTCGCCGGCGAGCGCGCTGACGACCGGGATCGCCAGGAACACGTAGACCGGGATGAAGACCGTGAAGAGGTCGAACGAGCGCAGGCCCACCAGCACGTACTGCAGCGGCAGGGCGACGAAGAACGCCAGGATCAGGCCGCGGTGGTCGCTGCGCCGCGTCGGCGCCAGCGTGATGAACTCGCGCAGCGCAAGGAACGACAGCACGACGAAGAGCAGCGTCGCCCCCAGCGGCGCCGTCATCCACGCCAGCCAGAACACGAGTGCGCCGACCCACACCGCGCGCAGGTCGCGCGTGAGCTTCAGGTGGCGTTCGCTGTGCTCGCCGTCGTCGCGCTTGAGCGACAGCGCGATCGCCGCCGCGCTGCCCAGCAGCAGCAGGCCGAAGAGGATGACGAACAGCAGCGCGACCTGCTGGTCGACGGAGAGGGACTTCAGGGCGCTCATGGCCGCGTGCTCACGTCGCCACCGGCCGCAGCGCCACCACGGCGGCGCGGGCGCGTTCGAGGAAGCTGCGCTTGTCTTCGCCCGCGCCCAGTTGCAGGGGCGCGCCGAAGGTCACCGTGCAGAGGATCGGCACCGGCACCACCTCGCCCTTGGGCATGACGCGCTGCACGTTGTCGATCCACGCCGGGATCAGCTGCACGCCGGGGAACTGCTCGGCCAGGTGGAAGAGCCCGCTCTTGAAGGGCTGCGGCTCGCCCTTGTTGCTGCGCGTGCCCTCGGGGAAGATGACGAGCGAGTCGCCGTTGCGCAGCGCTTCGGCGAGCGGCTCCAGCGGGTCCTGGTCATCGGTGCGCTGCCGGTTCACGTACACCGCGTGGAAGACCTCGGTGGTGAGCCATTCCTTGAAGCGCGTCGACGTCCAGTAGTCCTTCGCGGCGATCGGCCGCGTGGTGGCGCGCAGGTCGTGCGGCAGCGCGGCCCAGATCAGCACCCAGTCGAGGTGGCTCTGGTGGTTGGCGAAGTAGATGCGCTGCTCGGCCTTCGGCGGGCAGCCGCGCCAATGGCCCTGCGCGCCCGTGACGAGGCGGGCGATGAGCGTGATGGCCAGGCCCATCAGGTCTGCGCGGGTCATGCGTGCGATGCTAGCCCAGGGCCGCGGCAGCGCCGTGCCGCGGCCCGCCCCCAGACTGCAGGAGATCCACCATGCCGCGAGCGCGCGCCCATGTCTTCATCGCCACCAGCGTCGACGGCTTCATCGCGCGCGACGACGGCGGCATCGACTGGCTGCTGCGCCTTCACGCGCGCGTGCCCGAGGGCGAGGACTGCGGTTACGCCGCCTTCATCGCCGGGGTGCAGGCCATCGTGATGGGGCGCCGCAGCTTCGAGCAGGCGCTCGCCTTCGACCCCTGGCCGTATGCGCTGCCGGTGGTGGTGATGGCGCGCCGCGGCGTCGCGGTGCCGGACGCGCTGCAGGGCCGCGTGAGCGTCAGCGCCGACGCGCCGCAGGGACTGCTCGAACGGCTCGGCGCCGAGGGCGTGGCGCGCGTCTACCTCGACGGCGGCCAGCTGGTGCAGGCCTTCCTGCGCGAAGGCCTGGTCGACGAGCTGACGGTGACCACCGTGCCGGTGCTGCTGGGACGCGGCCGGTCGCTGTTCGGCGAGCTGCCGGCCGACGTCGACCTGGAGCTGCTGGACTCGCGCGCGTGGCCGTTCGGCTTCGTGCAGAACCGCTGGCGCGTGACCGGGCCTAGTGGCGAAAGTGGCGCGTCCCGGTGAACACCATCGCGATGCCGCGCTCGTCGGCGGCGCCGATGACCTCTTCGTCGCGCATCGAGCCACCGGGCTGGATGACGCAGGTGGCGCCGGCGTCGACGACGACATCGAGCCCGTCGCGGAACGGGAAGAAGGCGTCGCTCGCGACCGCCGAGCCCTTCAGCGAGAGGCCGGCGTTCTCGGCCTTGATGCCGGCGATGCGCGCGCTGTCGATGCGGCTCATCTGGCCCGCGCCGACGCCCAGCGTCATGCCGCCGGCGCAGAAGACGATGGCGTTGCTCTTCACGAACTTGGCCACCTTCCAGGCGAACAGCAGGTCGTCGAGCTGCGCCGCGGTGGGCGCGCGCTTCGTCACCACGCGCAGCTCGCCGGCGGCCACGTTCTTCGCGTCCTGGCCCTGCAGCAGCACGCCGCCGCCGACGCGCTTGAAGTCGAGCGCGTTCATGGTCTTGGACAGCGGCACTTCCAGCAGGCGCACGTTCTGCTTGGCGGCGAAGAGGGCGCGCGCCTCGGGCGTGATCTGCGGCGCCACCAGCACCTCGACGAACTGCTTGTGTTCGCCGATCTGGCGCGCGGTGGCTTCGTCGAGCGGGCGGTTGAAGGCGAGGATGCCGCCGAAGGCCGAGGTCGGGTCGGTCTTCCAGGCCTTCGCGTAGGCCTCGACGAGCGTGCCGCCGACGGCCACGCCGCAGGGGTTGGCGTGCTTGACGATGACGCAGGCGGGCACGTCGAAGGTCTTCACGCATTCCCAGGCCGCATCGGCGTCGGCGATGTTGTTGTAGCTGAGCTCCTTGCCCTGCAGCTGCGTCCAGCCCGACAGCGTGCCTTCGGCCGGCTTCGCGTCGCGGTAGAACGCGGCGCTCTGGTGCGGGTTCTCGCCGTAGCGCAGGTCCTGCGTCTTCGTGAGCTGCAGCGTCACGGTGGCCGGGTATTCGGCACGCACCGGCACGCGGTCGGCGGCTTCCTCGGCGCCGGGGGCGAGCGCGCTGAGGTAGTTGGTGATCATGCCGTCGTAGGCGGCGGTGTGCGCGTAGACCTTCTTCGCGAGCATGAACTTCGTGCTGCGGGTGACGGTGCCGGCCTTCAACTCGTCGAGCACGCGCGCGTAGTCGGCCGGGTCGATGACGACCGCCACGTCGGCCCAGTTCTTCGCCGCCGCGCGCAGCATCGCCGGGCCGCCGATGTCGATGTTCTCGATCGCGTCTTCCAGCGTGCAGTCGGCGCGCGCGGTGGCCTGCGCGAACGGGTACAGGTTGACGACCAGCAGGTCGATCGTGCCGATGCCGTGCTCCTTCAGCGCCGCCATGTGCGCCGGCACGTCGCGCCGCGCCAGCAGGCCGCCGTGGATGCGCGGGTGCAGCGTCTTCACGCGGCCGTCGAGCATCTCGGGAAAGCCGGTGACCTCGGCGACTTCGGTGACGGGCAGGCCGGCGTCGGCCAGCAGGCGGGCGGTGCCGCCGGTGGACAGCAGCTTCACGCCCAGGCCGTGCAGCGTGCGCGCGAAGTCGACGATGCCGGTCTTGTCGGAAACGGAGAGGAGCGCGGTCGTCATTTGATCAGCCTGTGGTCGAGGAGTTTGCGGCGCAGCGTGTTGCGGTTGATGCCCAGCCAGTCGGCGGCCTTGCTCTGGTTGCCTTCGGCGTGCTTCATCACCACCTCGAGCATCGGCTTCTCGACCGCGGCGAGGATCATGTCGTGCACGCCCGACGGCTCGGTGCCGCGCAGGTCCTTGAAGTACTGCTCCAGCGCGCCGCGGATGCAGTCGTCGATGTGCTTCTTGCTCATGCGGTGAGGAGGGCCGATGCGTCGTTCGCGGCGGCCGCTGCCGGCAGCAGCGGGTGACGGTCGGCGAGTTCGTCGAAGAAGGTCGCCACGGCGCGCTGCTGCGCGGCGGCGTCGTCCAGCGTGTTCATCGCGGCGCGGAAGGCATCGCCGCCGGGCAGCGCGCGCACCGCCCAGCCGATGTGCTTGCGCGCGCTGCGCACGCCGGTGAATTCGCCGTAGAGCGCGTAGTGCTCTTCCAGGTGCGCCAGCAGCCAGCGCCGCACGTCGGCGGTGGCCGGCGGCGGCGCCTCGGTGCCGGTGGCGAGGAAGTGTGCGATCTCGCGGAAGATCCACGGCCGGCCCATCGCGGCGCGGCCGATCATCAGCGCGTCGGCCTGCGTGTGCTGCAGCACGAGGCGCGCCTTCTGCGGCGAGTCGATGTCGCCGTTGGCCACCACCGGAATGCGCAGCGCGGCCTTCACCGCGGCGATGGTGTCGTACTCGGCGGCGCCGCCGTAGCCCTGCTCGCGCGTGCGGCCGTGCACCGTGAGCAGCGCGATGCCCGCGCCTTCGGCGGCGCGCGCGATGGCGAGCGCGTTGCGCTCGGCGTTGCACCAGCCGGTGCGCATCTTCAGCGTCACCGGCACGTTCAGCGGCGCGCAGGCGGCGACCACGGCGTCGACGATGCGCAGCGCCAGCGGCTCGTCCTGCATCAGCGCCGAGCCGGCCCACTTGCTGCACACCTTCTTGGCCGGGCAGCCCATGTTGATGTCGATGATTTGCGCGCCGCGGTCGATGTTGTAGCGCGCGGCGTCGGCCATCTCGGCGGGGTCGACGCCGGCGATCTGCACCGCGATCGGCCCCGGCTCGCCGCGGTGGTCGGCGCGGCGAGAGGTCTTCAGCGAATTCCAGAGCTCGCGCTTGCTCGTCACCATCTCGCTCACCGCGTGGCCGGCACCGAGCGCGCGCGCGAGCTTGCGGAACGGCCGGTCCGTGACCCCGGCCATCGGGGCGACGAAGAGTCCGTTCGGCAGCGCGTGGGCTCCGATTCGCAGGGCGGTCACGGGGGGGTGGTGCTGAAAAAGGAGGCAGGAGTATACCGGCGGGGCGCCCCCGGGTCGGGTCCGTATGATGCGCCGCGATGCAAGCCTGGATCGAGTCGCTGCTGGTCGCGCTGGCGCTGCCGAAGTTCGGCCTGTCGACGGTGTTCATCGTGTCGCTGGTGTCGGCCACGCTGCTGCCGCTGGGCAGCGAGCCGGCGGTCTTCGGCCTCATCAAGCTGAACCCCGACATGTATTGGCCGGCGATCCTGGTCGCCACCGCGGGCAACACGATCGGCGGGGCCATCACCTGGTGGATGGGCTACGGTGCCGAGCGCGTCTACGAGACGGTCAAGCACCGCAAGCCGGTGGAGGCGAAGGCCCTCGCCTGGCTGCACCGCTTCGGCGCCAAGGCGTGCCTGCTGTCGTGGCTGCCGGTCGTCGGCGACCCGCTGTGCGCGGTGGCGGGCTGGCTGCGGCTGCCGTTCTGGCCCTGCGTGGGCTACATGGCGGTCGGCAAGTTCGCGCGCTACGTCACGATGACGGCGCTGCTGCTGTGGGTGTTTCCGGGGCGTTTCACGCCCTGAAGGGCGGCGACAATCGCGGCCTCGCCGCCACGAGCGGTGCCAGGACTTCCCCGATGAGCACCACCCCCGCCTACGACCGCCTGCACGCCACCTGGAACCGGCTGCACCACTTCGGCCACCTGCAGTCCATCGCCGGCTGGGACCAGGCCGCCAACATGCCGCCCAAGGGCATGGAGGCGCGCGCGGCGGCGCTGTCGGAGATGGCCGCGCTGGTGCACGGCATCCGCACCGACCCGGCGCTGAAGGACCTGCTGGCGCGTGCCGAGCAGGAGGCCCTCGACGAGATGCAGCGTGCCAACCTGCGCGAGATGCGGCGCGAGTGGCGCTCGGCGAACGCGCTGCCGGAGTCGCTGGTCACGCGCCGGGAGATGGCCACCTCGCGCTGCGAGCACGCGTGGCGCAAGCAGCGCCCGGCGAACGACTGGGCCGGCTTCCTGCCCAACCTGAAGGCGGTGCTCGAGATCGCGCGCGAACAGGCGCAGCGCCTCGCGGACCTGGGCGGCGGCTCGCGCTACGAGGCGCTGATGCACGAATACGAGCCGGGCCTGACGACGGCGCAGGTCGACCGCGTGTTCGGCGAGGTGCGGCAGTGGCTGCCGGAGCTGACGCGCAAGGTGCTGGAGCGCCAGTCCACGCGCCGCTTGATCGAGCCCAAGGGCCCGTTCCCGGTGGCGGCGCAGCGTGCGCTGTGCGAACAGGCGATGCGGCTGCTGGGCTTCGACTTCGAGGCCGGCCGGCTCGACGTGAGTTCGCACCCGTTCTGCGGCGGCGTGCCGGAGGACGTGCGCATGACGACGCGCTTCCGCGAGGACGACTTCCTCGGCAGCCTGATGGGCACGGTGCACGAGACCGGCCACGGCCGCTACGAACAGAACCTGCCGCGCGAATGGCTGGGCCAGCCGATCGCGCAGGCGCGCTCGATGGCCCTGCACGAGAGCCAGAGCCTGAGCTTCGAGATGCAGCTGGGCAGCCACCCCGGCTTCGTGCACCGCCTCGCGCCGCTGGTGCAGGCGGCGTTCGGCAGCCAGCCGGCCTTCGACCCGCAGAACCTGCACCGCCTGATGACGCGCGTGAAACCGGGCTACATCCGCGTCGACGCCGACGAGGTCACGTACCCGGCGCACATCATCCTGCGCTACGAGATCGAGCGCCCGCTGATCGAAGGCGAGATCGAGGCCGAGGACGTGCCCGCGCTGTGGGACGAGAAGATGCAGGAGCTGCTGGGCATCGACACGCGCGGCAACTTCAAGGACGGCCCGATGCAGGACGTGCACTGGCCCGAGAGCCTGTTCGGCTACTTCCCCTGCTATTCACTCGGCGCCATGTATGCCGCCCAGTGGTTCGCCGCCATGCGGCGCGAGATGCCCGACCTGGACGCGCGCATCGGCGCCGGCGACCTGGCCGCGGTGTTCGACTGGCTGCGCCGCAACATCTGGAGCCAGGCCAGCCGCTGGACGACCGACGAGCTCGCGGTGCGGGCGAGCGGCGAGCCGCTGAACCCGGCGCACTTCAAGGCGCACCTGGAGGCGCGCTACCTGGGCGACTGACGGCGCGGGCGGCCCGGCGCCACGTCGGGCACGCCGAGGTCGGCAAGCGATTCGGCCAGGTCGTCGAGCACCTCTTCCAGGCGCTCCACGGTGCGCGCGGCCTGCGTGCCCGCAGGCCGGCGGCGGCGCACCAGGCGGCGCGTGGGGTCGTCGAGCGCCGCGTCGTCGAGCGCCAGGCCGTGGCGCGCCAGCGTGGCGCCCAGCGTGCCGCGGCGCGAGCGCAGGTCGGCCCGCGTCTGCTGGTAGGCGTGCTCGGCGAGCGCGCGGCGCTGCGAATAGCCGAAGGTGTTGGCGATGAACATCTCCGGGTCGCGGTGGTCGGGCTCGAAGAGCAGGATGTCGGTCTCGGGGTGGCTGGTCTCGTAGCCCTTCAGGCCGAGCTCGAGCCGCGAGTGGATCAGCGTGCGGAAGGTCTGGCTCAGCACCACCGGCAGCCCGCCGTCGACGAGGCGCGGGATCGGCCGGTCTGCGCCGCTCATCACGCGGTGGCGGTGCGGGTGGGTGGCGTCGAAGGGCACGAGCGGGTTCAGCGCGATGACGAGGTCCAGCCCTTCGTCGAGCAGCATGCGCGCGTGCAGCGTCTTCTTCAGCGCGCCGTCGACGTACCAGCGGCCCTCGACCGGCACCGGCGGGAACAGCCCCGGCAGCGCCGCGCTCGCGGCCACCGCCTGCGAGATCGGCACGCGGTCCAGGCCCTTCGCGCCGAACGGTGCCGACTCGCCGCTGTCCAGGTCGGTGGCGACGATGAAGAGCTTGCGCGACAGCTGCCGGAAGTCGTTCGTGCGGCCCGGCGCCGACAGCAGTCGGCGGATCTGCCGCTCCAGCGGCGCGTTCGCGAACATTCCGGTGGGCAGCGCGCGGCCCAGGTGCTCGATCGCCGGCAGCAGGCCGCGGCGGTCGAAGGCGTAGCGCCAGCCGGCCTGCACCGCCAGCCCGGGCAGCGCGGCGAGGCGGCGCACGAACTCGCCGAGCGCCGGCTGCACGAACAGCGTGGGGCGGATGATGTCGGCGCGCGGGCCATCGTTCTCGATGAACGAGGTGCACAGCTGGCGCGGCGTGATGCCGTTGGCCAGCCCGGCGGCGACGAAGCTGCCGGCACTGACGCCGACGTAGCCGGCGAGGTCGTTGAGGTCGACCCCCGCCAGCGATTCCTGCAGCGCGCAGAGCGCGCCGATCTCGTAGATGGCGCCCATCGGGCCGCCACCGGCCAGCGCGAGGCCGATGCGCGGCTTCACGAGGCGGCGGCGGCCGGTGGCGGCCATCGGGTCGGCGGTCAGGCCGCCTTGCGGGCCGCGCGCTTGGCCGGGGCCTTCTTCGCCGGCGCCTTGACGGCGGCCTTCTTCGCCGCCGCGCCCTTGGCGGCCGGCGTGCCCTTGGTCAGCCGCGAGACGGCGGCGGCCAGTTCGTCGACGCGCTGCGTCAGCGCCTGCACGTCCTTGGCGGTCGGCACGCCGAGCTTGTTCAGCGCCTTGGCGGTGCGTTGCTCGAAGATGGTTTCGAGCTTGTCCCAGTTCTGGCCCGCCTTGGCGGTGACGGTGCCGGCCATCGCGCTCATCTTGCCGGTGACCTCGCCGATCTTCTCCTCGGCGACGGCCTGGGTCTTCTTCTGCAGGCTGGCGCCTTCCTTGACCAGCGCCTCGAAGACCTTGCCGCCTTCTTCCTGGGCCTTCGAGAACGCGCCCATGCCGGCGAGCCAGATCTGCTGCGCCGAGTCCTTCACCGAACTGGCCAGGTGGCTGTCGAGCAGGCCGGCGGCGGAGGTCGACTTCTTCTCGGAAAGGCTCTTGAGCTTCTTGACCATGGTGCGGTTCCTCGTGTTGTTGCGGGTCGTCTGAGGGCGCCAATATAGGGTTCCCCCGTGGGGGCGGCAGCCTAAATCTCTAGTGAGACGGCTCTATGCTGGCGCCCTTTTCGCACCATCGCTCACGAGGAGGCCCGCATGCAGTACTTCGTCACCGGCGCGACCGGTTTCATCGGCAAGAGGCTCGTGAAGGCGCTGCTGGCACGGCGCGGCACGACGGTGCACTTCCTGGTGCGCCCGGGCAGCGAAGGCAAGCTCGCAGCGCTCTACGAGTACTGGGGCGTCTCGAAGACGCGCGCGGTGCCGGTCACCGGCGACCTCACGGCGCGCAAGCTCGGCGTCGGCGGCGACGACCTGAAGGCGCTGAAGGGCAAGATCGCCGGCGTCTACCACCTCGCGGCCATCTACGACCTCGGCGCCGACGAGGAGAGCCAGGTCCGCGTCAACATCGAAGGCACGCGCAACGTCTGCGAGTTCGCGAAGGCGGTCGACGCCGGCCACCTGCACCACGTGAGCAGCATCGCCGCCGCCGGCCTCTACGAAGGCGTGTTCCGCGAGGACATGTTCGAGGAAGCCGAGGGCCTGGAACACCCGTACTTCATGACCAAGCACGAGAGCGAGAAGATCGTGCGCAAGGAGTGCAAGGTGCCGTGGACGGTGTACCGCCCGGCCGTCGTCGTCGGCGACAGCAAGACCGGCGAGATGGACAAGATCGACGGCCCGTACTACTTCTTCAAGCTGATCCAGCGCATGCGGCAGATCCTGCCGCCGTGGTTCCCGTCGATCGGCCTCGAAGGCGGGCGCCTGAACATCGTGCCGGTGGACTTCGTGGTGGCGGCCATCGACCACATCAGCCACTCGCGCCACGACACCAAGGGCAAGTGCTACCACCTGACGGACCCGGTGGGCTACCGCGTCGGCGACGTGCTCGACGTCTTCGGCAAGGCCGCGCACGCGCCGAAGATGAACGTGTTCGTCAACGCGGCGCTGCTCGGCTTCATCCCGAAGAGCGTGAAGAAGGGCCTGATGGCGCTGGCGCCGGTGCGCCGCGTGCGCGCCGCGGTGATGAAGGACCTGGGCCTGCCGGACGACTTCCTCACCTTCATCAACTACCCGACGCGCTTCGACAACCGCGAGGCCGCGGCGATCCTGAAGGCCGGCGGCATCGAGTGCCCGAACCTGCACGACTACGCCTGGCGCCTGTGGGACTACTGGGAACGCCACCTCGACCCCGACCTGTTCATCGACCGTTCGCTGAAGGGCACGGTCGGCGGCAAGGTGGTGCTGGTGACGGGCGGCTCGTCGGGCATCGGCCTGGCGGCGGCGTGCAAGTTCGCCGAGGCCGGCGCCATCACGATCATCTGCGCGCGCGACGCCGACAAGCTGGCCGACGCGGTGAAGGAGATCGTCGCCTTCGCGAAGGAGCGCGGCAACGCGAGCCCGAAGGTGCACAGCTACAGCGTCGACATCGCCGATGCCGCGGGTTGCGCCGAGTTCGTGAAGGCGCTGGACGACGAGCACGGCGGCGTCGACTTCCTGATCAACAACGCCGGCCGTTCGATCCGCCGCGCCATCGAGAGCAGCTACGACCGCTTCCACGACTTCCAGCGCACGATGGACCTGAACTACTTCGGGTGCCTGCGCGTGACGATGGGCTTCCTGCCCGGCATGGTGAAGAAGCGCAAGGGCCACATCGTCAACATCAGCTCGATCGGCGTGCTGACGAACGCGCCGCGCTTCTCCGCCTACGTGGCCAGCAAGGCGGCGCTCGATGCCTGGACGCGTTGCGCCTCGAGCGAGTACGCCGACCTCGGCATCACCTTCACCACCATCAACATGCCGCTGGTGCGCACGCCGATGATCGCGCCGACGAAGATCTACAACAACGTGCCGACGCTGGCGCCCGAGCAGGCGGCGGACATGATCGCGCAGGCCTGCATCGCCAAGCCGGTGCGCATTGCCACCCGGCTGGGCATCACCGGCGAGCTGCTGCACGCGGCGGCGCCGCGCGTCGCGCAGATCGTCATGAACACCAGCTTCCGCATGTTCCCGGACAGCGATGCGGCGAAGGGCGAGAAGGGCGGCAAGGGCGGGCTCTCGCCGGAGGCGATGGCGCTGCAGCAGATGATGCAGGGCATCCACTTCTGAAGTTGGGCGGGGCGCCGTGCGGCGCCCCGTTTGCTTCAGGCGTCTGCCACCTTCAGCACCAGCTTGCCGAAGTTCTCGCCGCTGAAGAGCTTGTTCAGCGTTTCGGGGAAGACCTTCACGCCACCCTCGACGACGTCCTCCTTGCTCTTCATGCGGCCCTGCTGCAGGTACCCGGCCATCTCGGCGATGGCCACGCCGTAGCGGTCGGCGTAGTCGAACACCACCATGCCTTCCATGCGGGCACGGTTGACCAGCAGGCTGAGGTAGTTCTTCGGGCCCTGCACGGCCGTGGTGTTGTTGTACTGGCTGATGGCGCCGCAGATGATGATGCGGGCCTTGCGGTTGATGCGCGTGAGCACGGTGTCCAGGATCTCGCCGCCGACGTTGTCGAAGTAGATGTCGACGCCGTTCGGGCAGTGTTCCTTCAGCCCGTCCTTCACGCTGCCGCCCTTGTAGTCGATGCAGGCGTCGAAGCCGAGTTCCTTCACGACCCACTCGCACTTGGCGGCGCCGCCGGCGATGCCCACCACGCGGCAGCCCTTGATCTTCGCGACCTGGCCGACCGTCTGGCCCACGGCGCCGGCGGCGCCCGAGACGACCACCGTCTCGCCGGCGTTCGGCTGGCCGATGTCCATCAGCCCGAAGTAGCCGGTCATGCCGGGCATGCCCAGCACGTTGAGCCACTGGGTCACGCTGCCCAGCCGCAGGTCGATCTTCGCCAGGCCCGAGCGCTTCAGCTGGTCGGCCGGCACCAGGCAGTACTCCTGCACGCCGGGGCCGCCGGTCACGTGGTCGCCGACCGCGAAGGCCGGGTTCTTCGACGCCACGACCACGCCGATGCCGCCGGCGCGCATCACCTCGCCGATGCCGACTGGCGGGATGTAGCTCTTGCCTTCGTTCATCCAGCCGCGCATCGCCGGGTCGAGCGACAGCGCGAGCGTCTTCACGAGCACGCCGCCGTCGGCCGGCTCGGCCACCGGCTCTTCGGTGAACTGCCAGTCGCTGGCCTTCGGCAGGCCCTGAGGGCGGGCGGCCAGGCGGACCTGGTGGTTCTTCAGATGGGCGAGCGTGGCGGTCATCGGTCAGTCCTCCGGAAAGAGCCGCGGATTGTGCGGGCGCCGCAAAACCCGCGGCGTCACGAAGGCGTCACCGCCGGCCCGGTGCAACGGTGCACTTCCACCGTGACGTGGCGCAGCGGCTCGATGGCGGCCAGCCGCGCGCGGTAATCGGCGGCCGGCAGCGGGCGGTCGGCGACGACGGCGACCGCCGCCGACCAGGCCGCCGCGCCGACCTGCCAGACGTGCAGGTCGGCGACCGTGGCGTCGCCATCGGACTCCACGAGTTCGGTGATGCGCTCGCGCAGCGCCGGGTCGGCGGTGGCGTCCACCAGCGCCTTCGCGCTGCCGCGCAGCACGCCGATGGCCCACTGGCCGATCACCATGGCGCCGATCAGCGCCACCGCGGGATCGAGCCAGGCCCAGCCGAACCACAGGCCACCGGCCAGCGCCGCGATGGCCAGCACCGACGTGAACGCGTCGGCCAGCACGTGAAAGTAGGCGGCGTTGAAGTTGTGGTCGTGGCCGTGGTGGCCGTGGTGATCGTGGTGATCGTGGCGCCCGTGGTGATGCGCGTCGTGCTGCGCTTCTCCGTGTTCGTGCCCGTGCCCGTGCCCGTGATGGTGGCCGTGCCCGCCGCTGCGCGCCATCAGCCAGGCCGACAGCAGGTTCACCGCCAGGCCGAGCAGCGCCACCGCCATCGCCTCTTCGTAGGCAATGGGCTGCGGCGTGCGCAGCGTGGCCACCGCGTCGATGGCGATCCAGGCTGCCGCGACGAGCAGCGCGAGGCCGCTCGTGTAGGCCGTCAGCACCTCGATCTTCCAGCCGCCGAAGGCGTAGCCCGCGTGGTCGCCGGCGCGTGCCGACATCTGGTAGGCCAGCACCGCGCCGCCGAGCGCGAGCGCGTGCGTGCCCATGTGCCAGCCATCGGCCAGCAGCGCCAGCGAGCCGCTCCACCAGCCGGCGGCGAGTTCGACCACCATCACCACCAGCGTGATCGCCGTCACCTGCGCCAGCGCACGCCGGCGGCGCGCCGCGCCCGCATCGCCGAAGGCGTGGCTGTGGCGGAACGGCTTCAGGTCGTGCGCGTGCGGCGGTGGGGCGGCGGCGGTCATGGCGCCACTGTAGCCTCAGGGCCGTTTCGCGATCGCCGTGATGGTGAAGGCGCCGTTCAGGCGCTCGGCGCTGAAGCGCACCTTGTCGCCGGGCGCCAGGCCGTCGAGCAGCTTCGGGTCGGCGACGCGGAAGGCCAGCGCCATCGGCGGCATGTCCAGGTGGGCGATGCCGTTGTGGCGCACCGTCAGGCGCGCCGCGGGCACGTCGACCTTGGTGACCTCGCCGTCGACGGCGGGCGCGGCCGCGAGGGCTGCCGAGGCGGCCAGCGCGGTGAGCATCGGGGCGAGCCAGCGTTTCATCGTCGTCCACTCCTTGCCGCCACAACGCGCTGGCGGCGCGTGCCGCCGACCGGGGCGTCCCTACAATCGTGCGACCCCGCTTCACGGACGCCGCCCATGAGCACGCCGCACGACACGCCCGTCGACCATATCACCCCGCGCGAGAAGGCCGAGATCCTGGCCCAGGCGCTGCCGTACATCCGCAAGTACCACGGCAAGACGCTGGTCATCAAGTACGGCGGCAACGCGATGACCGACCCCGCGCTGCAGCAGGATTTCGCCGAAGACGTGGTGCTGCTGAAGCTGGTGGGCATGAACCCGATCGTCGTGCACGGCGGCGGCCCGCAGATCGACGAGGCGCTGGGCCGCCTGGGCAAGAAGGGCACCTTCATCCAGGGCATGCGCGTCACCGACGCCGAGACGATGGAGGTCGTCGAGTGGGTGCTCGGCGGCGAGGTGCAGCAGGACATCGTCGGCCTGCTCAACGCCGCCGGCGGCAAGGCGGTGGGCCTGACTGGCCGCGACGGCGGCATGATCCGCGCCCGCAAGCTGAAGATCGTCGACAAGGACGACCCGGCGAAGGAGCACGACATCGGCCAGGTCGGCGAGATCGAGTCCATCGACCCCAGCGTCGTGAAGGCGTTGCAGGACGACCAGTTCATTCCGGTCGTCAGCCCGATCGGCTTCGGTGCCCACAACGAGAGCTACAACATCAACGCCGACGTCGTCGCCGCCAAGCTCGCGACCGTGCTCAACGCCGAGAAGCTGCTGATGCTGACCAACATCCGCGGCGTGCTCGACAAGCAGGGCGCGCTGATCACGGAGCTGACGGCGCGCCGCATCGACGAGCTCATCGCCGACGGCACCATCAGCGGCGGCATGCTGCCCAAGCTGGCCGGCGCGATCGATGCCGCGAAGAGCGGCGTCAACGCGGTGCACATCATCGACGGCCGGGTGCCGCACGCGCTGCTGCTGGAGATCCTGTCCGACCAGGCCTTCGGGACCATGATCCGCAGCCATTGAGATGAACCGCACGGTGCCCGCGCTGGCCGCGGCCTGCGGCGCCAGCGCCTTGTGGGGCACCGGCGCGCTGGTCGTCAACCAGCTGCTCACGCGCCACGGCATGGCGGCCGAGAACATCTCGTTCTGGCGCTTCGTCGTCGGCGCGGTGGCGCTGCTCGCGGCGTTCGGCCGGCCCTCGTTGTTCCGCCGCCTGGCGGCACACTCGCCGGTGCTGCTGCTGGCCGGGGCCTGCATGTCGCTGTCGGTGCTGGCCTGGTTCCTGGCCATCGCGCGCGTCGGCGCCGCGGTGGCCACGCTGGTGGCGGTGTGCCTGCCGCCGGCACTGGTGTCCCTGTGGCAGGTGCTGCGCGGCCGCGAGCGGCTCGACGCGGCGCTGCTGCTCTGGCTGGCGGTGGCGCTGGGCGGCACCGCGCTCGTCGTCGCCCGCCACGACAGCGGCGCCGCGCCGCTGGTGGCGGATGCCTGGGTCGAGGGCCTGGCGCTGACCGGCACCGCCGCGCTGCTGTACGCGGTGTTCATGCTGCACAGCGGCCGGCTGTCGCTGGCGCTCGGCGCCGGGCCGGCGACCACCGGGCTCACGCTGGTGGCGGCGGCGGTGATGGGGCTGTCGGCGCTCTACACCCCGCTCACCTGGCCGCGCGATCTGCCGCCGGAAGCCTGGCTGCTCTACCTTGGCCTGGTGACGGCGGCGCTGGCCCTGCTGATCTTCAGCTGGAGTGCACGGCGCCTGTCGCCCACCGCGCTGACGGTGGCCACGCTGGTGGAGCCGCTCACCGCGGTGCTGCTGGCCGCGTGGCTGTTGGGGGAGACGCTGGGCGCCGCGCAGTGGCTGGGCGCCGCGATGATGCTCGTCGGCATCGGCGCGCTCGGCCGGCGCGACGCGCAGCGTGCCGCGGAGGCCGCCCGTGCGTGACGAACCGGTCTGGCTGTTCGACCTCGACAACACGCTGCACGACGCGTCGCACGCGGCGTTCCGCGACATCAACGAGCTGATGACGGCCTACATCGAGCGCGAACTGTCGCTCGACCGTGCGGCCGCCGACGCTTTGCGCCGCCGCTACTGGCTGCGCTACGGCGCCACGCTGCTGGGGCTGGTGCGCCACCACGGCGTGAAGGCGCACCACTTCCTGCACCACACGCACGCGCTGCCCGGGCTGGAGGACCGCGTGCGCGGCCATCGCCACGACTTCGCAGCGCTCGCGCGGCTGCCCGGCCGCAAGTACATCCTCACCAACGCGCCGGCCGACTACACGCGGCGCGTGCTGGGCGTGCTGGGCATCACGTCGCTGTTCGACGGCGTGATCCCGATCGAGCAGATGACGATGTTCGGCGCGCTGCGCCCCAAGCCCGACGCGCGCATGCTGCGCCGGCTGGCCGTGCGCCTGCGCGTGCCGCCGTCGCGCTGCGTGCTCGTCGAGGACACGACCGGGCACCTGAAGTCGGCGCGTCGCGTCGGCATGGGCACGGTGTGGATGCAGCGCTACACGCGCAGCGCCACCCACGGCATCGCCGCGGCCACGCGCGTGAGCCGCCTGCCGGCCTATGTGGACCGCCGCATCACACGGCTGCGCGCGCTGGAATGTCAGTGTTTACCTGCACCGTGAGCGCTGTATCCGCTGTGCCAGAATGTTCCTGAACCCCGCCTCCGCCCCAAGCGCATCGATGTCCGATCCCTCCGAAGCAGCAGACCCGACGGCCGCCGTCGCGGAAGGCGAGGAGCCCGGCACCGCGGCCCCGGCCACCCCGGCGCGCAAGCGCCCGCGCCCCGGCGAACGCCGCGTGCAGATCCTGCAGACGCTGGCGGCCATGCTCGAACAGCCGGGCGCCGAGCGCATCACGACCGCGGCGCTGGCGGCCAGGCTCGACGTCTCCGAAGCGGCGCTGTACCGCCACTTCGCCAGCAAGGCGCAGATGTTCGAGGGGCTGATCGAGTTCATCGAGTCGAGCGTCTTCACGCTCGTCAACCAGATCACCGAACGCGAAGCCTCCGGTGCCGCGCAGGCGCAGAAGATCGCCGCGATGCTGCTGCAGTTCGGCGAGAAGAACCCGGGCATGACGCGCGTGATGGTCGGCGACGCGCTGGTCTTCGAGCACGAGCGCCTCATCGCGCGCATGAACCAGTTCTTCGACCGCGTCGAATCGCAGCTGCGCCAGAGCCTGCGCGCTGCCGCCGAGGCCGCGGGCTCGCCCACGCCCACGGTGGATGCGAACGCGCTGTCGTCGGCGATCACCTCGCTGATCGTCGGCCGCCTGCAGCGCTACGCGCGCTCGGGCTTCAAGCGCCTGCCGACCGAGCTGCTCGAGCCCGCGCTCGCACGCCTCACGTCCTGACGCGTCATGCTCGAGATCCAGGTCGCCGGCGCGCCGGTGCGCCTGCTGGCCGACCGCGCCGCGTACCTGCCCGAACACGCCACGCTGCTGGTCGCGGATGCGCACGTCGGCAAGGCGGTGTCGTTCCGCCGCCTCGGCGTGCCTGTGCCGCAGGGCACGACGAGCGAGACGCTGGCGCGGCTGGACGTGGCGCTCGCGGCCACCGGCGCGACGCGCATCGTGTTCCTCGGCGACCTGCTGCACTCGGCGCGCGCGGCCGCGCCGGCCACCTGGGCGGCCGTCGAAGCCTGGTGTGAACGCCATGCGGCGCTGGAACTCGTGCTGGTGCGCGGCAACCACGACCGCCATGCCGGCGACCCGCCCGCGGCGTGGCGCGTGCAGGCGGTCGAGGAGCCCTGGCCGCTCGGCCCGTTCGCGCTGGCGCACGAGCCGGTCGCGGTCGCCGGCGCCTACGTGCTGGCCGGCCACGTGCACCCGGCGGTGGTGCTCGGTGGCCGCGCGCACGACCGGCTGCGGCTGCCGTGCTTCCACTTCGGCGCCGCGGTCGGCGTGCTGCCCGCGTTCGGCGCCTTCACGGGCATGCACGTGATGCGGCGCGATCCCGGCGACCGCGTGTTCGCCGTCGTGGGCGACGAGGTGCGGGCCCTAAACTCCGCGCCATGAATTCCGCTTTCGAACACCTGCTGCTGCGCGCCGAGTCGCTGCTCGCGCGCCTGGAAGTCATCCTGCCGCATGCGCCGACGGCGCCCGACTGGAACGCTTCGGTCGCCTTCCGCTATCGCCGCCGCGGCAGCGCCGGCGTGCTCGAACCGGTGCGCCACGTCGCCACCATCCGCCTGGCCGACCTGAAGGAGGTCGACGCGCAGAAGGAACGCCTGCTGCGCAACACCGAGCAGTTCGTCGCCGGCCGCGGCGCCAACAACGTGCTGCTCACCGGCGCGCGCGGCACCGGCAAGAGCTCGCTGATCAAGGCCTGCCTGAACGAGTTCTCGGGTCGCGGCCTGCGCCTGATCGAAGTGGACAAGGGCGATCTCGTCGACCTGCCGGACCTGGTCGACCTCGTCGCCGACCGGTCGGAGCGCTTCATCGTCTTCTGCGACGACCTCAGCTTCGACGAGGGCGAGCCGGGCTACAAGGCGCTGAAGAGCATGCTCGACGGCTCGATCGCGCAGGCCAGCGACAACGTGCTGATCTACGCCACCAGCAACCGCCGCCACCTGCTGCCCGAGTACATGAAGGAGAACCTCACGTACCAGCACACCGAGGACGGCGAGGTGCACCCGGGTGAGGTCGTGGAAGAGAAGATCTCGCTGTCCGAGCGCTTCGGTCTCTGGGTCAGCTTCTACCCGTTCACGCAGGACGAGTACCTGGCGATCGTGGCGCAATGGCTGCGCTCGTTCGGCGTGCCGGAAGATGCGATCGTGGCGGCGCGCCAGGAGTCGCTGGTGTGGGCGCTGGAGCGCGGCTCGCGATCCGGGCGCGTGGCGTACCAGTTCGCGCGCGACTACGCAGGGCGACACGGTGGATAGGACGCCGGTCGACGTCGAGCAGCAGGCGCCGCGCCGTCCGGTGGACGTCGCGGTGGGCGTGCTGATCGACCCCGACGGCAACTTCCTGCTCACCAGCCGCCCGGAAGGCAAGGTCTACGCCGGCTACTGGGAGTTCCCGGGCGGCAAGGTCGAACCCGGCGAGTCGGTCGAACAGGCCCTGCGGCGCGAACTGCACGAAGAGCTGGGCATCACCATCGGCGCTGCGCAGCCGTGGAAGGTCGAGATGGTCGACTACCCGCACGCGCTGGTGCGGCTGCACTTCTGCAAGGTGTACGAATGGCAGGGCGCGTTCGAGATGCGCGAGCGCCAGGCCATGGCCTGGCAGACGCTGCCCGTGCAGGTGGCCCCGGTGCTGCCCGGCACGGTGCCCGTGCTGGGCTGGTTTGCCGCCGAGCGCGGCTTCTCCGGCCCCACCCATTAGACTGCCGGCATGACCTGGCTGGACAGCATCAAGTGGGACCGCGACGGCCTCGTGCCCGTGATCGCGCAGGAAGCGGGCACTCACGACGTGCTGATGTTCGCCTTCATGAACCGCGAGGCGCTGGCGGAAACCGCGCGCCGCGGCGAGGCCGTCTACTGGAGCCGTTCGCGCGGCCGCCTCTGGCACAAGGGCGAGGAGTCGGGCCACATCCAGAAGGTGCACGAGATCCGCACCGACTGCGACAACGACGTCGTGCTGCTCACCGTCACCCAACTCGGCCACGAGCCCGGCATCGCCTGCCACACCGGCCGCCACAGCTGCTTCTTCCAGCGCCTGGAAGGCGACGTCTGGCAGGCCGTCGAGCCGGTGCTGAAGGACCCCGAGAGCATCTACAAATGAGCGCTTCCGACGACACCCTGGCGCGCCTGGCCGCCGTCATCGCCAGCCGGCGCGGCGGCGACCCCGACAAAAGCTACGTCGCGCGCTTGTTTTCCAAGGGCCCCGACGCCATCTTGAAGAAGGTCGGCGAAGAAGCGACGGAAGTCGTCATGGCCGGCAAGGACGGCGTGCCCGAGCGCCTCACCGCGGAAATGGCCGACCTCTGGTTCCACTGCCTCGTGGCGCTTGCGCAATATGGGCTGGAACCGGCGGACGTGCTGGCCGAACTGCGGCGCCGCGAGGGCCTGTCGGGTCTGGAAGAGTTCGCCCTGCGCAAGGTGAAGGCGCGCGAAGGAGGATCCGCATGAACGATGTCATCGACGTGCCCGGCCGCGACGGCTCGCTGAAGACCGTCGGCCACATCAGCTACCTGCTGCACACCATCGTCGCCGTTGCGGCGGTGATGCCGGGCGCGCAGGCCAGCATCACGCTGCTGGCGGTGGCCTTCATCCTCGACCTCGTCAAGAAGTCCGACGCCAACGGCACCTGGCAGGAATCGCACTTCGCGTGGCGCATTCGCACCGTGATCGCGGCGGCCGTGCTCTACGTGGTGACGATCCCGCTCTGGTTCTTCTTCCTCGTGCCGGGCTGGATCGCGTGGACGATCATCTCCATCTGGTTCCTCTACCGCGTGGTGCGCGGCTGGATGGCCCTCAACAGCAACCGACCGATGCCCGCGTGAGCTCAGACCCGAACTGCATCTTCTGCAAGATCGTCGCCGGCCAGATCCCGGCGAAGAAGGTCCACGAGGACGACGAGTTGCTCGTCTTCCATGACATCCATCCCTGGGCGCCGGTGCACGTGCTGGTGATTCCCAAGCTGCACATCGCCAGCCACACCGATGTCACCGCCGAGCACGTGCCGCTGCTCGGCCGCATGCTCGCGCTGGCGCCGCGCCTGATGAAAGACCTGGGCGTGACGAACGGCTTCCGCACCGTGCTGAACTGCGGCCCGGACGGTGGCCAGGAGGTCTACCACCTCCACATGCACGTGATGGGTGGCCCGCGCCCCTGGCTGAAGGGCTGAGCCTCCCGGCCGATCTCCTTACCGCAACCCGGGCCGATCGCCCGCGTCACCTAGAATCCGCAGTTCCTCTTCGCAGGAGTAAGACATGGGAAGTTTCAGCATCTGGCATTGGCTCATCGTGCTGCTGGTGGTCGTCATGATCTTCGGCACCAAGAAGCTGAAGAACATCGGCTCCGACCTCGGCGCGGCCGTCAAGGGCTTCAAGGACGGCGTCAAGTCGGGCGGCGAGGCCGGCTCCGACGCGGCGGCCGGCACGCCGGCGGCACCGTCTCAGCAGGTCACCGCGCAGCAGCGCAGCGCCGACGCGAACACCGTCGACGTCGAGGCGAAGACGAAGTCCTGAACGAAGGTCTGGCGCTCCGGTGATCGACTTCGGCTTCGACAAGATCGCGCTCATCGGCGCGGTCGCCCTCATCGTCATCGGGCCCGAGAAACTGCCCAAGGTGGCGCGCACGGTCGGCCACCTGTTCGGCAAGGCGCAGCGCTACGTGGCCGACGTGAAGGCCGAGGTGAACCGCTCCATCGAGCTCGACGAGCTCAAGAAGATGAAGACGCAGTTCGAGGACGCCGCGCGCAACGTCGAGAGCACGATCCAGCAGGAAGTGTCCGCGGCGAGTTCGTCGTTCGAAAGCTCCTGGAAGGACGCCACCGGCGGCCTCGGCTCGGCCGGGCTCGCCGGTGACGGCAGCCCCTACGAGCCGCTGGCGCCGCCGCCGCCGAGTTACCGCCATCCGAAGAAGAACTGGCGCCTGAAGCGTGGCGCCACGCCGCAGTGGTACAAGCGCCGCCACGGCGTGAAGACGCACACCCAGTCTGGCGCGGCGCGCGTCGCCCGCTTCCGGCCGCCGGGCACCCGACCATGACCGATCCGAAAGACGAACTCGCCGGCACCGAGGCGCCGTTCGTCTCCCACCTCGTCGAACTGCGCGACCGGCTGATCCGTTCGCTGATCGCCGTCGGCGTCTGCTTCGTCGTGCTGCTGCTCTACCCCGGCCCGAGCGCGCTCTACGACATCCTCGCGCAGCCGATGATCTCGCACCTGCCCGAAGGCACGAAGCAGATCGCCACCGGCGTCATCTCGCCGGTGCTGGTGCCGCTGAAGATCGCGTTGATGGCCGCGTTCCTCGTCGCGCTGCCGGTCGTGCTGTACCAGGTGTGGGCCTTCGTCGCGCCGGGGCTGTATTCGCACGAGAAGCGGCTGGTGCTGCCGCTGGTCGTCTCCAGCACCTTGCTGTTCTTCGCCGGCGTCGCCTTCTGCTACTTCGTCGTCATCCCGGCGATGTCGCAGTTCATCCAGGCCTTCGCACCGAGCGCCATCACGGTGGCGCCTGACATCGAGCAGTACCTCGGTTTCGTGCTGACGCTGTTCCTCGTCTTCGGCATCGCGTTCGAGGTGCCCATCGCCGTGATCGTGCTGGCGCGCATGGGCATCGTCAGCATCGAGCAGCTGCGCAAGGCGCGCGGCTACTTCATCGTCGGCGCCTTCATCGTGTCGGCCATCGTCACGCCGCCCGACGTGATCTCGCAGCTCGCGCTGGCGATTCCGATGTGCATCCTCTACGAGGTGGGCATCATCGCCGCGGGCTTCTTCATCAAGCACACGCAGGCACCGGACGCCGACGCGGCGGACGACAAGACCACCGCCGCCTGAGCGCCGCGCTGGCTAGCGGCTGCGCGCCTGCGTGCGCGCCTTCGGCCGCTGTGCCACGATAAGCGTCACGTCGAGCGTCTGGCCGCCGCGCTGCACGCCGATGGCCGCCGTGCTCTGCGGCTTCAGCGCCGCCACCGCCGACAGCAGCTGCGCCGTGTTCGCGACCGATGCACCGGCGATGCTGGTCACCACGTCGCCCGGGCGCAGCCCGCCCCTGGCGGCCGGGCCCTCGGCCAGCACGCCGGTGATGAGCACGCCTTCCTTGACGGGCAGGCCGAAGCTCTCGGCGAGCTCGGGCGTCAGGTCACGCGGCTCGACGCCGATCCAGCCGCGCGTGACCTGGCCGTCCTTCACCAGGCTCTCCATCACCTGTCGCGCGGTGTCCACCGGGATCGCGAAGCCGATGCCCATGCTGCCGCCGCTGCGCGAGAAGATCGCCGTGTTGATGCCGACGAGGTTGCCGGCGGCGTCGACGAGCGCGCCGCCGGAGTTGCCGGGGTTGATGGCGGCGTCGGTCTGGATGAAGTTCTCGAAGGTCGACAGGCCGAGCTGGTTGCGCTCGAGCGCGCTGACGATGCCCGAGGTCACGGTCTGGCCGACGTTGAACGGGTTGCCGATCGCCAGCACCACGTCGCCCACCTGCAGCGCCGGTGCGTGACCGAAGGCGATGGCGGGCAGGCGGTCGAGGTCGATCTTCAGCACCGCGAGGTCGGTCTCGGGGTCGGTGCCGACGATGCGCGCGCTGACCTGGCGGCCGTCGGCGATCTGGACTTCGATGTCGTCGGCGCCCTCGATGACGTGGTTGTTCGTCAGCAGGTAGCCCTCGGGCGACACGATGACGCCGGAGCCCAGCCCGGTCTGCGCCTGCCGCGAGGGCGCGCCGTCACCGAAGAAGAAGCGGAAACGCGGGTCGTCGGTGTGCGGGTTCTTGCGCGCCATCTTGCTGGCGACGATGCTGACCACCGCCGGCGTGGCGCGCCGCGCTGCTGGCGCGTAGCTGGAAGTGGCCGCGGCCGCCGAAGCCGCCGGCGGTGGCGCCTGCACGATCGTCGGCGCCGGCAATACCACGCTCGCGGCGCCACCGTGCGGCAGCCATTGCGGCTTGAGCGTCACGACGACGAAGAGCACGGCGAGCGCGACGGTCACCGCCTGCGAGAATACGAGCCACGTTCTGCGCAACATGTCCTGGGGTCCCGGCACGATGGCCGAGCTTGCTGATGTCGACACCTACCTGCAGGTGATGCTGCGGCCGGAGGCTTTCAAGGATTATGGGCCGAACGGCCTGCAGGTCGAGGGCCGGCGCGAGGTGCGCCGCGTCGCCAGCGGCGTGACGGCGAGCCTGGCCTTCATCGACGCCGCCATCGCCGCCGGCGCCGACACGCTGCTCGTGCACCACGGCCTGTTCTGGCGCGGCCAGGACGGCCGCCTCACCGGCTGGCTGAAGGCGCGCGTGAAGCGCCTGCTCGCGCACGAGATCAACCTGTTCGCCTACCACCTGCCGCTGGACGCGCACGCCGAGCTCGGCAACAACGCCCAGCTCGGCCGGCGGCTGCACGTGGCGGCCGACGCGCGCTTCGGCGAGCAGGACCTCGGCTTCATCGGCCCGGCCGGCCCGCACCCCAGTGCCGCGGCGCTCGCCGCCGCGGCGCGCGCGGCGCTCGACCGCGACGTGCTGTTGCTGCCCGGCGACGGCCGGCCGCTGCGCCGCGTCGCCTGGTGCAGCGGCGGCGCGCAGGGCCACTTCGAGGCGGCCATCGCGGCCGGGGCCGACGCCTTCGTCACCGGCGAGGTGTCCGAGCCGCAGGCGCACCTCGCGCGCGAGACCGGCGTCGCGTTCCTCGCCTGCGGCCACCATGCCACCGAGCGCTACGGCGCACCGGCGGTGGCGGCGGCGCTGGCGGCGCAGTTCGGGCTCCAGCACCGCTTCATCGAGATCGACAATCCAGCATGAAGACGCGCCAAGGCACCTGCGCGCAGGTGTGCGCCGCCTGCCGGACGTGCGTTCCGGGCGTTACGGCATGACGCCCCTGCTCGTCACGATGGGCGACGCCGCCGGCATCGGACCGGAGATCATCGTCGCCGCCTTCGAGCGCGGTGCGCTCGCCGACGCGGTGGTGATCGGCGACCCGCAGGTGCTGCGCCGCGCCGGCGCGCCGATGACCGCCGTGATCGAAGTTCCGTCCGACCTTGCCGAGGTGCCGCGCGGCTGCCTGCCGGTGCTGCCGCCGCCCGGCCTGCCGGCCGGCCTGGCAGGCCTGCCCTGGGGCCGCATCGACGCCCGCTGCGGGGCCGCTGCGGCACGCTGCATCGAGCACGCGGTGGCGCTGGTGCGGCGCGGCGCCGGGCGGGCCATCGTCACCGCGCCGATCCACAAGGAAGCGCTCGCCGCCGCCGGCGTGCCGTA